>NZ_JBXAWS010000026.1:0-42634 GCF_057292075.1 Stenotrophomonas sp. 1L-E-5-B-C3
TCTTTGGCGACCTGCAGTTTGAAACGCGCGTCGTATCTGTTCATGTATCCCTCGGGGTTGGATCTGGTGTCCAATTCCCGGGGGTCACTTCACCCTGGGGGCTTGGCCGCGGCATCCATGCCGCGGACACCCCCGCCAACCCACCCTGGCCCGGCCCATTCGATATTCCGGTGTCGGACGGCAAGAGCGTTGGGTTTCCAATTGGAAAGAGGGGTCAGATCCGTTTTCCGCAGGAAAACGGATCTGACCCCGGACGCGACCTGGCTTTTGCTTTTTGCTCTTTTCTTTTCAATCCGGGGTGGACGCGCACGGAAAGTGTCCGTGGCCGGGAGGGTGGGTTGCGCAGGGGCGTAAGCGCCATGGATGGCGCGCCCGAGCCTACAAGGACGTATTCACGGCGTCCCCTGCGCAATCCACCCTCCCGGCCAAATCTCAGCAGCCCAGCTTTTCGACCGACCACCCCGAGGGGCTCCGCCGTTGGCTGATATCCAGATACCCCCGTAAACGAAAACGCCCCAGCGCAGGGCCAGGGCGTTCCCGTACATCACGTCAGGCAGGAATCAGAACTCCTGCCAGTCTCCGTCAGCCAGTTCGGTGGCCATCGGACGGCCGCCTGCAGTGCGTCGGGCCGGTGGGGCGACCGGAGCCGGTGCGACCGGTGCGGCGGCACGCGGTGCCGGCGCTGCGACTGCCTTGCGCGGAGCGGCCACGACCTCGGCTTCGTCGACCACGAAGATCGACACGGCCTCGCTGAGGTGCCCAGCCTGCTCTTCCATTGCACGTGCGGCGGCGGTGGCTTCTTCCACCAGCGCGGCGTTCTGCTGGGTGGTTTCGTCCATCTGCACCACGGTCTGGTTGACCTGTTCGATGCCGGCACTCTGTTCCTGCGAAGCCGCGGAGATCTCGGCCATGATGTCGGTCACGCGTTGCACCGAGGCGACGATCTCGCCCATGGTGGCGCCGGCCTTGTGCACCAGCGCCGAGCCGTCGTTGACCTTGCCGACCGAGTCGTCGATCAGGCCCTTGATTTCCTTGGCGGCGGCGGCCGAGCGCTGGGCGAGGGTACGCACCTCGCTGGCGACCACGGCAAAGCCACGACCCTGTTCGCCGGCACGTGCGGCTTCCACAGCGGCATTCAGCGCCAGGATGTTGGTCTGGAACGCGATGCCGTCGATGACCGAGATGATCTCGGCGATTTTCTTCGACGAGGCCTGGATGGCCGACATCGTGGTGACCACCTGGCCGACCACGTCGCCGCCCTGCGAGGCCACGCCATGTGCGCCGATGGCCAGCTGGTTGGCCTGGCGGGCATGCTCGGCGTTCTGGCGAACGGTCGAGGTCAGCTCCTCCATCGAGGCGGCGGTTTCTTCCAGGTTGGCGGCCTGCTGCTCGGTGCGGCGCGACAGGTCGCTGTTGCCCGAGGCGATCTCGCCGGCGGCCGAGCTGATCGCACGGCTGGACTGCTTGATACGGGTGACGATCTCGCTCAGCTGCGCGGCGGTGGCGTTGGCATCATCGCGCATGCGGGCGAACACGCCCTGGTAATCGCCGTGCATGCGCACGGTCAGATCACCCTGCGACAGCGCAGCGAGCAGGCCGGAGATCTGTTCGATGCTGCCGGCGTTGGCGTCGAGCAGGCCGTTGATCTGCTGGGCCAGCTGCAGGAAGAAGCCTTCCTTGTCGCTGGCGTCGATGCGGCCGGACAGGTCGCCGGCGGCAGCCTGGGCGATCACGCGCGCCACTTCGGCCTCGACCTGCGCTTCCTGGGTGCGGTCGCGCCATTCCACCACGTAGCCAACGGTGTCGCCGCCTTCGTTGCGGATGGTCGACACCACCTGGGCGAACTGGGCATCGCCGTACTGCATCGGACGACGGGCCACGCCGTGCGCCTTCAGGTTGCCGAGCAGGGTCTGGTCCATCTCGCCACGGTGCTCGAGCACGGTGACCGGCTTGCCGACCAGCGAGGCCTGCGCATCGAAGTCCGGCAGGTCGCGGCGAACCTCGTCCTGGTACTGGGTCAGGGTCTGCTGCAGGGCGCGATTGCTGTAGACGATGGTGTTGCTGGTGTCGGTCAGGTACACGCCGGTCGAGCTGTAGTCCAGCGCGGTGCGGATGCGCAGGTTCTCGCGGGCGATGGCCTGGTCGGTTTCGGTGCGCTCGCGCAGGTCGCGCTGCATGCGCTGCATGGCCTGCATCAGCTCACCGACTTCGTCCTTGCGGCTGACATCGATATGGCCATCAAGCTTGCCACCGGCCACATCGTTGGCAACCGAGACGGCGCCACGCACGCTGCCGACCAGGGCGCGTGCGAACAGCCAGACCAGCACCAGGCCGAGCGCGGCACCGCCCAGCAGGGCGATCACGGTCAGCACGGCCGAGGCGGCGTAGGTGGATTCGGCCTCTTCGCGCGAAGCGCGGGCGAGGCGATTGTCTTCGGCAATCAGGGCTTCCAGTGCGGCCCCGGCCTTGCGGTGCTTGGCGCGGGTCTCACCGACGAAGGTGTCGATCGCATCGTCGGGCAGGTCCAGCTCCAGCATCTCGGTGACGCTGTCGTAGGAGGCCAGTGCCTCCTTCCATTCCTTGGCGAAGGTATCGAACAGCTTCTTCTGCTGCGGATTGTCGACCAGCGCCGGATAGCCCTTGATCGACTTGTCCATGCTTTCGCGCAGTTCAGTGGACTGCTTGCGGGCGTCTGCCTTGACGTCGTCGCTTGCGCGGATCAACTGCTGGTAGGCGGCGTTGCGGTACTCACCGAGCATGCCGCGCATCTCGCCGGCCATGCGGATGCTCTCCATGCGTGAACCGGCCAACTCGGTGGTGACGTTGTTCAGCGAGTGCAGGCCACGGTAGGCGACGATGCCCTGCAGCAGCATCACCAGCAGGAGAACGCCGAAGGTCAGCATCAGCTTCGGCATCAGTTTCAGGTTGTTGATCCACGGCATGGGCGTTGCGATCTCCTAAGGCAGACGCGTCCGGGCGTCGGGCCCGGTTGCAGCAGCGACCACGCCGGTCCCAGGGGCCGGCGTGATCGGATGGACAGCGGATTACTTGATGTTGGCCAGCTTCAGGCCAGCCGGCGAGCTGACTTCGATTTCGGCGCGCGAGGCGTCGCGCTGGATCTTGCCGATGACGCACACGGTCTTGCCTTCCAGCGTTTCCAGCGGGAAGGAGAACTTGCCGCGGTTCTCGCCGGCGATGCGGGCCGAGAAGGTGTGGCGCGGGAAGGCGCCGCCCATGTACAGGAAGGTCGGCTGGCCTTCGGAACCTTCCGCGTAGCGAGCCTTCTCGACCTTGCCACAGACCATGCCGTCCTTGCCGACCGAGCGCGGTGCCAGTTCCGGCGGGATCATGTCGGCCGCCTGGGCGAAAGCGGAGGACGCAGTGGTGGCCAGGACAGCGGCCGAAACGAACGCAAGCAGGGACTTCATCGAGGTGTATCTCCGGGGATGGTGATGGTCGTTCCGGTCCTGCGCGCTCCTGCGCGGCCGGCTTCTGTCCCCCTATCGGCACTGCCGGGGGGAACTGAAGGGTTTTGTGACCAGAACGTGAAGCAGGTCCGCTGGCTCAGGCGGCGGCGTCTTCGACGAGGCTGGCCTGGCCCATGTCCGCGCTGTCGAGCAGGGTCTCGATGTCCAGCAGGATCAGCATGCGGTCGTCCTGGGTGCCGATGCCGGAAATGAAGCGGGTATCGACGGCGGCGCCGAATTCCGGAGTCGGGCGGATCTGCTCGGCCGACAGCGGGATCACGTCGGAGACGCTGTCCACGACGATGCCGACCACGCGGTCGTCGACATTCAGCACGATCATCACGGTGAAGGCGTCGTAGCGGGCATTGTCCAGGCGCAGCTTCAGGCGCAGATCGATGACGGGCACGATGGTGCCGCGCAGGTTGATCACACCCTTGATGTAGTCCGGTGCATCCGGCACGCGGGTGACCGCGTCGTAGCCGCGGATTTCCTGCACCTTGAGGATGTCCACGCCGTAGTGCTCGGCGCCGAGGGTGAAGCTGAGGAATTCGCCACCGGCGCTGGCGGTGGTGCTGGTCTTGTCGTTCATCGAGGGGTCCTGGTTCTGCCGGAAGTCCCGGTGTCAGGCTCGATATCGGCCCCTCGTCGGGGGACTTTAGGTGTGGCGCCGGGGCATCCACGCATGGTGTGGATGGTTCGGTAGCGCCGGGCCATGCCCGGCGGTGCGTGGGCGACCCGCCGGGCATGGCCCGGCGCTACCGTACCTGGCTTCCCCCTACAGCTCGCCGTTGCGACGCGCCTTGCGCTGGCGGTCGATGCGGAAGATGTAGCGCTGGATGGCACTGTCGCCGCCACGCGGCAGGATGTCGAAACGCATGCCCACGCGCTTGATCTCGATGCCATTGGGTTGGCGCTGTGGCAGCAGGTTGCAGACAACCAGCTCGATCTCCAGGTCCGGGCCGTCGGGCAGCGACAGCACGGCCGGGTAGCGCTTCTGCAGGCTGAACACCGCGCAGTCGGTGGGCACCACCACGGCCAGGCCGCCGCCACTGATATCAACCACCCGCATCGACAGTGCCTCGCTACGGTCTTCGGCGGCCGGCAGCTGCAGCTGCGGCGAGTCGGTGACCGGGGTCTCCAGCCGGTACAGTTCACGCCGCTGCAGGTGCACCAGCTCGTCTGGCAGCGGGGCGCGGAAGGCGACGTGACCATCGTTGTCCACGCGCTGCAGTTCCTGCAGCCGGAAGCGCACCAGCACGCGTTCAAGCTGGGCGAAGCACAGCAGGTGGTCGGCCTGCTCGGCGGCGCGGTTGGACGCTTCCTGGGGGCTGCCATCGAGCAGGAGGTAGTCTTCGTCCTCGTCGAGCTCAAGCAGCGCAGTCGGGAACGAACGGTCGCGGCCGTCGATATGTGCGTTGATCAGCGAACGCTGGTCGATCAGCGAACGCAGCAGCTGCCGCAGCTGGCGCGGGTTGCGGACCAGGAAGCGTTCGTCAGCGGCGTCGGCCGCGTGGACATCGTGCACTGCAGTGTCGTTGCCGTCGGACATGGAATCTACGGTCAGGGGCGGGCGCCAGCACGCGTTGGCGCATGGCTCGATGGGGATATCGGCCACTGTGCTGGATTATGAAGTGAGAATTGCATCACTTTCCATAAGGGGTCGGATCCCTTCCCCTCGGGAAGGGATCCGACCCCGCTACCTCAGAACTCCTGCCAGTCGCCCTCTGCGGCCAGCGCCGGCTGTGCCACCGACGCACGCAATGCGCGCTTGGCAGCCGGCGCAGCGGTCGCCACCTGGCGCGGAACCGGTGCCGCGGCCAGGCGCGTCGGCGCGGCCGTCGTACCCTGTGAGGCCAGGCGGAAGCGAGCCACTGCTTCGCCCAGCTGCACGGCCTGGTCTTCCATCGCGCGTGCGGCGGCGGTGGCTTCCTCTACCAGTGCGGCGTTCTGCTGGGTGGTCTCGTCCATCTGCACCACAGTCTGGTTGACCTGCTCGATGCCAGCGCTCTGTTCCTGCGAGGCAGCGGAGATCTCGGCCATGATGTCGGTCACGCGCTGCACCGAGGCGACGATCTCGCCCATGGTGCTGCCGGCCTGGTGCACGAGGCTGGAGCCTTCGGCGACCTTGCCGACCGAGTCATCGATCAGGCCCTTGATCTCCTTGGCGGCGGCGGCCGAGCGCTGGGCGAGGGTGCGCACCTCGCTGGCGACCACGGCGAAGCCGCGGCCCTGTTCGCCGGCACGTGCGGCTTCCACCGCGGCGTTCAGCGCCAGGATGTTGGTCTGGAACGAAATGCCGTCGATGACAGAGATGATCTCGGCGATCTTCTTCGAGGAGGCTTCGATGGCCGACATGGTGGTCACCACCTGGCCGACCACGTCGCCGCCCTGCGAGGCCACGCCGTGCGCACCGATCGCCAGCTGGTTGGCCTGGCGGGCATGCTCGGCGTTCTGGCGCACGGTCGAGGTCAGCTCCTCCATCGAGGCGGCGGTTTCTTCCAGGTTGGCTGCCTGCTGTTCGGTGCGGCGTGACAGGTCGCTGTTGCCCGACGCGATCTCGCCGGCGGCCAGGGTGATGCTGGAGGCACTGGCCTGGATCTGGCCGACGATCTGGGTCAGCTGCGCGACAGTGGTGTTGGCGTCGTCACGCATGCGTGCGAACACGCCATTGAACTGTCCATCCATGCGGGCGGTCAGGTCGCCGGCAGCGATCGACTGCAGCAGCTGCGACAACTGGCCCAGATTGCCGTCGGCCACCTGCATCATGGTGTTCAGCTGCTCGATCATGACCTTGAAATCATGCTGGAAACGCTGTGCATCGCCGCGCTGGCTGAAGTCGCCGGCCGCCGCTGCGGCGGCCAGCTGCTGGATCTGGGTGTTGATCGCCAGCAGGCTGGCCTTGGCGGCATCCATCGACTCGTGCAGGATCGCGCGGCTGCCCGGCAGGCGGCGTGCGTCCGGCGCGAGGTTGCCGATGGCGTACTGGTTGAGCACGTCGATGGCATCGCGGATCGCATCAAGGTGTTCGAAGATCACCGTGTTGATGCCGCCGGCCAGCTGGCCATACACGCCGGGGAAGTCCTCCGGGATACGGTGGCTGATATCCGGGCCGGCATGCATCTGCGCCATCAGCTGGGTCTGCTCGGAGAAGCGGCGCAGCATCGCGGTCATCTCGGCCGTGGCGGCCAGCATCTTGCCGGCTTCGTCCTTGCTGGTGGCCTGGGTGCTGACACTGAGGTCGCCACGGGCGACGGCCTGGATCGCGTGCACGGCCTTGCCCAGCGGACCGGTGACGGCGCGCGAGATGACCATGGCCAGCGCAGCGGCCACCAGCGACAGCAGCACGATGCAGCCGATGATGGCGAGCATGCTGGTGCGGTGGGTGGCGTTGGCATCGGCGATCTTGGCATCCATCAGGCCGCCGATGTGGGTGCCGAGGGTCTTCATCGCGGCGAACAGGTCGCGGCGTGCGGGCCGCGACTGTTCGTCGGAGATCTGCTGCGCCAGTGCGCCGTCACCGGCCGCGACGGCTTCGCGCATGGCCTTGTTGGCGGCAAAGTAGCGGTCCAGCTGCACGTTGGCCGCGCCATACAGTTCGCGCTCCTTGGCCAGTGCAGGCAGTGCCGAGTAGGCGGCCAGTTCGTCATGCACGGCCTTGGCGGTGTCGTCCATGCGCTTGTAGTAGTCGGCCACTTTGTCCGGCTGCTCGAGCATGCTCAGCAGCGCCAGCTCGTAGGTGCGGAACTCGCCCAGCTGCGAGCGTGCCTCGCCGAGGTGCTGTACCGAAGGAATATCGTTGCTGGCCATCTCGCCCAGTTGCTTGTTGGCCTCGTTGAGCCGCAGCAGCGCGAACGCGCCGAGGACGAGGGTCATCAAGGTGGTGAGGGTGAACCCCACGGCCAGCTTGCGGGCGATGGGCAGATCTTGGAACCACTTCATGCAGGGTGCTCCAGGTGGGCAGGATGCCGGCGTCGTTGCGTCGGCTGGGGGTGGTTGCAGAGCGAACGGTGGTGCCCGGTGGGGGGGCGGTGACGGCCGTCAAAGCGAGATAGCGGCGTGCTGCGGGCGGACTTTATGCACCCAGATCACATTCGGTTGCGTAGGGATGACGGCGCGAAAGTGCTGCAGTGGCGGGGCTTGCGCTTCGGCGGCGTGGTTGCGAACGAAACCAGTGCGGCGACGGAGTTCACGGAATGGATTCGGGAGCAGATTGGGGTCGGATCCCTTTTCAAAGAAAAGGGATCCGACCCCAGCCACACATGGCCGGAGCGCACGCAAACAAAAACCGCCGCCCCGAAGGGCGGCGGTTCAGTGCACGAACTCAGTGTGGATCAGGCGGCCTGCGGCATCCGCAGCGAGCGCACCAGGCCACCGATGTCGACGATCAGCGCCACGCGGCCATCGCCGAGGATGGTGGCACCGGACACCCCGCCGATGCGGCGGTAGTTGTTCTCGATGTTCTTCACCACCACCTGCTGCTGGCCGACCAGCTCGTCGACTTCCAGTGCGATCTTCTGGCCATCGCCTTCGACCACCACCACCAGCGATTCGCTGCCGGGGGCGCGGTTACCGTAGCCGTAGTACTCGCTCAGAGACAGGATCGGCAGGTATTCGCCACGCACGCGCAGCACGCGGCCTTCGCCGGCCATGCTGCGGATGTCCTCGGGCTGCGGCTGCAGTGCCTCCAGCACGTAGGCCAGCGGCAGGATCAGGGTTTCGCCGGCCACCGCCACGGTCATGCCATCGAGGATGGCCAGGGTCAGCGGCAGGCGGATCAGCGTGCGCGTGCCGGTGCCAAGGCCGCTTTCGATCTGCACTTCGCCACCCAGTGCCTGGATGTTGCGGCGGACCACGTCCATGCCGACGCCGCGGCCGGACAGGTCGGTGACCGCGTCTGCAGTGGAGAAGCCGGGCTGGAAGATCAGGTCCCAGACCTGCGAATCGGTCGGGTTGTCCGGTACGGCCAGGCCGCGCTCGCTGGCCTTGGCGAGGATCTTGGCACGGTCCAGGCCGCGGCCGTCGTCGCTGACTTCGATGACGATGTGGCCGCCCTGGTGCGATGCCGCCAGGGTGATCGTGCCGGTTTCATCCTTGCCCGCATCACGTCGCACGTCCGGCATTTCCAGGCCGTGGTCGATCGAGTTGCGCACCAGGTGGACCAGCGGATCGGCGATTTTCTCGATCAGGCCCTTGTCCAGCTCGGTGCCTTCGCCGACGGTGCGCAGACGGACCTGCTTGCCGAGACGGCCGGAGAGGTCGCGGACCAGGCGCGGGAAGCGGCGGAACACTGCATCGACCGGCAGCATGCGCACGCCGATCACCGCTTCCTGCAGGTCGCGTGTATTGCGTTCAAGCTGGTCCAGGCCGGCAAACAGGCTCTCGGCGTGGACCGGGTCCAGCGCGTGCGAGACCTGCTTGAGCATGGCCTGGGTGATGACCAGTTCGCCGACCAGGTTGATCAGTGCATCGACCTTGTCGACGCTGACGCGGATCGAGGTCTCCGCCTCCTGGCTGCCACCACCGCTGGCGGCAGGAGCGGCGGCCGCAGCCGGTGCAGCAACAGGTGTGGAAAGGGCAGCAGCGGACGCAGCCGGGGCCTGCGTGGCCAGGCTCGGCGGCGCAGCCGGACGGATGTCCAGTTCGCAGTCGTCCAGCACCCAGGCGAAGGTGTCTTCGATCTTGCTGCGCGGCACCTTGCCGACCAGGCCCAGGTCCCACGCCAGGTGGGCCTCGAGCGGGTCGAGCTGGGCGAAGCCGGGCAGGCGTTCCATGCGCGCGGCGACCTGCAGCGAACCGAGATGTTCCAGTTCGCGGATGATGCGCAGTGGATCGTTGCCGCTCATGAACAGCGACGGCGCCGGGGTGAAGCCGATCTGCCAGGCTTCCGGCGTGTCGTCCACCTTGGTAACCGGGGCGGCCGGTGCGCTTGATGCCGCCTGGCCGGACAGTACGGCTTCCAGGCGCGCCTTCACCGCTACGACGGCGGCCGGATCGGCGGCCTGGCCGTGCTCGGCTTCGCGCAGCAGGGCGCGCAGCACATCCACCGAAGACAGCATGGCGTCGACAGCGTGGCCTTCCAGTGCCCGCTTGCCTGCACGCAGCTCATCGAGCAGCGTTTCCAGCACGTGGGTCAGGCCGGCAATCGCATCGAAGCCGAAGGTGCCGGCGCCGCCCTTGATCGAGTGGGCGGCGCGGAACACCGAATTGATGATCTCCGCGTCCTGCTGCCCCGATTCCAGGGCCAGCAGGCCAGCCTCCATCGCGTCGAGGCCTTCGCGGCTCTCCTCGAAGAAGGTGGCGTGGAAGCGTTGCAGGTCCATGCTCATGGCAGTGGCGATCCGGAAGCGAAGAGGGGGAGCAGTGCGGGGCGATCAGCCCAGCACTTTCTGCACGGTGGCGACGAGCTGTTCGGGGTTGAACGGCTTGACCAGCCAGCCGGTGGCACCGGCGGCCTTGCCTTCGGACTTCTTGTCGGCGGCCGATTCGGTGGTCAGCATCAGCAGCGGGGTGAACTTGTAGTCCGGCAGCTGGCGCAGTTCGCGGATCAGCGCGATGCCGTCCATGTTCGGCATGTTGACGTCGGTGACCACCGCATTGAAGCGCTGGCCCTTTGCGCGACCGAGCGCGACCGCGCCGTCTTCGGCTTCTTCGACGGCAAAACCGGCCGAGGTGAGGGCGAAGGAAACCATCTGGCGCATCGACGCCGAATCGTCCACCACCAAGATACGTGCGCTCATGCAGCGTTCTCCACAGATTTCAGGTTGTCATGGGTTACGTCCAGGCCCAGGGCCTGGGTGACGCCCAGCAGGCGTGCGGCGTCACGGAAGGTTGCGGTACAACCGTGGAAGCCGGTGCCAAGGCCTGCCTCGCGGCGGGCCTGCACGAACGCACACAGCACCTGCACGGCGGCCGTGTGGATGCGGGTGACCTGGCTCGCATCCAGGGTCAGCTCGCCTGCCTCTGCCACCAGTGGCGAAAGGCGGTTCTTGAGCTCGGTGCTGCTCTCGATGCCGAGATCCTCACCCAGTTCGACAATGCTCATGCTTGCTCCGGACAAACGGTTCCGTGATCCATAACGGCACCCCAGCGGGGTTCTTTAGGGGAATCGGCGCGGGGCGTCGATGCGGTCGCTGTTGAAAAGGGGACGGAGGGGATTAAGTCGCAACTGGCTCGGCGCTTTGCGCCGATGCGGTGCCTGTCGGGGACGCAAGGAGTTGATCCGTTGGGTCAACACCTTACGTCCCCACTGCGTGGTCGCCGTTGCCGAGGGTGGCTGCGGGAGAGCCTGGTCGATTGCGACTTAATCCTCTCCGTCCCCTTTTTCCGCTCAGCTCAGCAGCTGCGTGGCATCGAGCAGGATCATCGGCCGCTGGCTGACCCGGGCCACGCCGCGGAACAGATCATTGGAAATCTGGCAGATGCGCGCCGTATCAGGCGGCTCGATCTGCGAATCGGTGAGGTTGGCGACGTCTTCCACGGCCGACACGCGCAGGCCGAGGGTCTCGCCGTTTTCCTCCAGCACCACGATGCGGGTCTGGGCGTCGTCCTCGGCAGCGGTGGCGCCCAGGTGCAGGCCCAGGTCCATCACCGGCACCACCTGGCCACGCAGGTTCATGATGCCGAGCATGGCCGGAGCGGTGCCGCGCAACGGCAGCAACGGTACCGGCAGGACCACCTCCTGCACCTTCAGCAGTTCCAGTGCATAGGCCTGGGCACCACAACGCAGGCGCAGCCAGCGCGAGGTGCGCTCGCCGGCGCGGCGGTTCTGCGGATGTGGGCTGCTGGCCGGGCGGTGTGCCTGCGCCTGCAGCTCCTGCCAGGTGCCAGGTCGGTTGCCGCTGGGTGCGTCCACGGCCACGCGCGGCGGCGGTGCTGCCGCAGCCGGTGCAGCGGTGGGGCGTGGTGCGGGCGCCAGTGCTGCAACCGCGGCGGGTGGCGGCGTGGGGACGTCTTCGCCACCGGCGGCCGCCTCGAATGCGGCCTGCAGGCCGGGGCTGTCGGTGTGGGCGAGACGATGGCTGTCGGCCGGATCGGTCTCGTAGATCACCTCATCCGGCAGATCGTCCCAGGTTGGCTCCGGGGCGGACGTTGCAGTGGCTGGGGTCGGCGCAGGAGCGGTCTCGTGGATCACCTCGTCCGGCAGGTCATCCCAGGTCGGTTCGCGTTGCGGTGCCGTTGTGCTCGCCGGGCGTGGCCCGGCGCTACCCGGTGCAGAGGCGGCCTCGAAAGTGGCTTCCAGCGCTGCATCGTCCACGGCGGGGGTAGCGGCGACGGTTTCGGTCTCGTAGATCACTTCGGCCGGCAGGTCGTCCCAGGTTGGCTCGCGTTCCGGTTCCGCTGCGCTCGCCGGGCGTGGCCCGGCGCTGCCCGGTGCAGATGCGGCCTCGAAGGCGGCTTCCAGCGCGGCGTCGTCCATGGCAGGCGCAGCGGCGACGGTTTCGGTTTCGTAGATCACTTCGGCCGGCAGGTCATCCCAGGTCGGCTCGCGTTCCGGTGCCGCTGTGCTCGCCGGGCGTGATCCGGTGCTGGCCAGCGGCGGCACGGCGGGTGATGCCACCGCGATCGCCTCGCCCAGCAGCTCGTCCAGATAGTCGTCCAGTACGCCGGTGCTGTTCATGCGGCCTGCTCCAGGGCGCGAGCATCCTCGCCGAGGATCCAGTTCAGGGCGCGACGGTACGCAGCCAGGCCGCGGCCCGGGTAGTCCTCGCCGACGCTCGGCAGGGTCAGGCCGGCGGCATTGCTGATGCGCGTATCGATCGGAATCGCGTCTTCCCATACACGCGCGCCATGACGGTCCTGCATGGTGCGCAGCGACTCGTTGCCGGCGCGGGTGCGGCGATCGAACAGGGTCGGCAGGATCGAGATCGGCAACGGGCGGCGGCGCGAACGTTCGACCATCTCGCCGGTGCGGACCATGCCGTCCAGTCCATGCAGCGCCAGCGGTTCGGCCTGGGTCGGAATGATCAGGCGGTCGGCCGCGGCCAGTGCGTTGATCATCAGCAGCCCGAGGGTCGGTGCGCAGTCCAGCAGGATGTAGTCGTGCTGTCCCTGATGGCGGGCAAGCGCGTTCTGCAGGGCCAGGCCGAGGCCGGGCTGGTTGGCGCTGCGGCGCTCCAGCGTGGCCAGCGCCGACTGCGCACAGACGTAGTCCAGGCCATGGATGCTGCTGGCGTGGCACAAGCTGGACAGGTCGGCCGGCGGCGCACCGAACAGTTCCAGCACGCCGGCCGGCGGTGGATCCACCGGTACGCCGAAGGCGCGGCTGAGCGAGGCATGCGGATCGAGGTCGATCAGCAGCACGCGGTGGCCCATTGCAGCCAGGCCACGGCCGAGGGCGAGGGTGGTGGTGGTCTTGCCGACTCCGCCCTTCTGGTTGGCGACTGCCCAGATGCGCATCGGTTTACTCCTTCATTGCCGGGGGAACGGCGGCGCCGACACGGCTGCCAGCCGGCACCGGCGGCAACTTCACCGGTGCGATGGGGGAGGTGGGGGCGGTAGCCGGAGTTGCGGCGGCTTGTTCGGTGCCGGTGCTGTTGGCAGCACCGGTTGCGGCGTTCAGGCGCTGGCCCAGCGGATCGACCGCGTGGGTGGTATCGGCCAGGATGATGACCATCACCCGCCGGTTGCGGTTGCGGCCCTGCGCGCTGTCGTTCTCTTCGCGCGGGCGGAATTGGCCGTAGCCGACCATCGCCAGCCGCGAGGGCTGCACGCCCTGGTCGGCGAACAGATGCACCACGCTGGCTGCGCGTCCGGCCGACAGTTCCCAGTTCGACGGGAAGGTGGCGGTGGCGATTGGCACGTTGTCGGTGTGGCCTTCCACGCGCACGCTGTTGGGCACGTCGCGCAGCACCTCGGCCAGGCTGGCCAGGGTCTGCCGCGCGTGCACGTCCAGCGCGGCCGAGCCGGTCGGGAACAGGATGTCGCTGTTGATCTCCACTTCGATCCACAGCTCGGTGCGGCGCACGCTGATCATGCCGCGGTCGATCAGCGGTGCCAGCGCGGCGGTCAGGCGGTCGGCGATGCTGCTGAGCTGGCGCTCGGCGCGCGCGATCTGTTCCTGGTTGTGCACCGACACCGGCATGCGCATCTGCGAGGCCATCGACGGCAGCAGGGTCGGGTCGTGCGAGGGCGCCGGTGCGGACGGGCCGACCTTGGTGCCGGACTTGATCACCGACGGGCTATCCCAGCCGCCGCCCTGCACCTGCTTGTTGCCGACCTGCACCGGATTGATGGTGCGCGGTGCGCCACCGAAGGCATCGGTGAGCGCGTCGGCCATGATCCGGTACTTGCCCTCGTTGACCGAGGAGATCGCGTACATGACCACGAAGAAGGCGAGCAGCAGCGTCATCAGGTCGGCATAGGGGATCGCCCATGCTTCATGGTTGGCGTGCTCTTCGTGGTGCTTGCGGCGGGCCATGTCAGTGCAGGAAGCCGGAGAGGTTGGTTTCGATGTTGCGCGGATTCTCGCCCTGGGCGATGGAGATCAGGCCTTCGATGACCATTTCGCGGTCGCGGGTATTGTGCGAGATCACACTCTTGAGCTTGGCGGCGATCGGCAGGAACAGCAGGTTGGCCGAGGCGATGCCGTAGATGGTGGCGGTGAACGCGGCGGCGATGCCATGGCCGAGCTTGCTTGGGTCGGCGAGGTTCTTCATCACCGCGATCAGGCCGAGCACGGCACCGATGATGCCCAGCGTGGGCGCGTAGATGCCCATCGCCTCGAAGACCTTGGCGCCGGCCTGGTCCTGATGCTCCTGGCTGCCCAGTTCGATTTCCAGCATGTGCCGGATTGATTCGGGCTCGACGCCGTCCACCAGCAGCTGCAGGCCCTTGCGCAGGAATGGGTCCTGCTGTGCTTCCACCTGTGCTTCCAGGCCCAGCAGGCCCTGGCGGCGTGCGATGTTGCTCCATTCGACGATCTGCTGGATCAGTTCGCGGCGGTCGCTGTGCGGCGGACGCACGACCCAGCGCACGATCTTGAAGGCGTGCTTGAACACCGCCGGCGAGGTGTGCAGCAGGATCGCGGCGACGGTACCGACGATGACGATCACGAACGCGGCAGGCGACCACAGCGACGCCAGGCCGGCGCCCTTGAGGATGCTGCCGCCGACCAGCGAGGCCAGGGCGAGAAAGAGTCCAATGAGGCTGAGTCTATCCATGGGTCCGGTATCGGCTTGTGTGAATGGGACTTGAGACACCGGGAAGTCGTGTACAGACGGTAGTCACAGTTCTTCGGGTCACCGGGCATGGCCCGGCGCTACCCTGGGCGGCCGCTTCCGGTAGCGCCGGGCCATGCCCGGCGGGGTTCAGCGCAGTCCGTCCACGTCCAGGATCAGGGCCATGCGACCATCGCCGATCAAGGTTGCACCGGCATAACCGGCCAGGCCACGCAGTGCCTTGGGCAATGGCTTGATGACCACTTCCTCGCGCCCTCGCACCTGGTCCACGACCAGGCCGAACCGGGCTTCACCGGCCTGCAGCACAACGATGGTCAGCAGCGGCGAGGCGGCCGGGGTCACATCCAGCCATTGGCGAAGATCGACCAGCGCCAGGGTGTGCGAGCGACGGTCGAGCACGGCACGTCCGTCGAACCAGCCCAGCGAGGTGCGCGGGGCGTGCAGCACTTCCATCACACGTGCCAGCGGCAAGGCGTAGACGTCTTCGCCGGCCTGCACCAGCAGGGTCGGCAGGATCGCCAGGGTCAGCGGTACGCGGATCAGGAAGCGGCTGCCGCGGCCGAGTTCCGACTGGATCTGGATCTGGCCGCTCAGTTCGCGGATGCGTGACTGCACCACGTCCATGCCGACACCCCGGCCGGAGATATCCGTGACCTGCTGCTTGGTCGAGAAGCCGGGCAGGAACACCAGATGCAGGCATTCCTCGCTGCTCAGGCGGGCCGCGGCTTCCGGGTCGATCAGGCCCTTCTCGCGTGCCTTCGCGCGTAGTTTTTCAGGATCGATGCCGGCGCCATCGTCCTGCACCTCGATGCTGACGTAGTCGCCTTCCTGCTGTGCCGACAGCCGCACGTGGCCCATCCGCGGCTTGCCCTGGGCTTCACGCAGCTCGGGCGTTTCCACGCCATGGTCGATGGCGTTGCGGACCAGATGTACCAGCGGGTCGGCCAGGGCTTCGACCAGGTTGCGGTCGAGCTCGGTCTCGGCGCCAATCAGCTCAAGGTCCACTTCCTTCTTCAGCGAGCGGGCAACGTCGCGGGCGACCTTGGGGAAGCGCGAGAACACCTTGCCCACCGGCTGCATGCGGGTGCGCATCACCGCCGACTGCAGGCGTGCGGTAGCGATGTCCAGCGTGGACACGGCGCGGTCCAGCTCTTCGTCGCGCAGGCGCGCACGCAGGGTCTTCAAGCGATTGCGTGACAGCACCAGTTCGCCGATCAGGTTGACGATCGCATCCAGGCGCTTGGTATCCACGCGCACGGTGTGCTCGGCTTCGGCCAGTGGCTTGGCGGGCGGCTTGGCCGCCGGAGCGGGTGCGGCCGGACGCGGCGCGGGCGTCGCTGCTGCCGCCGGCACTGCGGCGACCGGTTTGGTGCCGGGTGCGGCGCCACCGTGAAGCTGGTCGAGCAGGGCTTCGAATTCGTCCTCGCTGATCAGGCCGTCGTCGGCCTTCTTCGCGGCCGCGACTGCGGTCGGGGCGTTGCCGCCATGCAGCTGGTCGAGCAGGGCCTCGAACTCATCGTCGGTGATCAGGTCACTGCCACCGGTGGTGGGCGCAGCGGCGGCCGCCGGCGTGGCGGTGGCGCCACCGTGTACATCGAACTGCGCGATCAGCTCGGGGGGCGCGTAGCCCGGTTCGGTACCCGAGGACACCGCATCCAGCATCGACTGCAGGTAATCCAGCGATTGCTGGGCGGCATCGAAATGGTGGGCCTGCAGCACCGCCTGGCCGGCGCGCGCGGCGCCGAGGGCTTCTTCGGCGGCATGGCACAGTTCAACCATGGCTGTCACGCCGAGGAAGCCGGCGCCACCCTTCAGCGTGTGGTAGCCGCGGAACACCGCATTGAGCTGTTCGCCGTCCTGGGGTGCCTGCTCCAGCGACACCAGCTGTTCGCCCAGGCGATCCAGGATTTCCTGCGCCTCGATGATGAAATCGGCAGTGATGTCGTCGGATACCGCGCTCATGCTTACAGCCCCAGGTCCGACAACAGGTCGTCGGCGTCGTTCTGCGAGACCGCGTGGCGGTCCAGTCCCTTCAGTGCCGGCCCGGCCAGTTCCGGGTCGGAGCGATGCTGTTCCGGCGGCAGGCCGAGTGCGCCGAAGCCTTCGTGCACGCGGCGTACGATGCCGACCACGCGACGGATGATCTGCCCGGTCAGGTCCTGGTAGCTCTGGGTCAGGGCGATCTCGGTCAGGTTGTGGCGGATGCGCTCGAGCTGCGCGTCCTGGCCCGGCTGCAGGCCTTCGGCGCGCAGCTGCTCGGTCAGGCTGCGGCATTCCTCGGCCAGGTCCAGGGTGCGGTGGGTGGCCTGTTCGGTCATCGCCACCACGTGGTCCAGGCGCGCACAGGCGTCGTCCAGTTCGCCGGCTTCATCGGGCACGGTCGGCAGTTCACCCAGCGCCTGTCCCAGCTCGCGGGCCAGCCGCGATAGGCCGCTCATCATCGGCTGCGTGCGCAGCGCGACCAGCCCGTCGATGCGCTGCCGCCAGGCGGCTTCGTCACCGGACTCCAATGCGTCCAGGGCTTCCTGCAGGCGCAAGGCGAGGGCGTTCCTGTCGACCGTGGTATCCATCAGGCGCTGGCCGCCAGGCGTTCGAAGATCTTGCCGAGCTTCTCTTCCAGGGTCTGCGCAGTGAACGGCTTGATGATGTAGCCGTTCACCCCGCTCTGGGCGGCTTCGATGATCTGCTCGCGCTTGGCTTCGGCGGTGACCATCAGTACCGGCAGTGTCTTCAGCTTGGCATCGGCGCGGATCGCCTTGAGCAGTTCGATGCCGGTCATCACCGGCATGTTCCAGTCGGTGACCACGAAATCGAACGGCTGGCTCTGCAGCAGCGACAGCGCGGCATGCCCGTCCTCGGCTTCGGCGGTATTGGTGAAGCCCAGATCGCCCAGCAGGTTCTTGACGATCCGACGCATGGTCGAGAAGTCGTCGACGATCAGGATGCGCATGTTCTTGTTCAAAGCAGAGTTCCTTTGTTGTTCAGTCCGGGCGGCCGGGGGCAGCCGCCTCGGGCATGTTCATTCTTCGAGGCCGGCGTCCGCCGCCTCGAAAATCTTCAGTCGGCCACGCAGGCGCAGCACCGCCTGGCCGTGGATCTGGCAGACCCGCGATTCACTCACGCCAAGCACCGCGCCGATCTCCTTCAGGTTCAGCTCCTGCTCGTAGTAGAGCGACAGCACCAGCTGCTCGCGCTCGGGCAGGTGGCCGATGGCCTTGCCCAGCTCGCGGCCGAACTCGCCGCGTTCCAGCACCTGCTGTGGGGTCGGCCCGCCCTGGGTGACGGTGTCCAGCTCGCCCTGGTCTTCGATGCGCGACTCCAGGCTCAGCACCTGGCCACGTGCGGCGTCTTCCATCAGCCGCAGGTACTCGGGCAGCGGCATCTCCATCGCCGCGGCAACTTCGGTGGCGCTGGCGGCGCGGCCGCTGCTCTGCTCCAGGCGGCGGATGGTGGCGGCGGCATCACGAGCGCGGCGGTGGACGGAGCGGGGCACCCAGTCGCCACGGCGGATCTCGTCGATCATCGAGCCGCGGATGCGGATCGACGCATAGGTCTCGAACGAGGCGCCCTGGTCGGCGTCGTAGCTGCGCGAGGCTTCGATCAGGCCCATCATGCCGGCCTGGATCAGGTCATCGACCTCGACGCTGGCCGGCAGGCGCGCGGCCAGGTGGTGGGCGATGCGCCGCACCAGGTCCGAGTGCTGGGCGATGACTTCGTTCGCCGCCGAGCGCTGCACTTCCCTGTACTGGGCTGCGCCTTTCATGCCGTCACCCCACGCTGCTTGAGGATGCGTTCGAGGAAGAACTCGACGCCGCCACGCGGTTCGGTCGGCGCCTGCCAGCGCGCGGTACGGCGCGCGATCTCGGTGATGGCCAGCGCGGCCGGGCTGGACGGATAGGCCTTCACCACCGGCTGCTGGCGCTGCACCGACAGGCGCAGCCAATCGTCCTGCGGCACGCAGCCCAGGTAGTTCAGCGAGACATCGGCGAGGAACTTCTCGCAGACACGGGTCAGCTTCTCGTACAGCACTCGGCCTTCGTTGGGGTCGCGCACCATGTTGGCCACCACCTGGATGCGGTCCACGCCACGTTCGCGCGACAGCACCTTGATCAGTGCGTAGGCGTCGGTGATCGAGGCCGGCTCGTCACAGACCACCACCACGGTGTCCTGTGCGGCCTGGCAGAAGGTCAGTACGCCATCGTTGATGCCGGCGGCGGTGTCCACCACCATGATGTCCAGCTCGCGTTCCAGCTCGGAGAACACGTTGACCAGGCCGACGTGCTCGGCCGGGGCCAGCTCGGCCATGTGGCGGCGGCCGGACGCGGCCGGGACCACCAGCACGCCGTTCGGGCCTTCGACGATGACGTCATCCAGCGAGCAGCGGCCGGCGACCAGATCGGCCAGGGTAAAGGTGGGGTTCAGCCCCAGGATCACGTCGATGTTGGCCAGGCCGAGATCGGCGTCCAGCAGCAGCGTGCGCTTGCCCATGCCGGCCAGCGCCACGGCCAGGTTGGCGGACACATTCGTCTTGCCCACGCCGCCCTTGCCGCCAGTGACCGCAATGGTGCGCACAGGGCCGAGCGGCTCGCTGCGGGTGGCCGACAGCGGGAAGGTCTTGGTCAGCTTGGCGTACTCACGCGACGGCATGGTTCAACTCCGGGTTGCAGGGCATATCGGCCGCGCGGCGCAAATCTTCAAGGCGAAGTACGAGATTGGCTGCACTGGCCCGGTGCAGGTCCTCCGGAACGTCCTGGCCGTCGGTCACCCAGGTGATCGGCAGGGCGTGGTCCACGGCCACCGACAGGGCGTTGCCGAAGCGGCCGGTCTCGTCCAGCTTGCTCAGCACCAGGCCCTGCAGGTTGGCCGCGCCGAAGCGGCGGACCACCTCGTCCATGTCGCCGAAGCTGGTGTTGGCCGGCAGCACCAGCAGGGTGCGGACCTGGCGGGCGGCACGCAGCCACTGCAGCTGGGCGGCCAGGGCGCGGTCGCGCGGGCCCAGGCCGGCGGTGTCGATCAGCACCAGCTTGTAGTCCTTCAAGCGTTCCAGCAGCTGGTCCAGGTCGGTGCCGCTGTTGGCCTCGTGCACCGCGATGCCGAGCTGGCGGCCGTAGCCGTACAGCTGCTCACGCGCACCGATGCGGGTGGTATCGGTGGTGACCAGGGCCACGTCACGCGGCGCGTGCTTCTCGGCGAAACGCGAGGCCAGCTTTGCGATGGTGGTGGTCTTGCCGGCGCCGGTCGGGCCGACCAGGGCGATTACGCCGCCTTCCTCCAGCGGATCGACCGGGGCGATCGGCAGCTTGCGCGAGATCAGCCCCAGCATCAGGCCGCGGCCGCGGTGGGCCTCGGTCTCCAGCGGGATCTGCATGGCCACGTCGCGGGCTAGGCCGGCGTCGAAGCCGTACTCGTCCATCAGGTCCAGCGCAGTGGCGCGCACCGGGCAGCCGCGCAGGCGCTCGTCGGTGAAGCGGTTCATTTCGCGCTCGATCACATGGCGCATGCCGGCCACTTCCTGGCGCAGCTGTCGGATCTCGGCATCGTCCTGGGCGACCACGGTCAGCACCGGGGCCGGTGCAAGGGTCGGTTCCGGGGCGGTGTCGATGGTTGCGTCCGCCAGCGACGGTTCGTCGGCGAAGGTCTGCGACTGCGCGTCGGCCACAACGCTGGCCGGCAGCGGCGGCGGCTGCACGGCCGGGGCCGGGCCTTGCTGGTGCTCGGCATGCGGCGGATCGATCTGGAAGCGGGCACGGTTGGCCTTCGCGATCGCGGCGGGTGTGGCGGCAGCGTCGGCGACGGCATCCGCGAACGGGCCGAAGGCCTGTTCCGCACGCGCCGGTTCGTTGACGGCAGCGCGCGCCAGGGTTGCGGCGAAGCCGGTGCTGCCGCGGGTCGGCACGATCTCGTCGGCGCTGTCCAGGGTGCGGCCGGTGGCACCGACGGCAGCGCGGGCCAGCGCGGCAACGGCCGAGGTGGTCGCAGCCACCGGCTCTGGTGCCGGGGTGGCACTGCGGCGACGGGTCACAGCAGCGATCACCGCATCGGCAGCGTTGCGCGGCTTCGGTGCCGGCGGCGGGGCGATGTCACGACGCGAGGCTTCCAGTGCACGCTGCACGGCGCTCTCGTCGTAGTTGGCGGCGGCGACGATCTCGATGCCTTCCTCGATCCGGCGGTTGGACAGGATCACGGCGTCAGGACCATGTTCCTTGCGCACCAGGTTCATGGCCGAGCGCATGTCGGCGGCGACGAATCGTTTGATTTTCATGCTGTGGTCACGGGACGAAGACGGCGGGGTGGCGGTCGGAGAACTCGGGTGGTCGGTGGTCTGCACGGTGCGGGTTCCCCTTGGTATCTGTCTGTTGCGTTGGTTCGAAAGTGGTGTCTGTTTTCTGGCGCATCGGAGGGCGGCGTCAGCTGATCGTTCCGACCAGCTTCAGGCGCTTGTCCTCCGGCACCTCGCTGTAGGCCAGGACCGACAGCGACGGAACGCTGTGGCGGACCAGGCGGGCCAGCGCGGCGCGCACCGGGCCGGGTACCAGCACGACCGCGGGCTCGTTGCGCGCTTCCTGCTTGCTGACACATTCGGCCAGGCTCTGGTGCAGTCGCTCAGCGAGTCCGGGTTCCAGCGCGGCGCCGTTGCCCTGCGTGGACTCCTGCAAGACACGTTCCAATTGTGGGTTGAGCGTGAACACCGGCAGCTCCGCCGACATTCCGGCGATCTCCTGCACGATGAAACGACCCAGTGCAGTGCGCACGGCGGCAGTCAGCACGGCCGGGTCCTGGCTGTTGGGCGCGTGTTCGACCAGTGATTCAGCGATCTTGCGCAACTGGCGGATCGGAATGCGCTCGATCAGCAGGTTCTGCAGCACGCGTACCACCGCCGACAGCGGCAGTGCCTTCGGCGTCAGATCTTCGACGAGCTTGGGTGCGCTCTTGGCCAGGTTGGCCAGCAGGTGCTGCACTTCTTCGTGGCCGAGCAGTTCCGGCGCGTGTTCGCGGATGAGGTGCGAGAGGTGGGTGGCGACCACGGTGGCCGGATCGACCACGGTGTAGCCGAGCGTCTCGGCCTGCGCACGCTGGTGCGGCTGGATCCAGGTCGCGTCCAGGCCGAAGGCGGGGTCCTTGCCGGCGATGCCTTCCAGCGCACCGAGCGCGCTGCCCGGGTCCAGCGCCAGCTCACGGTCCGGATGGATCTCGGCGGTGGCCACCGGCACGCCGTGCACCAGCACGCGGTAGCCATTGGCCGGCAGTTCCAGGTTGTCACGGATGTGCACCGACGGGATCAGGAAGCCGACGTCCTGGGTCAGCTTGCGGCGCACGCCCTTGATCCGCGCCATCAGTTCGCCGCCCTGGTTGCTGTCCACCAGCGGGATCAAGCGATAGCCAACCTCCAGGCCAAGCGGATCGACCGGGCGCAGCTCGTCCCAGCTCAGTTCGGCGGTGGCCGCGGGTGCGGCCGGACGGCCCAGCGCAGTGAGTGCGGCGGCGTCACTGCTGCCGGCGGTGGCATCGGCAGCCGGTAGCTTGCTCTTCCGGTACAGCTTCCAGGCGATGAAGCCCAGAATCGCGGCCAGCGTCAGGAAAGCGACGTTGGGCATGCCCGGCACCAGGCCGACCACGCCGAGGATGCCGGCGGTGATCGCCAGCGCGCGGTACTGGCCGAACACCTGGCCGCTCATCGCCTGGGCCATGTCCTGCGAGCGCGAGGCGCGGGTGACCAGCATCGCCACCGCACTGGAGACCAGCAGCGCCGGCAGCTGCGCCACCAGGCCGTCACCGATGGACAGCAGCGTGTAGGTCGCAGCGGCATCCCCGAACGGCATGCCATGCTGCAGCACACCCACGGCCAGGCCGCCCAGCATGTTGATGAACAGGATCAGGATGCCGGCGATGGCATCACCACGGATGAACTTGCTGGCACCGTCCATCGCGCCGTAGAAGTCGGCTTCCTCGCGTACTTCCTCGCGGCGCAGCTTGGCTTCTTCACGCGTCAGCAAACCGGCGTTGAGGTCGGCGTCGATCGCCATCTGCTTGCCGGGCATGGCGTCCAGAATGAAGCGCGCGGTCACTTCCGAGACGCGGCCGGCACCCTTGGTGATGACCACGAAGTTGATGATGGTCAGGATCGCGAACACCACGATGCCGACCGCGTAGTTGCCACCGATCACGAACTCGCCGAAGGCGGCGATGACCTTGCCGGCCGCGTCATGGCCGTTCTGGCCGTTGAGCAGGATCACGCGGGTGGAGGCCACGTTCAGCGCCAGCCGCAGCATGGTGGTGACCAGCAGCACGATCGGGAAGATGGTGAAGTCCAGCGGGCGCTTCACGTAGACCACCGCCAGCAGCACCATCAGCGAGATGGCGATGTTGAAGGTGAACAGCGCATCGAGCACCGGCGCGGCCAGCGGCACCACGACCATGGCCAGCAGTGCCAGCACGATCAGCGGCGCGCCAAGGCCCTGGCGGATCATTTCCAGGGCGCGGCGGGTGTTGAAGCCGGGGGAGGGCTGGGCGCTCACGGGCGGCCTCCCTTGCCGAATTCATCCACCTGGATGTGCGGGCTGTCCGGCATCGGGCCAGTGCGCCAGGCGCGCAGCTGGTAGACGTAGGACAGGACCTGGGCCACGGCCGAATACAGTCTCACGGGGATTTCCTTTCCGAGTTGGCCTTCCCGATACAAGGCGCGTGCCAAAGGCGGCGCCGAGACGATGGCGACCTTGTTGCCATCGGCCACTTCACGGATGCGCAGGGCGGTCTCGTCCACGCCCAGGGCGACCACTTTGGGAGCGTTCATGGCACCGCCCTCGTACTTCAGGGCCACCGCATAGTGGGTCGGATTGACCACCACCACATCGGCAGTGGGGACTGCCTCCATCATCCGGCGGTTGGCCATCTGCTGCTGCAGCTGGCGGATGCGGCCCTTTACCTCCGGGCTGCCCTCGCTTTCCTTCATTTCCCGGCGCAGCTCTTCACGCGTCATCTTCAGCTTGCGCATCCAGTTCCAGCGCTGGTACGGGGCGTCGATGGCCGCCAGCACCAGCATCGCGCCGGCGGTGGCCAGCAGCAGGCGCAGGGTGAAGCCGAGGCCGTCGGTGATAGCGGTCTCCAGCGGGTGGTGGATCAGGCCGCGCAGGGTGTCGAAGCCGGTCCATACCACCAGCCCGGCGGCAACGCCGACAAAAGCCACGCGCAACAACGACTTGGTGAATTCGGCGATGGCTTCCGGGCCGTACAGGCGCTTGAGCCCGCTCATCGGGTTCATGCGGTTGATGTCCGGCAGCATCGCCTTCTGCGACCAGCGCAGGCCACCCATCAGCAGTGGCGCGACGAAGCTGGCCAGCAGGCAGACCAAGACCAGCGGCGCGATCACCAGCATGAACTGCAGCAGCAGGTCACCGAAGTGGCCGAACAGTTCCTTCGGGTTCTGCCGCAGGCTCTGTTCGGGGCTGAGCGCGTGCTTCATCCAGGCGCTGGCGCCGCGGCCGATCGAACCGCTCATGGCCATCACCGCCAGTACGCCGGCGCCGAACACGGCGGCCGTGCCGAGCTCGCGCGAGCGCGGCAGGTTGCCCTGTTCACGGGCATCGCGCAGGCGTTTTTCGGTAGGTTGTTCGGTCTTTTCGCCGGCGGATTCGTCTTCGGACATCACGGGCACTGCGGCAGGAGGTGCCGGGGCGCTTGCAAGAACCGTTCCGTGACGCGATGGGGCGGCCCATCCACGCGTGGCGTGGATCTACCGAGGGGCAGGGCGTTGTAGAGCCGAGCCCATGCTCGGCTGCGGCTGGCCCAGGCGTGAAGTGCAGCCGAGCGTCGGCTCGGCTCTACAGGAGCGTGTCGCAAGAGCCGTTCGTGACGGCGGGGGCGCGGCCCGGTGTTAGCCGGGTGGGTGCTCCGTCGGCGGGCTCTGCGCCAGCTCCACCCGAGGCCGGGGCAGGTCGTGCAGCTGCATGAAGCGGGCGGCATCGACCGGGCGACCGAGCAGATAGCCCTGCAGGTAGTCGCAGCCCAGCCGCTCCAGGTAGGCGCGCTGGGCGGCGGTTTCCACGCCTTCGGCGACGATGTCCATGTCCAGCGCGTGGCCCAGCGCCACGATTGCCGAGACGATCACCACGTCCTCGGCGCTGTGCTCCAGGTCGCGCACGAAGGCGTGGTCGATCTTGATTTCGGTGGCCGGCAGCCGCTTCAGGTACAGCAGGCTGGAGTAGCCGGTGCCGAAGTCATCGATGGAGATGCCCACGCCCAGTGCCGAAAGCGCCTGCAGCAGGCGCAGGCTGGTATCGGTATCGCGCATCACCGTGCTTTCGGTGATCTCCAGCACAAGGTGGCGCGGGGCAATGTTGTAGCGTTCGATCACTTCACGCACATCCTGCAGCAGGTGCGGTGAGCTGAACTGCACCGGTGAGAGGTTCACTGACATCGACCAGCCTTCATGCCCGGCGTCGTGCCAGCGGCGCAACTGCTGGCAGGCCTGGTCCAGCGCCCAGCGGCCGATGTCGTTGATCGCGCCGCTGCGCTCGGCCAGGCGGATGAACCGATCCGGCGGGATCAGGCCATGTTCTGGATGGCGCCAACGGATCAGTGCCTCGGCGCCGGCAACTTTCTGCGTAGCCACGCGGATTTTGGGTTGGTAGTTGAGGAACAGCTGTTCGCTGCCGATCGCCCGGCGCAGGTCGGCCAGCAATCGGAACTGCTGCTCGGCGCTGTCGTTCATCCAGTCGGCGAACAGCACGAAGGCGTTGCGTCCAGATTCCTTGGCCTGGTACATCGCGGCATCGGCGAAGGCCATCAGTTGCCGCTCGCTGGCGGCGTGGTCCGGGCAGATCGCCACGCCGATGCTGGCGGTCACCTGCAGTTCGTTGTCCGGCAGCAGGGGGCCGCTGCCGACCGCCTGCAGGATGCGCCGGGCCAGCGTCGGCAGGTCTTCATCGTGCTCGATGCGCACCACCAGCACGAACTCGTCGCCGCCCAGTCGCGCCAGCATGTCGTTGGGCCGCAACAGCAGCCGGGTGCGCTCGGCCACGGCCACCAGCAGCGCATCGCCGGCCTGATGGCCGTAAGCATCGTTGACCTGCTTGAAGCCATCCAGGTCCATGAACATCACCGCGAATCGGCTGCCGCCCTGTTCGGCCTCGGCCAGCGCCTGCACGATCCGACGCTGCAGCAGCAGACGGTTGGGCAGGCGGGTCAGCGGGTCGTGCAGAGCGGCCTGGGTCAACTCCTGCTGGGCGTCGGTCAACGAGGTGCTCAGCAGCGAATTGCGCAGGCGCAGCAGCTGCGCCTCCACGCGCTGGTCCAGCCATGACACCACCAGTACCACGGCCAGGATCGCCACGGTCAGCATCACCACCAGCATCGCCAGCCATTCGCTCTGCAGGCCATCGCCCACCGCCGCACCGCAGATGCTGCCTTCCGGGAAACGCGCGGCTGCCATGCCGGTGTAGTGCATGCCGACAATGGCCAGGCCGAGCAGGCCGGCCGCGGCCAGGCGATCGCCGACACGGGTACGCTGCGCACGCAGGCGGAACGCCACGTACAGCGCAGTCCACGAGGCGGCCACGGCGACCATCAGCGAGAACAGCAGCCAGCCCGGGTCGTAGTCGATGCCCGGCTGCATGCGCATCGCGGCCATGCCGACGTAGTGCATGCCGGCGATGCCGGTGCCCATCAGCAGGGCGCCACCGGCCAGCCGTGGGTGCGGCAGCGTACGCAACGAGACCAGCCACAGCGCGAACACCGACGAGGCGATGGCCAGTGCAAGGGAAAGCAGGGTGATCGGCAGGTCGTAGCCGAGCGGAATCGGCAGGTCGAAGGCAAGCATGCCGATGAAGTGCATCGACCAGATGCCCAGGCCCATGGCGAAGCCGCCACCGATGCGCCACCACCACGCCGCGCCCTTGCCGGGTGCGGTAACCGTGCGCCCGGCCATCGCCAGCGCGGTGTACGAGGCCATCACGGCGACCAGCAGCGAGATCACCACCAGCCACGGGTTGTACGTGCCTACCAGCATTCGTCAGTCTCCCGGACCTGCCTGTCGACGGAAACTACGGTGGGGCATGCATGAGGCCGGCCGGCGCAGGGCGCCGGCCACGTGCGGCATCCCCCCGGTTGCCGCGCATTCACTCTAACGCGCAGACCCGGGGGAAGGGCAAGCAGTAAAGCGTGATGATCCGGTCAGTGTGTGACCGCGTCCGCAGCCTGGAAGGCGGCGTCGAACAGGCGCTGTACCGGCGGGCCCATTTCACCGGCCAGCAGGGCCAGCAGGAACAGGCCCAGCAGCAGCGAGACCGGCAGGCCGAGCTGGATCGGGTTCAGCGCCGGCGCGGCGCGCGCCAGCACGCCGAACGCCAGGTTCACCGCCAGCATTGCCACGATCAGTGGAATGGCCAGGGTCAATGCGCCGCGCAGTACGGTCAGCAGGAAGGTTGGAGCAATACTGAAGAATGTGTGCGGGTCCGGCAGCGGAGCGCCAATCGGCAGCGCCCGATAGCTGTCCACCACCAGCGAGATCAGCGCCAGGTGCCCGTTGGCGGTGAAGAACAGCAGGCCGAACAGCAGGTAGAACCACTGGCCGATGACGCCGGAGGTACCGCCACGCAGCGGGTCGCTCATCTGTGCGAAGGCCAGGCCGGTGCCCTGGGCGATCAGTTCGCCGGCCATCGCGCCGGCCTCGAACACCAGCCGCAGCAGGAAGCCGATGGATACGCCGATGGCCAGCTCGCGGGCGATGGTCAGCACCGTGGCGGCATCGAAACCGGTCCAGTCCGGTACCGGCGGCAGCAGGGGTGCCAACGCGATGGCCAGGGTGCCGGCCAGCACCACGCGCACCCGTGCCGGGACGGCGCGGGTGCCGACCATCGGCATGGCCATGGCCACCGCGCCGATGCGCAGCATGGTCCACAGCACGGTGCCGATCATGCCGAAGGCGTTCAGCCCATCGGCAGCCATCTGGGTGGCGGCGTCCATCGAAGCGCGTGTCCTAGCCGATCAGGTGTGGGATGCGCTGGAACAGCAGCGTGGTGAATTCAACCAGGTGGCCGATCAGCAGGCTGCCCAGTGCGAACAGCACCGCAGTCAGTGCTGCCGCCTTGGCAACGAAGGCGATGGTCGGTTCGTTGAGCTGGGTCGCAGCCTGCACCACACCCACCACCACGCCTACCACCAGCACGGTGAGCAGCAGTGGGCCGGCTACCCACAACACGGTGATCAGGCCGCCACGCAGTTCGGTCAAGGCAAGTTCGGGAGACATTCGGGTTCCATCTGCTTATGTAGAGTCGAGCCATGCCCGACTGCGCTTTACGGGGGATATCAGGCCGGATTGAAGCTCGCCGCCAATGTACCCACGGTCAGCACCCAGCCATCCACCAGCACGAACAGCAGGATCTTGAACGGTGCAGAGACCAGCATCGGCGACAGCATCATCATGCCCATCGACATCAGCACGCTGGCCACGACCAGATCGATGATCACGAACGGAATGAAGATCAGGAAGCCGATCTCGAAGGCGGTCTTCAGTTCGCTGGTCACGAACGATGCGACCAGCACCGGGAATGGGATCGCGTCGGGGCTGGCGTAGGTGCCGTGCCCGGCGATGCCGGCGAAGGTCATCAGGTCGGTCTCGCGGATCTGCGCCAGCATGAAGGCGCGCAGCGGCGACGTGGTCAGCGTCCAGGCGGTCTGGAAGTCGATCTCGCCATTGAGGTAGGGCGCCATGCCGGTGCTCCAGGCCTTGTCCCAGGTCGGCAGCATGATCATGGCGGTGAGGAACAGGGCCAGGCCCAGCAGCACCTGGTTGGACGGCGTCTGCCCGGTGCCCAGTGCCTGGCGCAGCAGGCCCAGCACGATGATGATGCGGGTGAACGAGGTCAGCACCAGCAGCATCGACGGGATCAGGGTGATCGCGGTCATCAGCAGCAGGGTCTGCAGCGGCAGGCTGACCGGTGCACCGCCGATCTTGCCGACGTTGATGTCCGGCAGCGGCGTGGTCGGCGCACCGGGCGCGGCGAAGGCCAGCGCCGGCAACAGGCACAGGGCGAGCATCAGCAGCCACGGCATCAGGGTGGCAAGACGGGTACGGGTGACACGCATGTCAGGGATCCTTGCGCAGCCGCTGCTGCAGCAGCTGGGCGAAATTCGGCAGGTTCTTGAAGTCCGGCACGCGCACCGGGGCCGGCGGCGGCAGCGGTTCGGGCAGGGTGTGCAGGGTGTTGATGCCGCCAGCGGTGACGCCCAGCAGCAGCTGCTGGCCGTTGACCTCCACCACCACCACGCGCTCCTTGGCGCCGACACTCAGGCTGGCCACCAGCTTCATGCCTTCGGCCGGGCGGAAGCCGCTGCCGGGCAGGCGCTTGAGCACCCAGCCCAGGCCGATGACCAGCGCCAGCACTGCCAGCAACGCCAGCACCGCGCCGAACAGGCTCGGTGCGGCGGCCGCGTGCTGGCCGACCTGCGGGCCGATCGGGGCGGCGGTCTTGCCGACCGCCAGCAGGGTGGAGGACAGCAGGCTCAACGCAGTCTCCGGATCCGCTCGCTCGGGCTGACCACGTCGGTCAGGCGCACGCCGAAGCGGTCGTTGATCACCACCACCTCGCCGTGGGCGATCAGGGTGCCATTGACGAACACGTCCAGTGACTCGCCGGCGCCGCGTTCCAGTTCCACCACCGAGCCCTGGTTGAGCTGCAGCAGGTTGCGGATCGGCAGACGGGCACGACCGACTTCCAGCGACAGGGTCACCGGCACATCGAGGATCACGTCCAGGTTCAGGTCCGGACCGTTCGCTTCATCGGCCTGCAGGCTGCTGAACTGGGCCGGGGTCGGTTCGAGGGCGTCGATATCGTTCATTGCGGGTCTTCCTGGATGACGGGTACGCGCGGACGGGTGCCCGGCGGATGGGTAGCGGTGATCTTCACGGCGTTCATGCCGTTGGCGATGCCGAACTCGCCGGTGAACACCGGGATGTTCTCCACGCACAACGGCACCTGCGGGCTCAGCTCGATCGGCAGGATGTCGCCGACCTTCAGCTGGGTCAGGTCGCGCAGGGTCATGCGTTTGCTGGCCAGCACGCTGGACAGGGTCACCTCGGCGATGTTGAGCTGTTCGCGCAGGGTCTGGCCCCAGCTCTCGTCGCGGTCGTTGCGGTCGCTCTGGATGCCAGCGTCGAGCAGCTCGCGGATCGGCTCCAGCATCGAATACGGCAGGGTGACGTGGATGTCGCCGCCACCGCCGTCGAGCTCGACATGCAGGCGGCACACCACCACGTACTCGCGCGGCGTCACGATGTTGGCGAAGTGGGGGTTGA
The DNA here is from genome assembly GCF_057292075.1 of Stenotrophomonas sp. 1L-E-5-B-C3. Lineage (NCBI taxonomy): Bacteria > Pseudomonadati > Pseudomonadota > Gammaproteobacteria > Lysobacterales > Lysobacteraceae > Stenotrophomonas > Stenotrophomonas sp. 1L-E-5-B-C3. Next base: position 29,937 of record NZ_JBXAWS010000026.1, read on the forward strand.
TCTCCGAGTTGATGTACTCGAAGTCGACATCCATCACCGGTGCCCAGGCCTCACGCAGGTCGGCGAAGGTCTGCTTCAGCAGCAGGTGGATCACCCGCATTTCGGTGGCGGTGAACTCGCGGCCTTCGATACGGGTCGGGTAGCGCCCGTCGCCGCCGAAGAAGTTGTCGACGATGGCGAACACCAGGGTCGGCTCGAACACGATCAGGCCGGTGCCACGCAGCGGCTTGAAGCGGATCAGGTTCAGGTTGGTCGGCACATACAGCGAGTGCATGTAGTCGTTGAACTTGATCAGTTCGATGCCGCGCACCGACAGCTCGGCCGAGCGCCGGATCAGGTTGAACAGGCCGATCCGCCACAGGCGCGCGAAGCGCTCGTGGACCATTTCCAGGGTCGGCATGCGACCGCGGATGATCCGGTCCTGGCTTGCGAAGTCGTACGAACGTGCTTCGCCCGTAGGCGGTTCCGCATCGGTCTCGACTGCACCATTGTCCACGCCGTGGAGCAGGGCATCGATCTCGTCCTGGGACAGCAGATCATTCATCGGTGGGCCCTTACTGGGTCACGAAGCTGGTGAACAACAGATCGTCGGCACCGTTGCTGCCGGTCTCCGCCTTGAGCACTTTCTGCACTTCGGCCAGCGAGGCGGCCTGCAGCTTCTGCTTGCCGGCGATGTCGGCGATCTGGTCCGGGCTGACCTGCGAGAACAGCATCAGCAGGCGGGCGCGGATGGCGGGGGCATGGGTCTTGATCGCTTCCAGCGCGGCCGGGTCGCGGGTCATCAGCTGCACTTCCAGCTGCAGGTAGCGCGGGCCATCGACCGGTCCGTTGAGATTGACCACGAAGGCCGGATCCAATGCGAAGTACTGCGCCGGCGCCGGAGCAGCGGCCTTCTTCGGCGCCGGTGCGGCCTTGTCTTCTTGCTTGGACTGGGTGAAGAACCACACGCCGCCACCGGCGGCAGCGGCGGCCAGTACGGCCACCAGTGCGGTGATCAGGATCGGACTACGCGGCTTGGCGGCCTTGTCCTTCTCGGCGGTCTTCTTGGTTTTGTCAGCGGCTGCGGCCACGGGGTGAAGCTCCTGAGGGTTGCTTCACCGGGATATGCAAGGGGCGTGCCGGAGCCGGGGCAGAGGGGTGCGACGGAATTCCGTCGGAGGCCTGCATCGGTAGCGCCGGGCCATGCCCGGCGGAAGATATCCGCGCTTCGCGCTCGCCGGGCATGGCCCGGCGCCACCGCGGTCAGGCGTACGCGTCCAGCAGCCCGCGCTGGCGGATCAGCTGGGCGGACGACATGCTGGCGTCGCCCGGCGACGGTTCTCCGTCACCCGCCATGCTGCCGCTACCGGCCTGGCCCGACGCATTGCCGTCACCGCCGGGGGCCTGATGACCAACATCGGCGTGCGCCAGCTGGAAACCCTGCTCGCCCAGCAGTTCACGCAGGCGCGGCAGGCTGCTTTCCAGCGCCTGGCGCACATCCACGTGCGGGCTGCTGAAGCTGGCGTGCACCTTGTCGCCGTTCAACTGCAGGCGTACATCGACCGGGCCCATGTCATCCGGGCTCAGTCGGATGTGGGCGTGGCCGATCTTCTGGTCGGCCAGCCAGCCCAGGCGCGCGCCGATGGCCTGGTCGAAGCCATCGTCACCGAGCACCGGCTTCGGCGTCGGTTCGCCGTTGAAGATGGCATTGCCGGTGGCCAGCGCGGCCTTCAGATCCTGCACGGCAGCAGTTGCCGGTGCATGCAGCAGGGGGACAGGGGTACGGTCACCGATGGCGGCCAGATCGCTGCCTTCGCCGCGGTCACCGCGCTTGCCCGCCGGCAGGATCATCTCCGGCAGCGGCAGGGTGGTGGCGTCGTCGGCGCTGGCCGCCAGAGGCTTGCCATCGGGCGCTGCCGTGGCGATGGCGCTGGATGCCGTTGCCGCAGCCGTCGGCAACGCCGCGCCGGCTGCGGCGGGCAGGGCGCCAGCGTCGTCGCCAAGCACAGGCGTGACCGTTGTTGGCAGCGTTGCAGGCGGGTCGGCCAGCGTCGGCACCGCCAGCACCAGCCCGGCCAGGCCCAGCGGTGGCCACGGCGCATCCTCGGTCGTGGCCGCTTTGTCCTTGTCGGTGCCGGCAATGGCAGGCGCTGCGGGGGCCGTTGCCGTGGCGTCTTCGGTTGCAGCGTCGCTGCCCGCCTTGCGTTCGGCGGGCGTCCGCCCGTCGGCATCCGCGGTCGCAGACGGCGTGGGCGTTGGTGTTGTCGACGATGGCGATGAGGTACTGGCGGCCGCGGGCGTGTCCGGGCCCGGCGTGCCACCCTGCAGCAGCTGGCCGAAGTCCTTGCCGCTGTCACTGCGCGGCGCGCGCGCGCTGCCATTGCCGGTGTTCTGTGCCTGCGCGTTGGCGCTGCTGGCGAGCGGTGCGGGCATCACGTGCGGCCTCCCTGCTCACCGTCTTCGTGGTCCTCGGCCTGCGCCAGGCGTGCACGGCGTGCGCCGATGTCGTCCATCTCGCGCTGGTCGCGGCGGTCGGTCACCACCTTCTCCTGCGCGCGGTAGCTGGCCGCCAGCTGTTCCAGCACGGCCTTGTCCCGGCTGGCCAGGATCAACCGGGCGCGCTCGGCTTCCACTTTTTCGCGGTTGCCATTGACCGTTGCCTGCTGCTGTTCGACCGCGCTGTCCAGGCGATCGAGGAAGGCGCGACGGTTCAGCAGCTGTGCCGGGCTGGTGGCCGCCATCTGCGCGTTCGCATACTCCTCGGCATAGCGGCGCAGTTCATCCAGGCGCGACAGATGGGTGTCGAGCACGGTCTGGCGTTCGGCCAGATCGCGAGCGACGGCATCCTCGTGTTCCTGGGCCCGCTTGAGCAGGGGATCGATGCGCTTGGACTGGTTCATGGCTTAACTCTCTTGTTCCACCAGGCGCTGCAGCGCCGCCTGGCTGTGCGGGAGATCTGCGGCCTTGGCAACGTCCTGGCCGAGGAATTCCATGATTTCCGGCCAGCGTTCCAGGGCTTCGTCGGTGGCCGCGTCGTTGCCGCGCTGGTAGGCACCGATGGCGATCAGGTCACGGTTGGCAGAATAGGCCGAGACCAGTCGCTTCAACTTGCGGATGCGCAGGCGCCACGGCTCGTCGGCGATTTCCGTGACCACGCGGCTGACCGACGATTCGACGTCGATGGCCGGATACAGGCCGCTGTCGGCCACGCGGCGCGAAAGCAGGATGTGACCATCGAGGATCGCGCGCGCCGCATCGGCGATCGGATCCTGCGGATCATCGCCTTCGGTCAGCACGGTGTAGAACGCGGTGATCGAGCCACGGCCCTTGGCACCATTACCGGCGCGTTCGACCAGCGCCGGCAGCTTGGCGAACACCGACGGCGGGTAGCCGCGGGTGGTCGGCGGTTCACCGACCGACAGGCCGATCTCGCGCTGCGCCTGCGCGAAGCGGGTCAGCGAATCCATCAGCAGCAGTACGTTCAGGCCCTGGTCGCGGAACCATTCGGCGATGGCGGTAGCGCGGTAGGCGCCGTGCAGTCGCGCCAATGGCGGCCGGTCGGCGGGACTGGCCACCACCACGGCGCGGCGCAGGCCTTCCTCACCCAGCGTGGTCTCGACGAAATCGCGTACTTCGCGGCCACGCTCACCGATCAGGCCGACCACGATCACGTCGGCGGCGGTGTAACGGGTCATCATGCCGAGCAGCGTCGACTTGCCGACGCCGGAGCCGGCGAACAGGCCGACACGCTGGCCACGGCCGATCGGCAGCAGCGCGTTGATCGCGCGGACGCCCACGTCCAGCGGCTGGGTAATGGGTTCGCGCGCCAGCGGATTGATCGAGACACCCGCCATGCCGACATGGCCTTCGGCGCGGATCGGTCCCTTGCCATCCAGCGGCACGCCATCGCTGTCGATGACGCGGCCGAGCAGGCCTTCGCCCACTTCCACGCCGCCACGGCGCGCCGACGGCACCACCCGTGCATTGGGCAGCAGGCCATGAAGCTCGGCGCTGGGCATCAAGTAGGTGCGTTCACCGGCGAAGCCGACCACTTCGGCATCGACCCAGCCGCCGTCGACCACTTCCACCTTGCAGCTGGCACCCAGCGGCGCCTCGCAGCCGACCGCTTCCAGGGTCAGACCGACTGCCCGGCGCAGCACGCCCTCGCGGATCAGGCCGCGTCCATGCCCGGTGTCCACGCGCAGGCCGTCCAGGCGACGGGCCAGGCGCAGGTTGCGGGCCACGGCCCAGTCAGCCGGCGGCAGGTTCGGTTGCGCTTCGGGGGTCATGCGCCTGCTCCGGTCTGGCGGATCACAGCGTCCAGCGCGCCGCGCAGGCGGGCTTCGAGGGTGCCGTCGATGCGCACCGCTTCGGCGTGCACGCGCAGGTCGCCACGGCTGAGGCTGGTATCAGGTACCAGGCGCTGCTGCGGCGACAGGTTCAGCAGAGGAGCGAGCGCAGCGATGTCGTCCGGGTGCAGGCGCACTTCCACTTCGCGGGTGCTGCCACCGACCGCGTCGATGGCTTCACCGACCAGCTGCGCCAACAGCTCCGGATCGGTCTCGTAGGCACGGCCGACCAGCGCACCGGCGATGCGTACCGCCAGCTCGCCCAGCGCACCGACCACTTCGTTTTCCAGTCGCACCAGCGGGCGGCTGAAGTTGTCGAGAATGCCCTCGATCTGCGCGGCGAGGCGACGCACCTCGGCCTGACCCTGGCCGTAGCCATCCGCATGGCCGTGCTGGAAGCCTTCCTTCTCGGCACTGTCCTGGATCGCCTGGATTTCTTCCAGGGTGGGCAGGTGCAGCGGCGGTTCCGGTTCGTGCTCCGGATCCGGCTCGGTGAGTTCGAACGCGCCCTCCTGGTCCAGCGCCGGTTCGGGCGGGGCCAGCAGGTCCGGGGCAAGCCAGCGCACGACGTTGCTCACAGCATCGCCTCCGCGCTTCCGCCGATGGTGACGGTGCCTTCATCGGCCATGCGCTTGACGATGGCCAGGATCTCGCGTTGTGCGCCTTCCACGTCGGACAGGCGCACCGGACCGCGTGCTTCCATGTCTTCCAGCAGGATCTCGGCCGCGCGCTGCGACATGTTGCGGGTGATCTTGTCGCGCACCTTGATGTCGGCGCCGCGCAGGGCCAGGCCCAGGCGCTCGCCACTGACCTCGCGCAGCACCAGCTGCATCTCGCGATCGTCCAGGTCGACCAGGTCGTCGAACACGAACATCAGGTCCTGGATGCGGTTGCTCAGCGGCGCGTCGATACGCGCGATCTCGCCCAGGATGGCCTGGTCCTGGCCGCTGTCCATGAAGTTGAGGATGTTGGCCGCACACTGCACGCCGCCGATGTTGGACGACTTCAGGTTCTGGTTGCCGGCGAACTGGCGCTCCATGATCTCGTTGAGCTCATTGAGTGCGTTCGGCGGAATACCGTCGAGGGTGGCGATGCGCAGCAGAACGTCGACGCGGGTGCGGTCGGGCAGCAGTTTCAGCGCGTCGGCGGCCTGGTCGGTTTCCAGATGGGCCATGACGATGGCGATGATCTGCGGGTGCTCGTTGCGCACCAGATCGGCCACCGCGCGCGGGTCCATCCACTTCAGCGCGTCCAGGCCGGTGGTGTTGCGGCCGAGCAGGATGCGATCGATCAGGTTGCCGGCCTTTTCGCTGCCCAGTGCCTGCACCAGCATGTTGCGGATGTAGTCGTCCGAGCCCACGCCCAGCGAGGTCTTCGAACCCAGCTCCTGGCCGAACTGGTCCATCACCCGTTCCACCTGCTCACGGGTGATGTCGGTCATGGTGGCCATGGCGATGCCGATCTTCTGCACTTCCTTGGGTTCCATGTGGCGCAGCACTTCGGCTGCATCCAGCTCTCCCAAGGACAGCAGCAGCACGGCCGCGCGCTGCACGCCGGTCAGTTGTGCTTCAGTCATTGGCCACCCAACCCTTGACCACCTGGGCCACGCGCTTGGAGTCGGTCTTCACGGCTTCACGCGCCATCCGCAGTCGTTCCTCATATGAATCCACCGGCAGAGCCAATGCGTCCGGCCCGCCCAGGCTGGCCCGGTCGGCGCCCAGCGCCGGCAGCGGCATGCCATCGTCATCGACCAGCTGCACGTCCGCGGTATGCGGTTCCAGTGCCTGCTCGTCGTTCTTCTTGTTCTGGCCGGTGATCGCGCGCAGTGCAGGGCGCAGCACGCCGAACAGCAGCGCCAGCACCACGACGGCACCCAGCAGCATGCGGCCGGCGTCGTGCACCCACGGCAGCTCCCACCATGCGGGGCCTTCCACCGGCGTGGTATCCCGCACGAACGGGGCGTTCATCACCGATACGGTGTCGCCGCGCTCGGCGTTGAAGCCGACTGCCTGCTTGACCAGCGCCTCGACGCGGGTCAGTTCGGCGGCCGACAGCGGCTGCGGTGCGACCTTGCCGTTGGCACCGGCGCGCGGCACGTTGTCCACCAGCACCGCCACCGATACGCGCTTGATGCGGCCGGCCGGCTGCCGGGTGTGCTGCAGGGTGCGGTCCAGCTCGTAGTTTCGGGTCGCGTTCTTGCTGCTTTCGGTCGGGGTCTGTGCGGTTGCCGGCGCAGCGGCCTGGCCCGGCGGGCTGTTGCTGGCGGCCCCCGGCACGCCCTGCGGACCCGGCGTGGTGGTGCTGTTCTCGCTCATCTGCTCGCTGCGCAGCTTCTGCGGCTCGCCGTTGTACAGTTCGCGCGCTTCCTCGGTCACCGAGAAGTCCATGTCCACGCTGACTTCCGGGTTGACCCGGCCGGGGCCGGTCATCGGCTCAAGCAGTTCGCGGATACGCTGGTTGAACGAGGTTTCCTGGCGGCGCACCTGCTCGAACTGGGCCGCATTGACCGCGGCTTCGCTGTTCGGATCGCTGACGCTGAGCATGCGGCCGCTCTGGTCGACCACGGTCACCCGTTCCGGTGCCAGGTCCGGGATGCTGGCTGCGACCATGTGCACGATGGCGTCGACCTGGCTGCGTTCCAGCTGCTGGCCGCCACGCAGTTCCAGCGTCACCGAGGCGCTGGCGACGTCGCGCTGGCGGGTGAAGGCGCTGGGCTTGGGAATGGCCAGGTGCACGCGCGAATCGCGCACCGGGCGCAGCGTGTTGATGGTGCGCGACAGTTCTGTTTCCAGCGCATGCTGGTAGCGCGCGCTTTCCACGAACTGGCTGACGCCGAAGCCCGGGTCGCGTTCCATCAGCTCGAAGCCGAGCTTGCCGCTGTCGGTCAGGCCGGACCCGGCCAGCTTCAGGCGGGCGTCGTGCAGGTTCTTTTCCGGCACGGTGATGCCACCGGTGGCCGGGTCCAGCTGGAACGGAATCTGGGCGGCGCGCAGCAGGTCGGTCGCTTCAGCGGTGGCCTTCTGGTCCAGGCCGGTATACAGCGGGACCATGCCGGGCTTCTGCGACCAGAAGAACACGAACAGCCCGGCCGCTACGGCCACGGCGATCATCGCCATCAGTCCGAGCCGACGGGTGATCTGCAGGCTTTGCAGCCGATCGAACCACTGGCCCGCCTTTTCGGCGTTCAGGGATTCCTTGGAGAGCGACAGGGCCATGCGGTTCTATCCTTACAGCGGCATGTTCATCACGTCCTGGTAGGCCTGGACGAGACGGTTGCGGACTTCCACGGTGGCGCGGAAGGCGATCTGGGACTGCTGCGAGGCGACCATGACCTTGGCGAGGTCGGCGCTGGGGTCGCCCATTTCGAAGGCTTTGGCCAGGGCGCCGGATTTCTGTTGCGCGTCGTTGACGCCGGCAATCGCACCACGCAGGGTTTCGGTGAAGCTGGCCGGCTGGGCCTGCGGTGCATCCAGCACCGTGCCCGGCAGGGCGTTGCTGCGCGGCGTTTCGCCCAGCGGGTTGAGCGCCGGCTGTCCCATCTGGGTCTGATAGGAGCGGATCTGCGAAAGGATCGACGTGACGGAGTGGGACATCTGCAACGGTTCCAGAAACAGGGGATGGGGTTGTCTGCTGGAGCAGGTGCAAGTGCCGTGCCGAAACCGGTTTTCGATTCAGTGAAGTGAGGGTTTGGGGTGTGCTGGCAGGGCTGCGCCCTGCACCCGCCGAATCAACGGCAACGGCAACGTCAACGGCGGGCTATCCGTGGGGTGGCGGGGTGGGTCCGGTTGCGGGGGACGCCGTAAACCCGTCCTTGGGGGCTTGGCCGCGGCATCCATGCCGCGGACACCCCCGCAACCGGACCCACCCCGCCTTCGACAGTTTCCCGCGATCTGTCGGACGGGCATGGACTGCCCTTGGTGGGTGTCGACCTTGGTCGACACGTTTTGTTCGGCACGGGGTCGGATCCCGTTGCGACGCAACGGGCTCTGACCCCATTGGATGCGCCATTTAACCGGCGTCGGTTTTCTGGCCTATGGCTGCAGGGTCCAACGGCCGGAATTCTGGCGCTGGCGCGGTGCGATGGGGCCGTCGTGCTGGGTGTAGATGAAGCGACCCTGGCGGTCGCTCAGGCAGGTCAACAGCAGGGCGTAGCGGGCCGGTCCTTCGGGGTGGGCTTCGGTCATCTGGATTTCCGCGATATGCGGGGCCAGGCGCTGATAGCGGTAGCTGCCGCCGATGCGGAGGTCGGCGCCGAGGATGTCCAGCACGTACTGGTTACCGGCAAAGCTGACCTGCACCATGCGTCCGGCATTGGGGTTGTCCGGTGCGTAAAGCGGGTCGCTGAGGTTGGTGAACTGGCGCTGGTCCAGCGTGGTGGGCAGGGTGCAGTTGGCGGCGGTGGCCAGGGCCGGGGAGAGCAGGGCGGCGAGCAGGGTGAGGCGATGCATGGTGGAACCTCCTTGGGATGTCCTTGCAATGCACCGCAGTTCGGCTCCGCTGTCTTTAGGAAAACGTGTAAATGCAGAAGGGGGCTGCGGAAGGGGGCAGATCCCTCCCGCAGGGAGGGCTCTGACCCCGAGTACTGGAAACACCAACGCCCGGGCAAGCCCAGGCGTTCGTGCCCCCTTCATGCTGATATCGCGTTTCAGCTGGCCAGTTCGGCCTGCTCGCGTTCAATGCCGTACTTGCGCAGTTTTTCCACCAGGGTGGTGCGGCGCAGGCCGAGCAGCTGGGCGGCGTGGGCGACCACGCCCTGGGTGCGCTCCAGTGCCTCGTTGATCAGGCCCAGTTCGATGTTGGCCATGTGGTTGCGCAGGTCCATGCCTTCGTCAGGCAGTGCGACCGGTGCCGCTGGGCGATTGACGGCGATGCCGTGTTCCAGTGCAGGCTGGTTGCCGCTGCCCGGGGTGTGGAACGAGAAGCTGCGCAGGTCCAGGCGTTCTTCGCTGGCGACCGGCTGCGCCGGTGCCGGTGCGGCCACTGCTGCCAGGACGGCATCGCCACGGTAGCGCGCCGGCAGATCCTGCACGCGCACGGAGCCACCCGGGTGCAGCACGGCGAGGCGCTCGACCAGATTGGTCAGCTCACGCACGTTGCCCGGCCACTCGTAGCCGGCCAGTGCCTGCAGCGCTTCGGCGGTAAAGCGCACTTCGCCACGGCCGGTGCGGGCCAGCTGCGCGGCGATGGTCTCCACCAGCACCGGCAGGTCTTCGCGGCGTTCGCGCAGGGCCGGCACGTCGATCGGGAACACGTTGAGGCGGTAGAACAGATCCTCGCGGAACTTGCCTTCGGCGATACGGGTTTCCAGGTCGCGGTGGGTCGCGGCAACGACGCGCACGTTGCAGCGGATGGTCTGGTTGCCACCCACGCGTTCGAAGCTGCGCTCCTGGAGCACGCGCAGCAGCTTCACCTGCATCGGCAGGCTCATGTCGCCGATTTCGTCGAGCAGCAGGGTGCCGCCCTCGGCCATTTCGAAACGGCCCTTGCGCGCGGTCAGTGCACCGGTGAAGGCACCCTTTTCGTGACCGAACAGCTCGCTTTCCAGCAGGTCCGGCGGAATGGCGCCGCAGTTGATCGCCACGAACGGGCCATCACGGCGCGGCGAGCGCTGGTGGATCGAGCGAGATACAACTTCCTTGCCGGTACCCGATTCGCCCAGCACCAGCACGGTGGTGTCGAAGGCGGCTACCTGTTCGATCATGGTGCGCAGTTCGGTTACCGCCGGGCCATGGCCGGTCGGGCCCTGTTCCTGCACGGCACCGGCCTGGTGCTCGGCGTCCAGGCGCTTGAGGCTGGCGCGACGCAGCAGGGCTTCCATCTGCGTATGCCGCAGCGGGGTTTCCAGCGGCCAGATGTTGGCTTCATGCAGGCCGTGCTGCTGCGCGAACGCGGTGGCTTCGCCATCGGCCAGCAGCACCGGCGGTGGCAGGCTGCTGCCGCCCAGCCAGTTGTACAGCGCGGTGCTGGCGGCGCTGTCGTCGAGGCTGCCGACGATCACTGCCATCCAGTCGTTCTGGCGCTGGCGGCCCAGGTCGAAGTCGGCCGCGTCGGAGACCCAACGCGGGTTGAAGTCCATGAATTCGAGCAGGGCAACGGTGCGCTCTGCGCGCACGGCGTCGTTGTCCAGTACCAGGATGCGCGATTCGCTCACGACTGATCCTCCCTGAGGCCTTCCAGGATCGGCATGACTTCCTGGATGTAGGACAGCTTGCTGACGAAGTTGTCGGCGCCGGCGCGCAGCGCGTGTTCGCGGTGCTCGACGTCGTCGAAGTGGCTGGCGATCACGATGTACGGGGCATCGTCCTGCGACTTGATCAGGCGGGTGGCCTGCAGGCCGCCCATCTCCGGCATTGCCAGGTCCATCAACACCACCTGCGGGCGCAGCGTTTCCGAACGCTCGATCGCTTCCAGGCCGTTGCCGGCACTGCCGACGATCTGCAGCCAGTCGATCTTGCGGAAATGGCGCATCGCCGCGTTGATGAAGCCCTCGTGGTCATCGACCAGCAGGACCGTGAGCTTGTTCATGTCCAACATCCTTTTCAGCCCACCCGGGCCAGCTGCGGTTGCCTGGCGCTGAGCCGGCGCCGTTCACGGGCCGGGGCGATATCCAGTTGTTCTCGGTATTTTGCGACGGTTCGGCGGGCAATGTTCACCCCCTGGCGCGACAGCAGGCCGGCAATGGCCTCGTCGGCCAGCGGCCGGCCGGCCGGTTCGGCGTCGATCAGGCGGCGGACCATGGCCTTCACGGCCTGGCCGGAGACGCTGGCGCCTTCCAGGCGCACGGCGAAGAAGTGCTTCAGTTCGAAGGTGCCGCGCGGGGTCTGCAGGAACTTGCCGGTGGTGATGCGCGAGACGGTGGACTCGTGCATGCCGATCTCTTCGGCCACTTCCTTCAGGGTCAGCGGTGCCATGGCTTCCTCGCCACGCACCAGGAAGGCGGCCTGGCGTTCGACGATCACCCGCGCTGTGCGCAGCAGGGTGTCATAGCGCATCGATAGTCCGCGGCTGAACCAACGCGCCTCCTGCAGCATTTCGCGCAGCGCCGGGGCGGCCTCGCTGGTCTCGGCCAGGGCCTGTTCGTACTGGCTGTTGATCGAGACGCGGCGGCTGGTGGCGGGGTTCAATGCCACTTTCCACTGGTCATCGGCGTGCCAGGCGACCACGTCCGGTACCACCACGGCATTGCGTTCCGGCAGCAGGCTGTCGCCCGGGCGCGGCTGTAGTGACAGGATCAGGCGCACCGCTTCGCGAACGTCGTCGATCTCGGCGTCGTGCTGGCGGGCGAGGGCGGGGTAGTCGTGCGCGGCCAGTGCATCCAGCGCGCCGTCGAGGATGCGTGCTGCCAGGTGGCGTGCAGGTACCACGCCGTGCAGGCTGCGCAGCTGTGCCTGCAGGCCTTCGCGCAGGTCCTGTGCGGCCATGCCGGCTGGCTCGCCATGCAGCAGCTGCTGGCGGATGGCTTCCACGCCATCGGCGGCGATGTCGAACTGGGCGCTGGCCAGCAGTTGCAGTTGGGCCAGCGGCGCCTGCAGGTAACCGGCCTCGTCGCAATGGTCCAGCCAGAACGCAGCCACGGCGAGCTCACGGTCATCCATGTCCAGCGAAAGACGCTGCAATACGCGCAGCTGCGGGTCGCTGGATTCGCCGGCCGCGATGCGTGCCATGCGGTCATCGTCGCCGTCCTGCCAGCTGCTGCCGGCCACATCCCACATCGAGGATTCGGGCAGTTCGTCGAAGGCGGCCGTTTCCAGGGTGGTGGCGCCGGCATCGGTGGACTCGGCAGCCGGGGCTTCAGCTTCTTCGATCTCCAGCAGTGGGTTGGAATCCAGCAGCCGCTGGATTTCCTGTTCCAGGTGCAGACCGTCGAGCTGCAACAGCCGGATCGACTGCAGCAACTGCGGGGTGAGGTGAAGTTGTTGGCCCAGCTGGGTCGAGAGTGCAGCCTTCATCGTGGTTCCCCGGCACCGCTCCCCGGCGCCTTGTGGAACGCATCTTGCTTTTGATCCGGCGGGGGCGGAATCGGGGGGTTCCTGATGGCCCTGGTGGATATCCCGACAGCGTGTGGGGATATTCCCTACATTGGCGCGGAATGTTGACGATGAGTGTCGCCAAGTTGTTGATTCGTCGTGGGTGACGAAGAGTGGCGGCGGACCTGCGTGTACGGATTCCTGTCGGGACGTGTCGGGGTGACGGGAATTCGTCGTCAGTGAAGGGGCTGGGTGTGGGTTGGCTGCGTCGGCTGTTGATAGAGACGATTGCCGGTAGAGTCGACTGTTAGTTGTGATCTCTCTGTAGGTTGTTCATCCGGGACATCTTTGGAAAATGGTGGTTACCACACCGTTCCAGTCCCCAAAGAGCCCGGATGAACAA
>NZ_JBXAWS010000027.1:0-36149 GCF_057292075.1 Stenotrophomonas sp. 1L-E-5-B-C3
GCTTAAGAGCCGAGGCAGCGTCATCGGAGCCTCCCGGGTCACCGGGGGATTGTGCCTGATCAGGGCACGATCCAAGACACAAGAGCCGAGCCCATGCTCGGCTTTCCGGTTGAAAAGCAGCCGAGCATGGGCTCGGCTCTACAGTAGATCCACGCCGCGCCTGGATGGAATTTCAGTAGATCCACGCCGCGCGTGGATGGGATTTCAGTAGATCCACGCCGCGCGTGGATGGGATTTCAGTAGATCCACGCCGCGCGTGGATGAACTGCCTGAGGTGCCGACCAAGGTCGGCACCCACCAGGACAGACCTGCCGTTACTTCCCCAGCGTGACCTCATCCAGCACCCACATCGCCGGGCGCGTATCGCCGGTGAAGTTGATGCACAGGTCAGCGCTGCCCTGGGTCCCCTTCGGCAGCGTGGCGCGCAGGGTCACGAAGCCATCGGCATCCGGCTTGGCCGGCAATGGGACTTCGGCCAGCACCCTGCCGCTGCAGTCTCCGCGACGCACCTGCATCTCGCCGTGCGCACGCTTGGCCTTCTCGAAGCGGCGCTTGGGCTCGTCGTGGGCCAGCTGGAAGTAGTACGGAATGCGGCCGGCACGCACTTCCACGCTGCCGATGCCGTCCAGCTGCGCCTGCGGCCAGCGCCAGCACGGCTGGAAGATGTCGACGTTGAATACCGCACGGTTGCCTTCGCGCGGGCCATCGTCTTCCAGGCGCAGCACCAACCCCTTCTTGCCCACGCAGCTGAGCAGTTCATCGCTGCGGCGGCTGAGCAGCGATTGTGCGCTGAAGTCCGCGACCGTCGGCCTCGCGGCCAGAATCTGGCCCTGGTAGAACGCGGCGGCCTGCACGTTGGCGGGCAGCTGCGTGGTCAGCGGCTGCTGGTACAGCGGCGACTGCGCGGTCACTGGCTGTCCGTCGGTGCTGTAGCGCACTTCATAGCCCAGCGGGTTGGCCAGCGACAGAGTCACCGTGTTGGCCGCGCGGCTGTCGGTGTAGTCCACGCCCACTTCGAACGGGGTCTGCGCGTAGGCCAGGCCCCAGGCACGGTAGCGCTGCAGCTGTGCCGGCAGGCGTGCGAGGAAATCGCGGAAATCACGACGCTCCGGCGTGCTCCAACCGGTCTCGGCCACAGCGGCCAGGCGCGGGAACAGGTTGTGCTGCAGGCGCGCATAGCTGCGCGTGTGCTCGGTGAACATGTTGGCCTGCAGGCCGAGGATGTGCCCGCGCTTGTCGGCCGCCAGCTCGGTCGGTACCGGTTCGAAGTTGTAGAGTTTGCCGAGGTTGACCTGGGTCGGACGACCCGGCGGCTCGTTCGGCGAGGCGGTCTGCAGGTAGTCCAGGTACAGGTAGCCGACCGGCGACATGATCACGTCATGGCCGGCACTGGCTGCAGCCAGACCACCTTCGGTGCCCTGCCATGACATCACCGTGGCCTGCGGCGGCAGCCCGCCTTCGAGGATCTCGTCCCAGCCGATCAGGCGCCGGTCGTGCTCCTCCAGGAACGTCTCCAGGCGCTTGATGATGTGGCTCTGCATGGCCATTTCATCCTTGATGCCCAGCGCATGCATGCGCTGCTGCACCTGCTTCGAAGCTTCCCACTGGTCCTTGACCGCCTCGTCGCCACCCACGTGCACGTACTTGGCGGGGAACAGTTCGATCACTTCTTCCAGCACGTTCTCGAGGAAGGTCACCGTGCTGTCTTCGACGTTGAACAGGTTGGGGAACACGCCCCATTCGCTGAGCGGCTTCAGTGGTGTATCGATGGTGCCCAGTTCGGGATAAGCGGCGATCGCAGCGGTCGCATGGCCGGGCACGTCGATTTCCGGAATCACCTGGATATGCAGTTTGGCGGCGTAGGCGATCACCTCGCGGATCTGCTCCTGCGTGTAGAAGCCGCAGTACGGATGTTCCTGGCCACTGACCGGATCGATGCCACCGTCGCCGGCCGGCAGGCGGCAGCTGCCCACTTCGGTCAGCTTCGGGTAGCGCTTGATCTCCATGCGCCAGCCCTGGTCATCGGTGAGATGCCAATGGAAGGTATTGAGCTTGTGCGCGGCCATTGCATCGAGCACGCGCTTGATCTCGTCCAGGCTCTGGAAATGCCGCGCCGAGTCGAGCATGAAGCCGCGCCAGCTGAAGCGCGGCGCGTCCTGGATCTGCACTGCCGGCAGCACGCCGTTGCTGCCGCCGGTGGCGAGCTGGGCCAGGGTGGTCGCGCCGTAGAAAAGACCTGTCTCGTTGCCGGCCTGGATCACCACGCCCTGCGCGGTGCTCTCCAGCGTGTAGCTTTCGCCGCTGTCGCGGAAGGTGGGCACGATCTGGAAGCGGATGCTGCCGGTCTTGGCTGCAGCCTTGCCCTTGGCCAGGACCAGGCGCGGGCCACCACTGCGGGCCAGCAGGTCGGCGAACTGGGCGGCGACGCGCTGCGCGACTTCGCCTTCGGCCTGCAGCACGGTATCGGCGCGAACGGTGATGCCGCTGCCCTGGCCGGCCTGCACATTGCTGGGGGCGGGAATCAGCATCAGGCTGCCGGCGCGCAGCTGCGGGCCGGGTGCTTCAGCGGCAGGCGTGGGATCGGCGGCGAGTGCCGGCAGTGCCGGCAGCAGAGCGAGCAGGCTGCCCAGCAGCACTGCGCTGCGCATCCGGGCGCGGGAAGGCTTGACCATCGGAACGACTCCTTGGAACGGTGCGATGAACGCTATACATGAAAAACGCCGGGCCCGGAATGACCCAGGCCCGGCGTGCGTGCACGACTCGGCGATGTTGCCGCCGCTGGATCAGTACTTGAAGCGGAAGTTGAGGTAGTACTGGCGACCGTTGCTGTAGAACGAGGTCGGGATGGCCGCGGTCTGGTAGTACTTGTAGGTCGGGTTGTTGAGGTTCAGGCCATCCAGGCTGATGCTCAGCCAGTCGGTGGCCTTGTAGCTCAGCGATGCCGACAGCGTGCCGAAGTCATCCTGGTAGTACGGGTTGGCACCGGACAGGCCGATCAGGAACGACGAACGGCGGGTGTAGCTGAGGCGTGCACCGAAGGTGTCGTTCTCGAAGTAGGCACCCACGTTGTAGGTGTTCTTCGAAGTGCCCAGCAGGTTGTCGCTGCCGTCGGCCCAGGTATGTTCGGTGCTGCCATCGGCGTAGGTGTAGTTGGCATTGACGCCGAAGTACTCGCCGATCGGCTGCTCATAGGCCACTTCGATGCCGCGTACCTTGCCGTCGGCGTTCCTCGGCCGCGAAATGTTGTATTCCTCGAGGCGGTTGGTCAGCTCGCTGAACAGCATTTCCTTCTCGGTGCTGAAGGCCACGTAGTCCTTCAGGCGCATGGAGTAGGCACCGACCGACAGCATGCCGCGCGGCATGAAGTACCACTCCAGGTTGGCGTCGAAGTTGGTCGACACCACCGGCTTCAGCTTCGGGTTGCCGCCGCCGCCGGTCCGGTTCAGGTCCGAACCGTAGGACGAGGCGCCCAGCGCCGAGAAGTCGGGCAGGGTCTGGGTCTGCGACGCAGCGAAGCGCAGCACCAGGTCATCGCGCAGGTCGAACTTCAGGTTGGCGCTGGGCAGCACGCGGTTGTGCTTGTTGTCGAAGGCCTGGCGGGTCCAGGCACCGAACAGGCTGCTCACGTCCGGCACGGTCGAACCGGTGGCTGCGGCGTAGGTGTCGATGTCCTGCTTGATGTTGACGTAGCGCAGGCCGACATTGCCGCTCCAGCGGTCGCCGCTGAGGTTGGCCTGCACGTAGGCGGCGAAGTTCTTCTCCGACACCTTCCACTCGGCGCCGTAATTGTGGCGGCCGGTCGGACCGTCATTGCCGGACAGCCAGGTGGAGTTGTTGGTCACCGCATCCTTCAACGCGCCCGGCGTGAAGTACCACAGGTCGCGCGGGAAGCTGCCACCGATGCCGTTGGCGAAGCCACCCGGGAAGTTGGCGGTCGCGCCGTTCTTCAGGGCATTCCAGATTGCGCCGGGGGTTGCGCCTTCCGGCGACTTCGCTTCACGCTTGTGGTCGCCGAAACGGGCACCGAAGTCGAGCGAGTTGAGGACGCCGGCATTGCTGAAGTACTGGTTGAAGTCGACCGTGGCCCACTTCTCCTTGTCGATCGCGGTGACCTGCTGGTTGCCCCAGGTACCGAAATCGGTCACCCCGCCCGGGCTGATGTTGCCACCAACGTTCCAGTCGATCGGCGAGCCGTTGCCGTGGGTCGACCAGTTGGCACCGCCACCGCGGGCCAGGTTGACCTCGGCGATGTACTGGCGCGGCGTATCGCCAGTGCCCTTGGTGTTGCCGGCCTGGAACTTCATGCCCAGGTTGTCGTTGATCTGCCAGTCGGCATCGAAGGTGATGTAGTTGGTCTTGGCCTTCGACTCGCGGTAGATCATGTCGTAGACCGCGTAATCGCGATCGGCCTGGCCGGCAAAAGTGGCATTGGTCAGCACGCCATCCTTGACCACGTAACCCGGATTCGGTGCCTGGCCGGGGATCAGAGTCTTGTTGCCGTTGGCATCTTCAACAGTGCGGTCGTTGAGGATGCGGCCGCCCCACAGCATGAAGTTGCGGTTGTAGTTGTTGGCCTTCAGTTCCGAGCTGAAACCTTCCAGGCCCAGGGTCAGGTTGTCCAACGGCTTGAACTGCAGCGAGACCAGGCCGCCCTTGCGCTCGCGGGTCTGTTCGAACAGGGTCGAGCCGAGCAGGCCCGGCGCGTACACGCCCGCCAGGTCCGGGTTGGACTTGGCAACGGTGCCGTTGGGATCGATCTGGAAGAAGCCGCCCGGCACTTCCTGCGCTTCGCGGCGCAGTTCGCGCTTCTGGCTGAAGGCCTGCACCATCACGCCGAAGTTGCCTTCGTCATTCTTGTAGTTGAACAGCGCCGACAGCTGCGGGTCATTCGACTTGGCCTGGTCCGAACGCACCATGCCGATCGAGCCTTCCGCAGTGAACTGCTTGGAGAATTCCAGCGGCTTGCGGGTGAGGATGTTGACGGTACCGGTGGTGCCGCCGTCCTGCAGCTTGGCCTGCGAGGACTTGTTCACTTCCACCGAGCGCACCAGTTCCGACGGCAGCAGCGAGTAGCTGACGCTGCGGCCGACGTTGTTGCCCTGGCTGAGCACGAACCAGTCGGCCGAACCGACGGTGTGGCCGTTGATCAGGGTCTGGGTCAGGCTCGGGCTGGTACCACGCAGGCTGACACGGTCGGCTTCGTCGAAGCCGCCTTCATCGGCGCTGGACGAGCTGATGTTGACGCCGGGCAGGCGCTGCAGGGTGTCGGCGACGTTGTGCGCGGGCAGCTTGCCCACGTCCTCGGCAGTGACCACTTCCACGCGCGCATTGGATTCGCGCTTGGTGTCCAGCGACTTTTCCATCGAACCACGGATACCGGTGACCTGCACGGTGTCCAGGTCGGTGGCGTTCTGGGCGGCTTGCTGCGCATGCGCACTGAAGGCGATGCAGCTGACGATGGCGGCCGAAAGCAGGGTCTTGCGGGTGTTCATGATGTCTCTCCTCATCACTCGAATGGATGCCGGCGGCGGTGTTCGATTACGGTTGCGATGACATGCGCGGGGCGGCGGCGAAGTCCCGTGCGTTGGCGTGCCACGTACTGCGTGCTGCGATTGCGTTGAAGCCTGTTGCGGTGTCAGGCGGCGGACTGCTGCTGCAGGTACCAGCTGGCAGCGCCGACCACGCCCAGCTGGCCGTGTTCGACCACCTTCACCGGGATGCGTGCCAGCGCTTCGCCCATCGGCCCCTTCTGCAGGTAGCGTTCGACGAAAGTGCTGCCGCGCAGGTATTCGCGGATCTGCGGCAGGATGCCGCCGGCCAGGTAGACGCCGCCATGGGCGCCGTAGAACAGGGCCATGTCGCCGATGGTGCTGCCGAGCAGGCCGCAGAACACATCCAGCGCCTGGCGCGCGTGCGCATCGGTATCGGCCATGGCCGCGGCTGTGACCGCGTCGGGGCTGGCCAGGGTCGGCGCCTGGTCCTGCAGCGCACACACCGCGCGGTACAGGTTCATCAGGCCCGGGCCGGAGATCGCATGTTCGATCGACACGTGCGCGCGGTCGCGCTGCATGTGGCGGACGATGGCCATTTCCAGTTCGGTGCTGGCCGCCAGGGTGGGCTGGCCGGCTTCGGTGGGCAGCACAACCGGTCCGTGCGCGGTGGGAATCCACAGCGCGGCACCCAGACCCGTGCCGGGGCCGACCACCAGGGTCGGGCCTCGGGCGGCGGTGTCCGGCCCGCACAGGTGCAGCACGCCACTGGCGTCAACCTGCGCGGCGGCGTAGGCCACGGCTTCGAAGTCGTTGACGATGTAGACCCGCTGCAGGCCGACGTCGGCCTCCACCTGGCGCGCCGACAGCGGCCATGGCAGGTTGGCAGTGATCACCGTGCCATCCTCGCGGGCATAGCCGGCGCTGGCGACCACGCAGTGCGTGGGCCGCGAGCCTTCGCCGAGGAAGTCGGACAGGATCGCGCTGAGGCCGGCATGGTCGGCGTTGCGGTACTTGCGGTACTCCAGCACCTGCACCGGATGGGCAGCGTCACCGCTGGCCTGGACCCGGGCAACGCGCACATGGGTGCCACCGACGTCGGCGGCCAGGAACGAGGGCGCGACTCGGGACAGGACATGGGCCGGGGCGGGGTGGCTGGCGGTCACGCGGGCTCCTGCAGCAGGTGGGGCCGGACCCAGGATCGGGGGCGGCGATTGGGGCGGAGTCTGTAACCGCGTTGACAACGATGTCAACGAGTTCGTGACACTTTCGTTGCTGCGTCGCAACGAATGCGACATGCAGTAAACGTTTACATGGCGTGAGTGCTGCTTTCACGCGGGAACCGTTGCAGCATGGGGCTCAAGGGCTGGTGCGCATTCAGCGCGGGTCGCTGTTGAGGGGTTGCGCAGTGCAGCACGAGGTTTGCGGAGGCGTGCGTGGAAGTTGACAAACCGCAGCTGTCCATCGAAAGAATGTGACAACGTTGTTCCCAGCCACTCTCCGACGCCGCGTTCTGCGGCCGTCGCCGCAGGAGCCCTCCTGATGTCCGCCGTCCCCGCTGCAAGCGCGCGCCCGAACGTGGCCACCTCCATCGCCATCGTTGGCGTGTTGTTCTTCCTGATCGGCTTCTTCACCTGGCTCAACGGCCCGCTGATCACCTTCGTCAAGTTGGCCTTCGAACTCAGCGAGGTCGGCGCCTTCCTGGTGCTGATGGTGTTCTACCTGTCCTACTTCTTCCTAGCCCTGCCGGCGTCGTGGATCCTGCGCCGTACCGGCATGAAGAAGGGCCTGAGCCTGAGCCTGCTGGTGATGGCCGGTGGTGCCGCGTTGTTCGGTGAATTCGCCACCCAGCGCTGGTACCCGGGTGCGCTCGGCGGCCTGTTCGTGATCGGCAGTGGCCTGGCCCTGCTGCAGACCGCGATCAATCCCTACATCTCCATCCTCGGCCCGATCGAGACCGCGGCGCGGCGCATCGCGCTGATGGGCATCTGCAACAAGATCGCCGGCATGCTCGCTCCGGTGTTGATCGGTACCGTGGTGCTGCATGGCATCGGTGACCTGTCGGCCACGGTGGCCGCTGCGGACGAAGCCACCAAGGCGCAGCTGCTCAACGAATTCGCCGCCAAGATCCACGCGCCGTACCTGGCCATGGCCGGCCTGCTGGTGGTGCTGGCGGTGGCCGTGCTGTTCTCGCCGCTGCCGGAAATCAAGTCCTCCGAGGCCAACGCCACGCCGGTGGCTGCCGGTGCCGCCGAGCGCCGCAGCATCTTCCAGTTCCCGCACCTGTGGCTGGGCGTACTGTGCCTGTTCGTCTACGTGGGCGTTGAGGTGATGGCCGGTGATGCGATCGGCACCTACGGCCATGGTTTCGACCTGCCGCTGGACCAGACCAAGATGTTCACCTCGCTCACCCTCGGCGCGATGCTGGTGGGCTACGTGGTCGGCCTGCTGCTGATCCCCAAGGTCGTGTCGCAGTCGCGCTACCTGACCATTTCGGCGGTGCTGGGCGTGGTGTTCTGCCTCGGTGCCTGGGCCACCCACGGTTATGTGTCGGTGGCCTTCGTGGCCCTGCTGGGCTTCGCCAACGCCATGATGTGGCCGGCAATCTTCCCGCTGGCGATTCGCGGCCTGGGCCGTTTCACCGAGACCGGCTCGGCGCTGCTGGTGATGGGCATTGCCGGTGGCGCGATCATTCCGCAGCTGTTCGCCGTGCTCAAGCAGCACATCGACTTCCAGCTGGTGTTCGTGCTGCTGATGGTGCCCTGCTACCTGTACATCCTGTTCTATTCGGTGATCGGCCATCGCGCCGGCCTGCCGCAGGACAAGGTCTGATCGGCGATGATGGACGGCAGCCAACCCCAGGGGAAACCGATGCGCAGAGCGACCATCAAGGACGTTGCGGAGAAGGCCAAGGTCTCGTTGAAGACGGTCTCGCGGGTGATCAACAACGAACCTTCGGTGATGCAGGCCACCCGCGCGCGGGTACTGCGTGCCATCGCCGAGCTGGACTACGAGCCCGATCCGTCGGCGCGCAACCTGCGCAGTGGCACCACCTTCGTGATCGGGCTGGTCTACGACAACCCGAACCCGTACCACATCATCGGCGTGCAGAACGGCGTGCTGGCCGCGTGCCGCGAGACCGGTTTCGGCCTGCAGATCCATCCCTGCGATTCCAGCTCGCCGCTGCTGGCCGACGAGCTGGCCGATTGGGTGCAGCGTTCGCGCCTGGCCGGTCTGGTACTGACCGCGCCGATGTCCGAGCGTCGTGACCTGATCCAGGCGCTGACCGCGCGCGGCATCAAACTGGTGCGGATCATCGCGGCCACCGAAGACCCGGCCGACGGCGCCTGCGTGTTCGTGGACGACCGCGAGGCCGCCTATGAGATCACCGAGCACCTGATCCAGCTGGGCCACCAGCGCATCGGCTTCCTCTGGGGCGGCATCTCGCACCGTTCCTCGGGTGAGCGCTACGCCGGTTACGAAGCTGCGCTGAAGGACTACGGCATGACCGTGGACAAGCACCTGGTGGTGCAGGGCGACTACACCTTCGACGATGGTTTCCGTGGTGCGCGCCGCCTGCTGGCGCTGCGCGAACCGCCCACGGCCATCTTCGGTTCCAACGACGAAATCGCCGCCGGCGTGCTGGCCGCCGCGAAGTCGGCCGGCATGAACGTGCCCTACGACCTGTCGATTGCCGGTTTCGAGGACAGCCCGTTCTCGCGCCAGTCGTGGCCGCCGCTGACCACCGCCAAGCAGGCCACCGAAGACATCGCCCGCCATGCCGCGCGCCTGCTGATCGCACAGCTGCGCAGCGACGCCTACGACGACGCGCCGGCACCGCTGCACAACCAGGGCTTCGTGCCGCAGCTGGTGGTGCGCGGTTCGACCGCGCCAATGCGCCCGGCCGGCGCACGCCCCCTTCCTTCCGATCCTGCCTGAGCCTGCCATGTCGCTGTCAGACCCCACGTCCACCCTGATGTTCGCCGAAGCCGCTGAAGCGGCCGACGTGGTCGCGCGCCAGTTCTCGCGCAACCACGCCACCATGGAAACCCTGGCTGCCAGCCTGCGCGCCGCGCCGCCGCCGTTCGTGGTCACCTGCGCACGCGGCAGCTCCGACCATGCCGCCACCTATGGCAAGTACCTGCTGGAAACCCAGCTGGGCCTGGTGGTCGCATCGGCTTCGCCGTCGGTGGGTTCGGTCTATGCCGCACCGCTGCAGCTGCGTGGCGCGCTGTTCATCGTCATCTCGCAGTCGGGCAAGAGCCCGGACCTGCTGCGCAACGCGGAAGCTGCCAAGGCCGCCGGCGCGCGCGTGATCGCACTGGTCAACGTCGAGGATTCGCCGCTGGCGCAGCTGGCCGATACGGTCATTCCGCTGCATGCCGGTGCCGAGAAGAGTGTGGCGGCGACCAAGAGCTACCTGGCTTCGCTGGCCGCATTGCTGCAGCTGGCCGCGTACTGGAAGCAGGACAGCAGCCTGCGTAATGCGCTGGATCTGCTGCCGGATGCGTTGCGCGAGGCCTGGCAGTGCGACTGGACGCCGGTGACCGAGGGCCTGGTCGAGGCGACCAACCTGTTCGTGCTCGGCCGTGGCCTGGGCCTGGGCGCGGCGCAGGAAGCCGCACTGAAGTTCAAGGAAACCTGCAGCCTGCATGCCGAAGCCTACAGCTCGGCTGAAGTGAAGCATGGCCCGATGGCGCTGGTCGACCGCGGTTTCCCGGTGCTGGCCTTTGCCCAGCCGGATGAAACCGGCGCCGGCACCCGTGCCGTCGTCGAGGAATTCACCGCGCGCGGTGCACAGGTGTGGATGGCCGGTGCCGGTGGCAACCTGCCGGTAGCGGCCGCGCCGCATCCGCTGTGCGCACCGCTGCTGACCGTGCAGAGCTTCTACCGCGCGATCAACGCGCTGGCGCTGCGTCGTGGCTTCAACCCGGACTTGCCGCCGCACCTGAACAAGGTCACGGAGACGGTGTGATGGCAACGGTCCTGCGCAATGCCCGCGTCCTTGCCGGCGACGAATTCCGCGATGATCTGGCGGTGGTGATCGAGCACGGCCGCATCAGCGCGTTGCTGCCCGATGCAGCGCCGCAGCTGGGCCAGGCCGCCGAGCAGGTTGATCTGGGCGGTGGCTGGCTGCTGCCTGGCTTCATCGATGTGCAGGTCAATGGTGGCGGCGGCGCGCTGTTCAACAACACGCCGGACGTGGCGTCGCTGCGGACCATCGCGCAGGCGCACCGCCGCTTCGGTACCACCGCGATGCTGCCGACGCTGATCAGCGATGACGTGGGCGTGATGCGTGAAGCCATCGATGCGATGCGCGAGGCGATCGCGCAGGGTGTACCAGGGGTGATCGGCATCCATCTGGAAGGACCGTACATCGCGCCGGCCCGCAAGGGCACGCACGATGCCAGCAAGTTCCGCTTGCCCGACGAAGCAGAGATTGCGCTGGCCGCATCGCTGGACAACGGCGTGACCCTGCTGACGCTGGCACCGGAACGCGTGCCGCTGGAGACCATTCGCGCGCTGGTCGAGCGCGGCGTGATCGTTGCCGCCGGCCACACCGCAGGCACCTATGAAGAGATCCGCGCCGGCCTGGATGCCGGCGTGCGCGGCTTCACCCACCTGTACAACGCGATGTCGCCGCTGCAGGGGCGTGAGCCCGGCGCGGTGGGCGCGGCGCTGGAAGACCGCGACAGCTGGATCGGCATCATCGTCGATGGCGTGCATGTGCATCCGGCCAGCCTGCGCGTGGCGCTGGCGGCCAAGCCGCGCGGCCGCCTGCTGCTGGTGACTGATGCGATGCCACCGGTTGGCGCCGACGATCCCAGTTACGTGCTGTACGGCGAAACCATCACCGCCATCGATGGCGTAGTGCGCAATGCGGCCGGTTCGCTGGCCGGTTCGGCGCTGGACATGGCCACTGCCGTGCGCAACACCGTGCAGCTCCTCGGCCAGCCGCTGGCCGAAGCCGCGCGCATGGCCTCGACCTATCCGGCCCAGTTCCTCAACGTTGACGATCGCCTGGGTCACATCGCCGAGGGCTACCAGGCCGACCTGGTGCTGCTGGACGATGCCCTGCAGGTGCGTGGCACCTGGATTGCCGGACAGTACGAGGCTGCCTGATGAACAGTTCGCCGCCACGCCGGCTGGGCTCGATCGATGCCCTGCGCGGCATTACCGTGGCGGCAATGCTGCTGGTCAACAACCCGGGTGACTGGAGCGCGGTGTTCGCGCCGCTGCGTCATTCGGAATGGCATGGCTGCACGCCCACCGACCTGGTGTTCCCGTTCTTCCTGTTCCTGGTCGGCGTGTCGATGGCCTTCAGCGTGGCGCCACGCGCGCTGGACGTGGCCTTACGACCCGCGCTGGCGCGCGGCGTTCTGGAGCGCGCACTGCGCATCCTGGTGGCCGGTGCGCTGCTGCACCTGCTGATCTGGTGGGCGCTGGATACCCATCACTTCCGCATATGGGGCGTACTGCAGCGGATCGCGGTATGCGCGGCGCTGGTGGGCGTACTGGCGGTGTATGCGCGTCCGCGCGCACAGGCGGCCGTACTGGTCAGTCTGCTGGTGGGGTATACCGTGTTGCTGCTGGGCGTCGGCGATCTGGCGCCGTGGACCAATCCGGCCAGTCGTCTGGATACCACGCTGTTCGCACCGTGGATCTACCAGTGGCATGCCGATACCGGGCTCGGACATGACCCGGAAGGGCTGCTGAGCACGCTGGGCGCGTTGGCCAGCACGGTGCTCGGCCTGCTTGCCGGTGGCCTGCTGCGCAATGGGCGCACTGCTGCGTTGGCTGGGCTGGGCGCGGTTGCTGCCGTGCTGGGCCTGCTGCTGGCCGTGGTTCTCCCGTTGAACAAGCAGCTGTGGACGCCCAGCTACGTGCTGTGGACCGGCGGCCTTGCGGCGCTGGCGCTGTGGCTGGGCTACGTACTGATCGACCAGAAGGGCTGGCCGGCGCTGGGGCGTCGTTTCGGGGTCAACGCGATCACCGCGTATCTCGGGGCATCGGTGATGTCGGTGGTGTTGATGGCCACCGGCGCCTGGGGCTGGATCTGGCAGCAGTTGGCCACCGCGATGCCGCAGACGCTGGAGCTGGCGTCGATGCTGCAGGCGCTGGTGTTCGTCGCACTGTGGTGGGGCGTAGCGTGCTGGCTGGACCGGCGGAAGATCTATCTGAAGATCTGATGGCGCCTAATCCACGCATGGCGTGGAACTACTGGCGATGCGCTTCATTGCACGTGGCGTGGATCAATCGGGCAGGGCGCGATGGATCAGTAGATCCACGCCATGCGTGGATGCTTTGCACGCGATTACCGAATGCCGAAAGAATGAACGATTTCAGCCACATCACATCGGCGTGAGGGGCGGGCGATTTCACATCTAAACTGTGATTTCCCGCACGAAAGTTCACCTGCCAAACGGTTCACCACACGGCAGACTGCAAGCGCAGTGCCGCACATACGCAATTCCTGATTTCCCGTCCAGGAGTGCCCCATGTCCCGTGCCGTTCCGCGTGCGTTCCGCCCGCGCCGCCTTGCTGTTTCCGTGTTGCAGGCCCTCGCCGTTCCGTCCCTGCTTCTGACGACCGCCAGCGTCGCCTGGGCGGGCTGCAACAACCCGGCACCGACCGCCGGCCAGACGGTCAACTGTGATGCCAACGCACCGAATCCGCAGACCGTTCCCATCACCGCCAGTGGCGCGGCCGGAATCACCGTCAACGTCGCCAATGGTGCCCAGTTGCAGCAGAATGGTGGTGGATCGGCCATCGCGCTGGTCGGTGCCGGCGGGCACCTGCTGTCAAACCAGGGCGCGATCAGTTCAGTGGGCGGTGTGGCCGTGCAGCTTGGGGGCGGCAGCCGCGTCGAGAACCTTGGCAGCATCAGCACCGGCAACACCATCGCCCTGCAGTTCGTCGGTGGCGGTAACAGCGTGTTGATCAACCGCGGAACCATCAGTGGCCGCACAGGCGTGCAGTTCGATGCCGGCAACGATCGCCTCGAGATGCAGGCCGGCAGCATCGCCGGAGGTGTCCTGCAGGGTGATGGCAACGATGTGCTGCAGCTCAGCGACGGTACGATCGACAGCGTCGACCAGGGCACCGGTGATGACCAGGTGACCGTCACCGGCGGCACCGTCACCGGTGTGGTGGTGCAGGGCAGCGGCCGCGATGATTTCGTCATGAGTGGCGGCACGATCGGCGCGCTGCAGCAGGGCGACAACATCGATACCTTCCGCATGAGCGGTGGCCGCATCATCGGTGCGTTCGAGGATGGCGACCAGGCCTGGATGACCGCTGGCCGCGTCGGCCGCGTCAACATGAAGCTGGACAAGAATCTGTGGGATCAGTCCGGCGGCATCGTTGAGGGCAACGTGGTCACCGGCTTCGACACCGACACCATCATCATCTCGGGTACGGCCTACATCGGCGGCAATATCAGTGTCAGTGGTGGTGCCGACAGCGTGACCATCACCGATGGCACCGTGCGCGGCCAGGTACTGCTCAGCACCGGCAACGACATCTTCAACTGGAGAGGTGGCGGCATCGTCTACGGCGCGATCGACATGGGCCCGGACAATGACGTGGCCAATCTCGGCAGCCTCAATCACGCCAACCTTGGTGCGGTGCCGCTGTTCGACGGTGGCAGCGGCATCGATCAGCTCAACTTCAACAACGTCAAAACCGCTGGCGTGGGGCGCTTCCAGAACTGGGAGACGATCAGTCTGGCCAACAGCACCGAGCTGACCTTCGATGGCGATCTGGTGCTGGGTGACAGCGGAACCGGCACCGGCACGCTCACGGTGGATGACACCAGCACTGTCTACGCGGGCAGTGGCGGCCATGCCGTCCGTCCGTTCAACAGTGGCGCACTGGTGGAGATGGTCAATGCCGGGCGCATCGATCTGACAGGTACCGGCGCCGGTGATGTATTTACCGTCCGCGGCAACTACCGCGGTGACGGTGGCGGGCTGTACCTGCGTACGGTGTTGGGGGCGGATAATTCCACCAGTGATCGACTGGTGATCGATGGCGGTACCGCCACTGGCACGACGGGCATCGGTGTCCTCAATGCTGGAGGCAGTGGAGCGGCCACGCTGGCCGACGGCATCCTGGTGGTGCAGGCCCTGAATGGTGCGACGACCTCACCCGGTGCTTTCTCGCTGTTCGCGCCAGTGGCTGCTGGTGCCTATGAGTATTTCCTGTTCAAGGGCGGTGTCAGTTCCGGCAGCGGCGAGAACTGGTACCTGCGCTCGACCGTGGTGGCCGGGCCGGCACCGGCGCCCAACGGAATCGGTGTCAACACCACGCCACCGCCACCGACACCCCCGGTGGCACCGCCGCCACCCA
Organism: Stenotrophomonas sp. 1L-E-5-B-C3; assembly: GCF_057292075.1. Lineage (NCBI taxonomy): Bacteria > Pseudomonadati > Pseudomonadota > Gammaproteobacteria > Lysobacterales > Lysobacteraceae > Stenotrophomonas > Stenotrophomonas sp. 1L-E-5-B-C3. The sequence continues at coordinate 14,841 of NZ_JBXAWS010000027.1, forward strand.
TTACCCCTGCGCCGCCACCGCCACCCGAGGGTGCCACTGATCCCGATCTGACCGCCGGCGAGACCGCGCCACCACCGCCACCGCCTGAACCGGCGCCTGTCGCCCCGCCCAGCGATCCGGCGGTGCCGGACGTGCCGGTTGCGGGTGGCAGCCTGCCGGGTATCAGGACGCCGCCGACGCCGGGTGCACGCCCCGCCGAGGGCACAGTGGTACCGCTGTACCGCGTGGAGACCGCCACCTATGCCGTGGTGCCGCCGCTGCTGCGCGAGACCTCGCTGGCCAGCCTCGGCACGTTCCACGAGCGGCAAGGCGAACAACGCCTGCTGTACAACCAGGGCGCATTCCGCACTGCCTGGGGCCGTCTGGTGGGGCAGAGCAGCGAGATCCACTGGAAGGGTGATGCGCAGCCGGGCTTTGATGGCGATGTGATGGGCCTGCAGGCAGGCCTCGATGTGTGGGCCGTGGCCAATGACAGCCATCGCAATCAGATCGGCGTGTTCGTCGGCCGCACCCGCGCGCAGGGCAAGACCACCGGCCTGGCGCTGGGCTGGGAGAACGTACAGGTGGGGCAGAACCGCCTGGATGACAAACACGTGGGCCTGTACTGGACGTTCACCGACAGCAGTGGTGGCTACATCGATGCGGTGGCGATGCAGAGCCGCTACGACGGGCGCGCTCGCTCATCGCGTGGGCTCGGCTTCGGGATCAAGGGCGATGGCACCAGCGTGTCGGTGGAAGCGGGCAAGCCGTTGCTGCACTTCGGTCAGTCCGCATGGTGGCTGGAACCGCAGGTACAGGTGATCTGGCAACGCACCTCGCTGGATGACCGGCGTGATGATGTATCGAGCGTGCGCTTCGACAATGACAATGCCTGGACCGGTCGTGTTGGCCTGCGCCTGGCCGGCGATTACCAGTTGGCCGACAACGGCTGGCAGCCGTATTTCAAGCTCAACTACTGGCATGGCCGTTCCGGTGAGGATCGCATCCGCTTCGATGATGACGTGATCATCAATTCGCAGCGCTCGCGTTCGCTGGAAGCCGGTGTAGGCGTGGTCGGGCGCTTCAACCGCACCATCAGCGCCTATGCCGTGGCCGATTACGCGCGCGAACTGGGCGGCGACCGCAACGAGAAGCGCCGCATCATCGAAGGCAACATCGGCCTGCGCGCGGACTGGTAGCGCCGGGCCACGCCCGGCGGCGCCTCCCCGCGCTCTGGTAGGTGCCGACCTTGGTCGGCACCTATTCCGCCGACGCCATGAACCTGCTCTGGTAGGTGTCGACCTTGGTCGACACGAACCCTGCCGGTCGGGGACATCTGTAGAGCCGAGCCATGCTCGGCTGCTTCAGTCGCAATCCCCCCAACCCGAGCATGGGCTCGGCTCTACAGCACACTGGCGCGTGGCGAGATCGGTCCCGCCCCGGCTATCCTGCGACTTCGATACATGACAAGGAGTCGTCGATGCTGGATCTCATGAGCGTGCGCGCCCCCCTGCTTGCCACGCTGTTGCTTTCATCTTCTGTCGCAGTCGCAGAGGAAACGGTGGAGTTGCCCTCGCCCGAAGCACGTGAACAGATGCTGCAGCTGCTGGAAACCCAGTCCCTGTACCGCGACCGCGTAGATTGGAATGACGTGCGCGCGCGCCTGACCGCCGCAGGCGATGACCGCGCGCAACAGCGCCGTGTTCTGGATGAGACCGCCGCACGTAGCAGCGGAGGCCACGGCCGCTGGTTTTCGCCCAGCGAGCAGCGTCAGCGCTCCGAACGTGCCCAGCGCTTGAATGCCGGTCAGGCGACCGCCCTCGCTGCGCCCAGGCACGCCAATCCCCGCATCGGCGTGCTGCGGGTGAGCCCCTTCGTGGAAGACCAGCAGCGCAGCGAACCGGAACGTTATGAAGCACGCAAGGTCTACGCGCTGGCGTTGCAGGAGCGTATCGCTGGCCTGGATGACGGCACGCGGTGCGGCTGGGTAGTGGATGTAAGCAGCAATGGTGGCGGCAACATGTGGCCGATGTTGTTTGGTTTGTTGCCATTGCTGCATGGAACACCGGATACGCAGGGGGCGTTGATCGGCGCTTTCCGTAGTGCCAATGGATTGCTGTGGTGGCGGCAGGCGGAAGGTGAAGTCGTGCAAGGCAATGCATCGATGCTGCGTTCACGACAGGGCGCGTATCGGCTGCGTGTGGGCACGGCACCGGTGGCGGTGGTGATGGGGGCAGGCACTGCCAGCTCCGGCGAAGCAGTGGCACTCGCGTTTCGAGGGCAACCAGGGAGTCGTAGTTTCGGCCAGCCGAGCGCGGGCTTTTCTACCGGCAATCGACCGACGACGCTGGTGGACGGTACCACCTTGCTGTTGACCCACAACGTCATGACCGACCGTAACGGCCAGGGCGACGGTGGCAGGATGCAGCCGGATCAGGCTACCCCCAGCGGACCGGCCACCCTTGCCGCCGCCCAAGCCTGGCTGCTGGCCCAACCCGCCTGCCAGGGCAGCTGATCGATGATCCTGATCGGCCAGCACGAACGGGTGGTGACCGTCGGCCCAACCGAAGCCCATCACTGCCTGCGTTGCCAGACGGAAACCGAGTTCGCGCCCCAGCTGCGCTACAGGATGGCGCGCATCGACCTGCTGTTCGGTTTCACCTACCAGCGCCGTTACGAGCTGGCCTGCAGCCGGTGCGGGTACGGCTGGGTGCTGGACACCGACACCATGGACCAGCAGCTGGGCGGGGTACCGATCCCGTGGCGGCATCGCTTCGGCCTGCCACTGATGCTGGTGGTGGTGGTCGGTCTGGCCCTCTCGGGCTGGCTGTGGCGGCACGGGTTCATCGGTTGAGGGCCGGGGCTGTTAAAGTCTGTCCTGCAATCACGTACCGGAACCGACCATGGACCACGACACCCCGTTCGAACCCCTCAACGACCTCGAGGTGCGCCTGCTGCAGGCCCAGGACGGCACGCTGACCGCGTCGCAGTTCCTCGATGGCCTGCTGACCTCGACGGCGTTCGTGTTGCTGGACAAGGCCATCGGCGAAGACGGTGCCTGGGATGAGAGCATCTCGCCGCTGGTGCTGACCAGCGAGAGCGGCGAGGCGATGTTCGCGGTGTTCACCGCGCCCGAGCGTGCTGGCCTATGGCATGAGCAGCTGCCGCAGTTTGCTCATGCAATGCCGATCGCGGTGCACGCGCTGCTGGCCGGTATCGGCGACGGCGTCGGCCTGGTGCTGAACCCGGGCCTGGACGTGGGCATGGAGATGATTCCCGATGCCGTGGCCCAGCTGAAGCAGCGTGCGGCGGCGATCACCCGCGGCATGGCGCACTGAATACAGGGGTTGTCTGAGTGCCGGCCAGCGGCCGGCACTACCCATGGCAGTGCGCGCAGCCGCTGCGGATCAACGGGCGGCGGCGATGGCTTTCACCCGTGCCTTGGCCAGCGCTTCGCCGATGGCGGGACCCTTAAGGTGCGTCGTATCCAGATCCCGTGCCTGCACTGACAGCGCCGCCTGATGCAGGCGCTTGAGCGTCTCGCCCTGCGGGTAGTCGCTGTCCTCGAATCCAAGCCGACCGCGCTTGTCGGCTTCGCAGCACAGCGCGATGCGGGCCACGCGCTCCGGTCGGCGCAGCGCATCGCATCGTCCCAACAGCTCCAGCACGGTGGCGTCGCGCAGTTCGTCGATGCGGTGCACGTTCAAATGCTCGCGACAGACGGCCTCGGCCAGCTGCTGGTGCTCGGTGGGAACCCTCAGCCGTGCGCACAGTTCCTTCAACGGCTTGATGCCACGCTGCTCGTGCATGATGTGGCGCGGCCATTCTTCCGGCGGAGTCAGGCCCTTGCCAAGATCGTGGGTCAGCGCGGCGAAGCCGACCAGGTCGTCGCCCGGTGCCAGCTTCGCGGCCATGTCGCTGACCATTTCCTGGTGGATGCCGGTGTCGACTTCCGGGTGGAATTCGGCACGCTGCGGTACGCCATACAGCGCTTCCAGTTCGGGCAGGATCGGGCCCAGTGCATGCGCGTCGTGCAGCGTGCGCAGGAAGGCCGAGGGCTGTGCGCTGACCAGCGCCTTGCGCAGCTCCTGCCAGACGCGCTCGGGCACCAGCGCATCCAGCTCGCCGCTGGCAGCAACATTGCGCATCAGGTCCATTGTCTCCGGCGCGACCGTGAAGCCCAGTGGCGCGAAGCGCGCCATGAAGCGCGCCGCGCGCAGCACGCGCAGCGGATCTTCCACGAACGCAGGACCGACGTGGCGCAGCACGCGCTGTTCAATATCGCGCACGCCGCCATAGGGGTCGACCAGCGTGCCGGTGTCTTCGTCGCAGGCAATCGCGTTGATGGTGAAGTCGCGGCGCTGCAGGTCTTCTTCCAGCGTCACCGCCGGATCGGCGTCGACCACGAAGCCGCGATAGCCGCGGCCGGATTTGCGCTCGGTGCGTGCCAGCGCGTACTCCTCGCCGGTCTTCGGGTGCAGGAACACCGGGAAATCGCGGCCCACCGCAGTAAAGCCCTGCACTTCCATCTGCGCGGGCGTGGCACCGACCACCACCCAGTCACGGTCACCGGCAGGGCGTTGCAGCAGGCGGTCGCGTACGGCGCCGCCGACAAGATAGATCTTCATGGGGGGATGATCGCATGGTAGGAGCATGAGCATCGGTAGTGCCGGCCGCTGGCCGGCAACCCCTGGGCAAATAGCGGTTGCCGGCCAGCGGCCGGCACTACCGACGCAGCGGCATCACGGCAGGCCGCGCCACTCCGGCACGAACAGGCCGGCCACGAACCACAGGCCGTAGACGATCCACAGGCAGAGGAAGTACAGCTTGATCTGCGCTTCGTCCCACAGGCTGCCCCAGCTGTCGACGAAGGCCAGCGACTTCCAGCCTTCCATCCAGGCCGCGCCACCCCAGCGTAGTACCCAGGTGGCAAACAGGCTCCAGGCGGTGAACATCCCGATCCAGACCAGCAGGCTCATCGTTTCCCCTCCCCGGGAAATGGATGTCGGGTAGTGCCGGCCGCTGGCCGGCAACTCTTGGGCAATGGCGGATGCCGGCCAGCGGCCGGCACGACCGTGTTGCAATCAGTCGCCGCCCTGGTCAGCGTTGGCGGCGCAGCTGAAGCTCTTGCGCTTGTCCACCAGGCGGCCCATCAGGCGGTCGCTCAGCGGCAATGCATCGCCATTGAGGCGCCAGTCGTAGATCACGCTGAAGGCCAGCACGCGTGCCACATACTCGCGGGTTTCCTTGTAGCTGATGGTCTCGATCCACAGGTCGGGGTCGTAACCCGGGCGCTGGCTCTGCCAACGCGCGGTCGGGGTCGGGCCGGCGTTGTAGGCGGCGATGGTCACGTAGGGCAGGCCGTCGTACTTGTTCATCAACTGGCGCAGGTAGGCGGTACCGATGGCGATGTTGGTGTCCGGGTCATACAGGCTGTCGGCACCGCCGTAGCCGGTCAGGCCGATCGACTTGGCCACGCCGGCACCGGTGGCCGGCAGCACCTGCATCAGGCCCATGGCATTGGCAGGCGAGCGCGCACGCGGGGTGAAGGTGCTCTCGGCGCGGATCTCCGCCGCCACCCAGGCCGGATCGATCGCGTTGCGTGCCGATTCGCGGCGGATGGTGGCGTCGTGGTGCAGCGGGAAACGCAGGTCGTACAGGCGCTGTTCCTGCGGCTGCTTGCCGAGTGCGAACACGGCGCGGTCGAACCAGCCGTTGTCCTGCGCCACGCGCACGGCAAGGCGGCGCTGGGTGTCATCGAAGCGCGACAGCGCGCTGTTCCACTCGGCCACGGCCCAGCCGGCGCGGTCGATCTGGTACAGCGCCATCGCGCGCTGGATGGCCGGATCGCGTGCGATCGTGGCTTGTGCCTGCGCGCTGTCGTTCGGCTTCCAGGGGCACAGCGTGTATCCCTGCTGCAGCTTGTCGGCCGCGAGGAAACCGTGGAAGGTTGGTGCGCGAGCAGCTTCGCGGAACAGCGCCTGCGCCTGCTGCGCCTGGCCGGTCTTCTCCAGCATGCGCCCTTCGAAGTAGCGCCAGCGCGGATCACTGCGCTGCTTGCTGGCCATCTTGCGGATCGCGGTCAGCGCCGCCGGCCAGTCACCGCGCGACATCGCTTCGCGCACGCGCCATTCGTGCAGGCGTTCGTCGTACGCCGATTCGGGTACCGCGTTGAGGCGGCGCGCCGAATCGGGCAGGTAGGAGGCCACCGTCCACAGCGCGATCTGGTACAGCACCTGGCCGCGTTGCTCGGCACTCAGGCCCAGCGCCTGGGCGTACTGCGGCAGTTGCTGTTCGGTGGCGCCGGGGTCGGCCTTGGCCAGCTTGGCCAAGCCGTCGGTAGCGATGCGCCGGCTGCGCTCGTTGCGCGGCCAGTTCAACGCGCTGGCATTGGGCTTGTCGACAAAAGCAGCGTAATTGCTGGCCAGTGCCAGGTCGGTGGCGGGCAGGCCGCGTGCGGCGCTGCGCATCACGGCCGGCTGTTGCGCGTCGGCGGCGGCATCGATGCGTTCCCAGCGCAGAGCGTCGCTCAGACCACCCTGCGCCTGCAGCACGGCGAAAACGGCATCACAGCCGTCCGGCAGCGACTTGCCGTTCTTGCGCCACAGGTCCTGCGCTTCACTGATCCACTGTGGATCGACCTTGCCTGTCACCTGGCGTGCGGTCAGCTGCGCACAGCGCAGGCCGGCGTTGTCGGTGGGCGTCCAGTTGGCCAGCAGGGTCGGCCAATCCTGGCGGCGTGCGACCGAGGGCAGCCACACACTGCGGAAGGTATTGGCCACGGCTTGGCCGTCATAGCGCTTGAGGAAGGCCTGCGCCTGCGCGGTATCGACGGTGTCGATGTTGCGGCGCAGGTTGGCGTACTCCAGCCAGCCGTATGCCGGATGGCGGCTGAGTGCGGCGGCTTGGCCGGGATCGAACTGGCCGCGTTCGGCGGCAGCGATCGCGGCCTTCAGCTGCGCGTTCTGGGCGTCGAGGGACTGGGCATTGGCGCAGCCGATCAGCAGCGTGGTGGCCAAGGGCAGCAGGGACAGGGCAGTTGAAGAGCGTCGGGTCATGGCGACCAGCATAGCGGGCAGTGGCTGAATTCAGGTTCGCATCGCGTGCACGCGGTGGGCCGGCAACGGCAGCTGAATGCTCATGCTGCGGGCACTGCCTCGCGGGTCTGCGGGCGACGTAGTGTCGGGCTTGGGCGAACGGCCCGGCTGCAGGGAGCGGCACATGGCGTTCAGTAGCGCAGGAAGAAGCGGCCCGCTGGCGGAGATCAATGTCACGCCACTGGTGGATGTGATGCTGGTGCTGTTGATCATCTTCATCGTGACCGCGCCGATCGTGGCCCGGCCGATTGCCGTGCAGTTGCCACAGGCCACCGATCGCACGATCGATCGCCCCGAACCGCCGCCGCCGATCGAGCTGCGCCTGGATGCGGCGAACCAGCTGAGCTGGGATGGCCAGCCGATGGCCATCGGCGATCTGCAGGCGCGTCTGCAGGCACAGGCCGGCGAGCATGCCGGCAACCTGCCGGAGCTGCGCATCGCCACCGATCCGTCGGCCGAGTACGAAGGCATGGCCCGGATCCTGGCTGCGGCCGAGGCCACCGGCATGGAGCGCATCGCTTTCGTGCGATAGGGCGTTGTCTCACTGCCGCTCATGCGGTGATTGCTGCATGAGCGGCGCTTCCCCTGCTGACAGCGTCGCATCCAGAATCCGCAGAAAGGCCGTTTCAATCTGCGCTGGAACAGGGGTTGGATGTGCTCGCCACTTTTTGGCCTTGGGCTCATGTTCAACGTCGAAAGCAGTCAGCTCGGCTCTTTCGAAATCCACCACAACCGTCAATCCTTCTCCCGAGGCCAAGGCCGCATCGCTGGGAGAGGGGCAGTTGTTGCACTCGATCAGGCCGCCTGCTCTCGATTCACCTGCCGGGGAAAGAAGCAGCGTCATCACCGTCGTGACACCCAGCACCGCACTCACCGCTTTCATGATCGACCCTCCCGCGAATGGCTGGAGGTGCGAGTCTGCGCTGGATCGATTAGCGGCGCCTTCTGAAAGAAGGAATTTCAAACTATTCCTGAAACGGTCCGGCAAAGACCTTTTCCATGAATGCGGCAGCTGTCGGCGCGCGCTGTCGCAGCCGGCATCAAGGCTGCCTGTTGTGAACAGTATCGTCCGGTCATAACCTGCAGCTATCTGACGTAATCCGCCGCTAAATGCGTCAAATCCGCGTGAAAGAGTGTCGATCATCACGCCGCGATTTTTACCACTTGTTTACAAAGGAGACGCTGCCGCCATGCAGGGGGGAGCGCGGCAGTCCATGTCCCGACATTCCTTTGGAGAGAGAGCGAATGATTCACCTGCATCACCGCCCGTTGGCGGTTGCCGTCGCGCTGTGCGTGACGGCCCTGGCACCCATGGGGGCCGCTGCACAATCCACCACCAACCTCGATGCGGTGGAAGTTACCGGTACCCGCATCAAGCGCGCTGAAGTCGAAGGCCAGGTACCGATCCAGACCCTGACCCGCGGCGACATCGAACGCACCGGCCTGACCTCGATCGGCGAAGTGCTGCAGCAGCTCACCGGCTCTGGTTCGGCGCTCAATGCCAAGTTCAATTCGTCCGGCAACTTCGGCTTCCCGCCCGATGGCAGCGGTGTAGGCGCCGGCTCGGCGCAGGTCGATCTGCGCCACCTCGGTGCCAAGCGCGTACTCGTGCTGGTCGATGGCATCCGTTGGGTCAATGAGTCGTCCGCGTCCGGCGTGGGCTCGGCCACCGACCTCAATACCATTCCGCTGGCCATCGTCGAACGCATCGAAGTGCTGGAAGATGGCGCTTCATCGCTGTACGGTTCCGACGCCATCGCCGGCGTAGTCAACATCATCACCCGCCGCGATTTCGACGGTGGCCAGGTGACCTTGAACTACGGTGAGTACAGCAAGGGCGACGGCACGCAGAAGGGCGTTGACCTGGCCTGGGGCAAGAGCGGTGACCGCTACAGCCTGTTCCTCGGCGCCAGCTGGACCAAGCAGGACCCGGTGTTCGCCAAGGATCGCGAGCAGTCGCGCTTCCCGATTCCGGGCACCGGCCTGGCATTCGGCAGCGGCGGCATTCCGCAGGGGCGCTTCCGCTTCACCGATCCCAACACAGGAGCGGTGCAGGACATCGTGCCGAACACCGGCGCCAGCAATCCGCGCTATGACGGTAGTGCCGGCTGCAACCGCAGCGATGACTACCACTGCTTCACCAGTGCCGACCGCTTCAATTTCGCCGAATACAACATGGTGCTGACACCGTCGGAACGGAAGGGCCTGTTCGGTCAGTTCCGCTTCGACATCACCGACAACGTGCAGTGGTACGTCAAAGCACTGGGCAACCGCCGCGAGTCGACCAATCAGGCCGGGCCCGAGCCACTGTTCTTCGGCCCAGATGGCGCCACCGGCAATCCGCTGGCCGACAACATCGTGGTCTCGCGCTTGAATCCGTACAACCCGTTCGGCTTCGATCTGGTGTCCTCGGGCAACATGGCACTGATCGGTCGCCGCCCGGTGGAAGGCGGTGCGCGCGTGTTCGAGCAGAAGGTGGATACCACGTACTTCGCCACCGGTCTGGTCGGTGACTTCCATGCCGCTGATCGCAGCTGGTACTGGGACGTCAACGGCATGTACAGCAAGAACAAGGCCGAACAGACCAACTACGGCAGCTACAACATCTACAACGTCAACATGGCGCTGGGCGATCCTGCTATCTGTGCGGCGACGCCGGGGTGCGTGCCGCTGAACATCTTCGGCGGCGTCGGTTCGATCACGCCGGACATGCTGAAGTGGATCCAGCCGGTGGTGCGTGACCGCAGCCAGAACGAACTGAGCCTGTTCACCGCCAATCTGTCCAGCGAACTGTTCTCGCTGCCGGCCGGCCCAGTGTCGTTCGCCACCGGTTTCGAGTACCGCAAGTACGAGGGTTCGTACCAGCCGGATCCATTGACCGTGGCCGGCCATTACAACGGCGTGCCATCGCAGCCGACCTCGGGTTCGTATGACGTCAACGAGGCTTACCTGGAACTGAGCGTACCGATCTTCGCCGACTCCTCGTTCGGCAAGAAGCTGGACCTGAGCCTGGCCGGGCGCTATTCGGACTATTCTACTTTTGGCGGCGAGTTCACGCCCAAGTACGGCCTGCGCTGGCAGGTGACCGACGACTTCGTGCTGCGCACGACCTATGCGGAAGGCTTCCGCGCGCCGTCGATCGGCGAACTGTATGGCTCGGCGGCGCGTGCCGACCTGCAGCTGTTCGATCCATGCTCGGTGGGCCTGGGCGGTACGCCGCCGCGCGGCAGTGCGGCCAACTGCGCTGCGCTGGGCGTGCCGGCCGGCTTCCAGCAGGCCAACTCGCAGATCTCGGTGACCACCGGCGGCAACCGCGAGCTGGACCCGGAGCGTTCGCGCAGCTTCAGTGCCGGCTTCGTCTGGAGCCCGTGGTTCGGCAACAACACCTCGTGGTCGGAACGCTTCGACGTGGAAGTGACCTTCTACCGTCATGCCATCGACGGTGCGATCCAGGCAATCAACGCACAGACCCAGCTGGACCTGTGCGTGGATACGTTGGACCCGATTTACTGCGAGGGCATCACCCGTGCCAATACCGGTGCGGTCAGCAGCTTCAACAATCGCCTGACCAACCTCGGTTCCATCAAGACCGACGGCTGGGACGTGGATCTGTTCTGGACGTTGCCGCAGTCGTCCATCGGCCAGTTCAAGCTGGGCTGGAAGAACACCTTCGTCGGCCGCTATGAGGCCACCGGCGCGGCTGGCCAGAAGCAGCCGCAGAAGCCGGGCGTGGAAGTGGCCGACAGCTCGATTCCGGAATGGACCAGCAATGCCAGCATCGGCTGGACACTGGACCGCTGGAGCGCCAACTGGACGGTGCGCCACATCTCCGAGCTGACCGAGAATTGTGGAGATGCCGCTGCGTTCCCGGTGTGCAGCAACCAGGCCGCCGGTACCAACACGCTCTCGGCCACCACCTTCCACGACATGCAGGTGGGCTACAAGGTCGACTGGATGAAGGGGCTGCAGCTGACCGCTGGCCTGAACAACGTGTTCGACAAGGATCCGCCGATCTGCCTGTCGTGCTCGTTGAACGGCTACGACGCTTCGACCTATGACATCCCGCGTGGCCGCTACTGGTACCTGCGCGCGGACCTGCGTTTCTGATGAAGGGACGGCGCCGGGCTCAGCCCGGCGCCGTCATGCGGATGTAGAGCCGAGCCCATGCTCGACTCGATCGCCACACAATGTTGCGAACGGCAGCCGAGCATGGGCTCGACTCTACAGGAGCGGGGCGGTTGTGCCCCGCTGCTGATCAGAACGACCAGGTGAACGTCAGCGAGCCGTTGCGGCCCTCGCCATAGCCGCCGTAGCCGTAGATCTGCGCGTAGTACTTCTTGTCCAGCAGGTTGTTGAGGTTGGCCTGCACGCTGAACTGCGGCGCGATGCGGTAGCGCACGAAGGCGCCGACCAAGGCGTAGGCATCCTGGTTGAAGCGGCCGTACACCGGGTCGGTGTAGTAGATGCCGTTCTGCCAGTTCACGCCGCCGCCGAAGGTCAGCGCGTCCAGCGACTGCGGGGTGTAGCTGGTGTAGGCCTTGATCGCGGTCTGCGGCAGCTGGGTGTTGATGTCGTTGCCATTGATGTCCTTGGCCACGTAGCGGGAGGCGCCGAAGGTGGCATTCCAGCCCGGTGCCAGTTCACCGTTCAGTTCGAACTCCACGCCGCGGCTGACCGTGCCGCGCGCGGCAACGTAGGCGTACTCGTTGGCCGAACCATCGACGAAGCCACCGGTCTGCTGGGCGACATTGTCCTGCTCGATACGGAACACCGCCAGCGAGGCGTTCAGGCGGTTGTCGAACCATGCGCCCTTGACGCCCACTTCGTAGCTTTTGCCGTCCACCGGATCGAGGTAGCGGCCCTGCTGGTTGCGATAGGTCTGCGGCTGGAAGATCTCGGTGTAGCTGGCGTAGGTCGACCAGGTGTCATTGATGTCGAACACCAGGCCGGCATAGGGCGTGGTCACCTTGTGGCTGAAGCGGCTGATGGTTGCACCTTCGGTGCCGTCAAGGCTCCAGTCGGTGTAGCGCGCGCCGAGGATCAGCTTGAGCGGATCGGCCAACGACAGGCGCGTGGCGGCGTAGGCGGCCTTCTGCTTGATGGTGCCCTGGCTCTGCGTCGGCAGCGTTGCCGCCCAGTTCGGTTCCGGGAAACTCCCGGTCCAGCTGAGGTAGTTGTCCAGCGGCGCCCAGGCCGACTGGAAATCGCCGGTGTTCACGTACTCGCGCTTGTTGTAGCTCAGGCCCGCCATGAACTGGTGCTCGCGGCCAAGCAGCTGGAACGGACCGTCGACGTAACCATCGACGCCGTCCACCTTGCGGTGGGTCTTGTAGTAGCCGGCCATCGGCAGTACGCCGGCTCCGGTGGTCTTGTTGAAGCCGCCGCCGTAGAACGGGTAGAACAGCTTGTCGTCGGCATCGGTCCGGTCATGGGTCGCGCCGATCTTGAACTTCCAGCCGTTGCCGAAGGCGTGCTGCAGGGTGGCGAACGCGCGCTTGCTGGTGGTGTCCCAGAAGGTCCAGTCCGGCGACGGATTGAACGAGGTCGGATAGTTGGTGGGGGTGCCATCGGAGAACCACATGGGGAAGCCGCCCCAGGTTGGTGCGGTGGCCTTCTTGTGCTGGTAGTCGTAGCCCACGCTCAGCTGCGTGTCCGGAGTGAGGTCGGCATCGATGACGGCATAGCCCAGCCTCTTGCGCTGGTTGTAGCGGTCGACCTGCGAATCGGTATCCAGATAGCTGCCGATCACGCGGCCACGGACGGTGCCGCTGGCATTGAGCGCGCTGCCCACGTCGACGGTGGTGCGGGTGCGGCCCCAGCTGCCGACGTTCATCGACACACTGCCGGCCAGTTCGGCGCTGTCGGCGTGCTTGCGGATCAGGTTCACCGATGCGGATGGATTGCCGGCGCCGCTGAGCAGGCCGGTGGCGCCGCGAACCACCTCCACGCGGTCATACAGCGCCAGGTCCAGGCCGGAATCGCCGTAGCTCCAGTTCTGCACCATCTGCGTCGGCAGGCCGTCGAACTGGTAGGCATCGATGTAGAAGCCGCGCGCATAGAACTCGGTGCGCTCGCTGTCGGACTGGGTGCTGGTCACGCCGGTGGTGTTGGCCAGCACGTCGATGATGTCGTCCAGCTTCTGATCTTCGATGCGCTGGTGGCTGATGATGCTGACCGACTGCGGGATCTCACGCGGTGCTAGATCGAAGCGGGTGCCAGCCGAGGTGCGGCGTACCGAGTAGCCTTCGGCGCGTTCGCCCTTGACCACCACCTTGTCGAGCGTGGTCGGGTCGGCGGTGGTGTCGGCGAAAGCGGTCGGGGCCACGGAGCAGAGAGCAGCGAACACGGCAATGGACAGCCGCTGCGGCTGCAGGGTACGGAAGGCGGGACGGGTCATGGGGGATCCTGGACGAGCACGCGCGTTCGGCCGGCATCCAGAAGGCGAGGCGCTACGGGTAGGGGAAGGGCGGGCAGGCCGTCCTGGCACCACCGGAAACGAAAGAAATGGTAATACGAACCATTCCTATTTGCAGATCATGAACGGATCGATCCGCGGGGGCGCAATGGCGGTCAGCGCAGCAGCGGCAACGGGTCGCGGGGGCCGTTCGTGCCGTAGATGCCCCAGTGCAGGTGCGGCGGCGTGCCCTTGGCGTTGCCGTTGTCGCCGACGTGGCCTAGAAGGTCACCGGCCTGGACCACCTGGCCGCGCGCCAGGCCCTCTGCCCAGTCTTCCAGATGCGCGTAGTAGTAGCGCTCGCGCCCGGGCCCGATCACCCAGACCTGGCGGCCACCGAGGCCGCGTTCGCTGACATCCGCGATGACGCCGGCAGTGACGCTGCGCACCGGCGTGCCGCGCTTGGCGAAGATGTCGATACCGGCGTGGGAGCGGTCACGGCCTCGCGGCGCGCCGAAGGTGTCGGCAATCTGCCGGGGGCGTACACCCTCCACCGGCACCGGCAGTTCGGTGGCAGCCGGCATCCGTGTCAGCGACCAGAGCATTCGCGGCGTGGCCGCCCACGGGCTGTTCCACAGCGCCATCGCGGCAACAACGGCAATGGCCAGCCACAGGCCGCGCAGCAGCCAGCGGCGCAGGCGGTGGGCAGGAGAGGGGGGTGTACTCATGGTTTCGGAGTGTAGAGTCGAGCCATGCTCGACTGCTTCAGCTTTGCGGTCAAAAGGCAGTCGAGTCTGGCTCGGCTCTACAGAACCGGTACCAGCGGAACCTCGAAACTCCGCTTCAACGTGCCCAGTGCCACCGAGGTGCGGAAGCGCTCGATATTGTCGTCGCCGCCGAACAAGCGCTCGGTAATCGCTTCGTATTCTTCCATCGACGCCGCCGAAAGCAGCAGCAGGAAATCGCCGTCACCGGTGATCGAATAGCACTGCTGCACGGCCGGGTCGTCCTGCACGCGACGCTTGAACGGCGCCACGCGTTCGCGCTGCTCGCTGACCACGCGCACCTCGACGATGATGGTCAGCGGTCGTCCGACCTTCGCCGCAGCGACCACGGCCACATTGGCCGCGATCACACCGCTGTCCTGCAGGCGCTTGATCCGGCGCTGCACCGCTGGAGTGGACAGGTGCACGGCCTCGGCGATTTCGCGTTGCGGTAGGGTGTTGTCCCGCTGTAGCAGGTCGAGGATGGCGCGGTCGAAGCTGTCGAGCACGGGGGCGGTGGCCATGGCGAGCAGAAGTTGCACGAACGGGCTGTCAATTGAGCCAAGTGCTCGGCGCCGGCGCAATAGACTTTGCGCATGCAGACTTCACGATTCGCGCCGATGTTGCCGGCGCTGGCAGTGCTGGGTTCGGTTACTTCGCTGGCCATCGGCACGTCCTACGCCAAACACCTGTTCCCGCTGATCGGCGCGCAGGGCACCAGCGCACTGCGCGTGGGCTTCTCGGCGCTGTTGCTGCTGCTGTTCTGGCGGCCGTGGCGCTGGAAGACCAGCCGCGTGGATGCGATCACCATCCTGCGCTACGGGCTCACCCTGGGCCTGATGAACCTGCTGTTCTACATGGCCCTGCGCACGATCCCCTTCGGCATCGCGGTGGCCATCGAGTTCACCGGCCCGCTGACGGTGGCGATGCTGTCATCACGACGACCGATCGACTTCCTGTGGGTGGGCTGCGCGGCGGTGGGGCTGCTGTTGCTGTTGCCGATCGGTGGCGGCCCGGCGCTGGATCCGGCAGGCGTGCTGTATGCCATGGGTGCGGCGGCGTGCTGGGGTCTGTACATCGTGTTCGGCAAGCGTGCCGGCCACCTGCACGCCGGGCATTCGGTGTCGCTGGGCCTGCTGGCCGCGTCGCTGGTGGTGGTGCCGGTGGGCGTGGTGCATGCCGGTGCCGCGCTGCTTGATCCGAAGATCCTGGCCGCTGGCCTGCTGGTGGCGTTGGTGTCCAGCGCGATCCCGATGTCGCTGGAGATGATGGCGCTCAAGCGCCTGCCGAAGGAGACCTTCGGCATCCTGATCAGCATGGAGCCGGCGGTGGCCGCGCTGTGGGCGATGCTGCTGCTGCACGAGCACCTGCATGGGCTGCAGTGGCTGGCGATCGGCTGCACGGTGCTGGCCTCGGTGGGCAGCACGATGACCGCGCGGCGGCTGAAGGTGCCGGTGGTGCAGGCGGGATAGCGCCGGGCCATGCCCGGCGGAGAGCGTGCGGACCAACGGTCCGCACCCACCAGGGCAGCGTGCCAACCAAGGTTGGCACCCACCAGGGCAGTGGTCCGCACCCACCAGGGCAGCGTGCCAACCAAGGTTGGCCCCTACCAGGGTCGGTAGCGCCGGGCCATGCCCGGCGAGCGCAGCGGCAGCGCGTCAGCGCAGGGCGTTGGCCGGTACGTCGATCGCCATCGCCAGCGCGAGGTGATCGGAGAACGCCGCCGGTACGGCTTCCACTGTGCGGGTCTGCAGGCCGCTGCTGACCAGGATGTGGTCGATGGCGCGGTCGGGGCGCCAGCTGGGGAAGGTCGGCACGATGCAGCCGGGTGGCTGCAGCCGGGTCTTCTGGTACAGCACCTGCATTTCCGGGCGTTCGGCCAGGCAGTTGAAGTCGCCCATCAGTACCGCGTTGGGGTGGTCGGACAGCAGCTCGGCGATGAAGCCCAGCTGCGACATCCGCGAACCCGCCCCCAGCGACAGATGGGCCACCGCCACCGCCAGGCCGTCCTCGCCATCCCCGAACTTGGCCAGCAGTACGCCGCGCCCGCCAATGCGGCCGGGCAGGGCGTGGTCCTGTACTTCCACCGGTTCCAGTTTGCTCAGCAGGCCATTGGCGCTGGAAGCGACCCCGCCCATGCGCCGGTTCGGCTGGTGGCTCCAGTAGTTGAAGCCGGCGCGCTGGGCCAGGTAGTGGGTCTGGTTGGTGAAGCCCGAGCGCAGGCTGCCCGGGTCGGCCTCCTGCAGGCCGACGATGTCGTGTTCGCGCGCCAAAGTGGCGATCGCGTCAAGACTGCTGCGCTTGCGACCCGCCGGCAGCGCATGTGACCAGCTGCGGGTCACATAGTCACTGTAGCGGCGGGTACTTGAGCCGGCCTGGATGTTGGCCGTCAGCAAGCGCAGGGTCCGTGTGTGGGGGGAAGTCACGGCCGGGAACAGCTTCTCTTGGATCAGTGAGCCTGGGCCGCACCGCGCTCGCGGGCGATCAGGTGGTCGGCGATGCGCAGCATGTCCGGGAAGCTCTTGCCCTTCACCAGGTACTTGCCGTTGACGATGATCGACGGGGTGCCGCTGATCTGGCTGCGCTGCGCGAACTGCTTGGCCGAATTGGTCTTGGCATTCACCGCGAAGCTGCCCATGGTGGCGGCGAACTGCTTCGGATCCACGCCGTAGGCACCGTAGAACTTGGCGATGTCGTCCACCGAGTCGGTTCCGCGCTCACCCTTCAGGGTCTTCTGCGAATGGATGGCGGCGTACAGCGCCTCGTGGGTCTTGTCCTGCACGCCCAGGGTCTGCGCAGCATAGAAGGCACGGGCGTAGTTGTCCCAGGTGCCGCCGAACATGGCTGGCACGTAGACGAAGTTCACATCGCTCGGCAGGCCGGCCTTCCACGGGCCAACCAGCGGCTGGAACGCGGCGCAGGCCGGGCAGACGTAGCCGAAGATTTCGGTCACTTCGATCTTGCCGGCGGCCGGCTGGAACGGCTGGCCGTTCGGGATCACCTGGTAGTCGGCGCCTTCCACCGGGGCCGGGCCGGTCAGTGCGGCAGTGGTCGGGGCCGGTGCCGCGGCCGGTGCGGCTTCAGCCGGAGCCTTGTCGCCTTCGGCGGCCGGGGCGGCGCCTTCGCTGCCAGCGGCCGGTGCTGCCGGCTCGGTGGTGGCCGGAGCGGCGGTCGGCTCAGCCGGGGCGGCGGTGGTGTTGGTGCTGCCATCGTCGGCCTTGCAGGCGGCCAGGATCGGCAGCAGCGCTGCGAGTGCAAGGGCGTAACGGATCTTCATGGAAACGTCTCCAGCATCTGGATAGGTGGGGCCGGCAACCGGTGCCGGCCAGAGGGAAATGATGACATGCGGCGGCGACAGCGCCGTGTCGATGGTGTGTATTGGTTCAGCGGCCGCGGGCGGCGCGGGCCTGGGCGATCAGCGCCGAGGCGATGCGCAGCTGGTCGTCGAAACTGTTGCCACGCACCAGGTACTGGCCGTTGATGATGATGGCCGGGGTGCCCGGAATCTTGGTGCGCTGGGCGAAGGCGCGGGCGGCGTCTACCTTCTTCTGCACCGCATCGCTACGCAGGGCCTGGATGTAGCGGTCCGGGGTCACGCCATAGGCCTTGTAGAAGTTGGCGAGCTCATCGGCCGAGACGTTCTGCATCGGCAGCGAGCCATCCTGATGCAGGGCCTTGAACACGGCCGCGTGGCTGCGCTTGGCCACGCCCACCTGGTCGGCGGCGTAGTAGGCCAGCGCCCATGCATCCCAGGCGCCACCGAACGCGGCCGGGACCGGGGTGAAGCGCACGTCAGCCGGCAACTTGGCCGCCCAGGCTTCCAGCTGCGGCTCGAAATGGGCGCAGTGTGGGCAGGTGTAGCCAAAGACTTCGACCACCTCGATCTTGCCGGCCAGCGGCTGGAACGGGCCCGGCTGGGCGATGCGCTCGTAATCCTTGCCTTCAACCAGCGGGGCATTGGCGGGGGTGGCGGCGCAGGCTACCAGCGGCAGCAGCACCAGCAAAGACAACAGCAGGCGGGAAATCAACCTCATCGACACGCATCTCCGTTGAAAAAAGCAACGCCGGCGCGGTCGCCGGCGTGAAGGAAACATACCGCAGGCGCAGGCCGTGGTGGCGGCCCGGGCCGACCAATGGTGGTCAGGGGGCGGCGACCGGTTGTGCCGGTACAGGCGCGGCAGCCACGTCATCGGCCTTGTTGTGCAGGCCCTGCAGGTAGCTGGACAGCGCCTGCACCTCCTGCTCGCTCAGCTTCTGCGCGACCGTGGCCATGATCTGGAAGTGCGCCTTGTCGGTTTCGTGGGTCTGCCCGGCCTGGTATTCCTGCAGGCGCCGCGCGACATAGCTGGCGTGCTGGCCACCGATATGCGGGTAGGCCGGGCCCGGATTGCCAGCGCCGCTGGGGCCGTGGCAGGCCATGCAGGCCGGCAGGCCACGCTTGGCGTCGCCGCCGCGGTACAGCTGCTGGCCGATCTCGTAGAACTTCATGCCCTTGTAGGGGCCTTCGGTAACCGCCGTGTCGTCGGCGATGCCGGCGGTGGCTTTCTGCGTGGCGAAGAACGCGCCGATGTCGCGCATGTCCTGCGGGGTGAGGTTCTGCACGAACGGCACCATCGCCACCGCCGCACCGGAACTGCGCTGGCCGTTGGCGATCAGGGCCATCTGCTGGGCCACGTAGCGTTCGCTCTGGCCGGCGATGGACGGGTACATCTCCACCGTGGAGTTGCCGTCGGCGCCATGGCAGGCCGCGCAGGCCGAGGCCTTGGTCTGGCCGGCCTTGGCATCGCCCCAGTGGGTCTTGCTGAAATCGACCTCCAGCGAGGCGGTGTTGATCGGCCCGTTGTCGGGCAGCGGGGTCAACGTGGTCTGCGCGAACGCAGCGGCGGCAACGACTACGGCAGTGGCAAGGGCGGATACGGCAAGAACGCGAGCGTGGCGCATGCTAAAGCTCCGTATGGACCGGGCCGGGCGGCAGCCACGGCATCGCCCGGATTATCAACGCCGTTTCCGCGCACGGTCAACGCAGCAGTGCAGCATTTTCCCGGCGGAGGGCCCTGGGCCGGGCGCGCGGTGCCGCAACATGCGATCCTATGCACATGTCATTGCTCATCGAACGCGCCCAATACCACCTCTCTGCCCACAACATGGGGCAGCTGCCGCCCGATGAGGGGGCCGAAGTGGCCTTTGCGGGCCGCTCCAACGCCGGCAAGTCCAGTGCCCTCAACGCATTGACCCGGCAGAACAGCCTGGCCCGTGTCTCCAAGACCCCCGGCCGCACCCAGCAGCTGGTGTTCTTCCAGGTGACCCCGGAAGCCCATCTGGTCGATCTGCCTGGTTACGGCTACGCCAAGGTGCCGCTGGACCTGCAGGCGCACTGGCAGGCCTTCATCGACCGCTACTTCCGCACCCGCAATGCGCTGAGGGGCCTGGTGGTGGTGATGGATATCCGCCACCCGCTGAAGGACTACGACCGGCAGATGCTGGCCTATGCCGTGCAGCGTGGCCTGCCGGCGCATGCGTTGCTGACCAAGGCCGACAAGCTGAGCCGCAGCCAGCAGATGCAGACCCTGCAGAAGGTGCGCAAGGAACTGCACTCCTCCATCGGTGATACGGTCAGCGTGCAGGTGTTCTCCGGCGCCGCCCGCACCGGTGTGGACGAAGCCCGCGGCATCATCGGCGGCTGGTTGGGGCTGGAATAAGGCATTTTCGGTCGCCCGGCTGGCGGCCGGGCGCTACCGCTCTGATGCCCGGTAGTGCCGGCCGCTGGCCGGCAACGCCACCAGACCCGGTGGCACCTCATTTCAACGGCGAATACTCCGCCGGCACCCACGCATAGGCCTTGCCCTCGCCACGCACATGGCCCAGACCGGGGAACGGCAGGTGCGCACCGGCCACCCACCAACCGTTGGCGGTGGCCTGCTGCAGCAGGCCGCGACGGCTGGCGATGGCAGCTTTGCGGTCCGAATCGGCCTCGAAGGCCGCCTCCGGGTGCGCGAACTGCACCGCGTGGAAGTGCAGCACATCACCCCACACCAGTAGCGACTGGCCCTGGCTGTCGAACCGGTAGGAGACATGGCCGGGCGTATGGCCATGGGTGTCCATCGCCACCGCGCCACCGGGCAGGGCATCGCCGGGGTTGAAGGTACGCAGGTGGCCGCTGGCCTGGTAGGGCGCTACCGCGTTGCGCGCCAGCGGGAAGGCAAAGCGCACGCTCTGCGGCGCGGTGGCCTCGCTGGCCGGGTTGAGCCAGTAACCGGCATCGGCCTTGGACAGCCACACCGTGGCGTTCGGGTAGGCCGGCTTGCCCTGCGCGTCGAGTACGCCACACAGGTGATCTGGATGGGCATGAGTCAGCAGCACGTCATCCACCTCGGCCGGGTTCACGCCGGAGGCGCGCAGGTTGCCCAGCACCTGGCCCAGTCCGGGGCCGAAGCACTGTGCGGTACCGGTATCGACCAGGGTCAGGTGATTGCCCTGGCGCACCAGGAAAGCGTTGATCGCGGTCTGCAGGCCTTTCTTGTCTTCGGGCACGTAACGGCCTTCCAGCAAGCGGCTGACCAGCGTCGGCGGCACGTCCACCACTTCCTGCCGACCCAACGCGACCACACCATCGAACAGGGCGGTGACCTGCAGCGCCCCGACGCGCTGGTGGTAGACGCCGGGCACCTGTTGGGTGGCGGCAGGCGACGTGGTTTCGGCCAGCGCGGCCAGTGGCAGGGATGACAGGGCCAACAGCAGAGCGTGGTGCAGCGGCAGGGGACGCAGGGACATGGTGGTTCTCGGTGGACGACGGGCGGTTCCGTTGCCGTATAGCGTGCCGTGGTCGACGTGTGTGCGGCGCTCAAACCACTACGCGGAATGCTCAGGGAAGGGGTGTTGTCTGCAGGGCTGCGCCCTGCACCCGCAGAGGCAACGGCAACGGCCGAAGCAACAGCAACGGCCGAAGCAACAGCAACGGCCGAAGCAACAGCGGGCTATCCGTGGGATGGCGGGGTGGGTCCGGTTGCGGGAGACGCCGTAAACCCGTCCATGGGGGCTTGGCCGCGGCATCCATGCCGCGGACACTCCCGCAACC
>NZ_JBXAWS010000028.1:0-34454 GCF_057292075.1 Stenotrophomonas sp. 1L-E-5-B-C3
CTTTGGCGACCTGCAGTTTGAAACGCGCGTCGTATCTGTTCATGTATCCCTCGGGGTTGGATCTGGTGTCCAATTCCCGGGGGTCACTTCATGGATGGGTTTACGGCGTCTCCCGCAACCGGACCCACCCCGGCTACCCTCAGGAAACCAGCTTCTGCTGTTGCTTGGGCTCTTGCTGTGGCCGTTGCCTCTGCGGGTGCAGGGCGCCGCCCTGCCGAACTAAACTACCCGCCGTTGTCCCCCGCAGGATTGCCCATGTTCGATACCTCGCCCCAGCTCGATTGCGCCGGCCGCATCCTGCGCCTCGACCGTGCCCGGGTCATGGGCATCGTCAACGTCACCCCGGACTCGTTCTCCGATGGCGGCGCGCACGACACCACCGAAGCGGCGGTCTCGCATGGCCTGAGGCTGGTCGAGGAGGGCGCTGACCTGCTCGACATCGGCGGCGAATCCACGCGCCCGGGCGCCGCGCCGGTCTCGATTGAAGAAGAACTGCGCCGCGTGATCCCGGTGATCGAGCAGTTGGCCGCCCGAACCCAGGTGCCGATCAGCATCGACACCTTCAAGCCCGAGGTGATGCGGGCGGCAGTGGCCGCCGGCGCCGGCATGATCAACGACATCTTTGGCCTGCGCCAGGAAGGTGCGTTGGACGCGGCTGCCGAGGCAGGCGTGCCGGTGGTGCTGATGCACATGCAGGGCGAGCCGGGCCACATGCAGGCCGATCCGCACTACGACGACGTGGTCGGCGAGGTGCATGGCTTCCTGGTGCAGCGCCTGTTCGCCGCGGAAATGGCCGGCATCGCAAAGAAGAACCTGCTGATCGACCTCGGTTTCGGCTTCGGCAAGACCACTGCCCACAACATGACCCTGCTGGCGCGTTCGGAGCGCTTCCTGGAACTGGGTGTGCCGATGCTGGCTGGCCTGTCGCGCAAGCGCAGCCTGGGAGAACTCACCGGCCGCGATACGCCCTCCGAACGGGTGGCGGCGTCGGTAGCCGCGCACCTGATTGCGGTCCAGCGTGGCGCGCGCATCGTGCGCGTGCATGACGTGGCCGCCACGGTCGACGCACTGAAGATCTGGCAGGCAGTGCAGGCCGTACCGACGCCGCGCGCCGACGCCACGCCGACGATCCGCTGGCCGGACGAAGACTGATGGGGATCGACCAGCGGCCGCTGGCGATCGCCGTGATGGGACCGACCGCCAGTGGCAAGACCGCGACTGCGATCGCCCTGGCCCGGCAGCTGGATGGCGAGATCGTGAGCGTCGATTCGGCACTGGTCTATCGCCACCTGGACATCGGCTCGGCCAAGCCCGACGCGGCTGAGCGCGCACAGGCACCCCACCACCTGCTGGACCTGCGCGATCCCTGGCAGACCTATTCGGCGGCCGAGTTCGCGGCCGATGCCAGTCGCGTCGTGGTCGACATCGTGGCGCGCGGCAAAATGCCGATCCTGGCCGGTGGCACGGGCCTTTATTTCCGCGCCCTGCTGCAGGGCCTCTCGCCGATGCCCGAAGCCGACCCGGCCATGCGTGCGGCACTGGCTGCCGAAGCCGCCGAACGTGGTTGGGCGGCGCTGCATGCTGAACTGGCACAGATCGACCCCGCCGCCGCTACGCGTATCCACGCGACCGACCCGCAACGTATCCAGCGCGCACTGGAGGTCTATCGCCTGACCGGCACGCCCATCACTGAATGGCAGCGTCGGCCGGGCGTAGCGCCGTTGCCGGTGCGCACCCTCAAGCTGATCCTGGCGCCGCATGATCGCGCGGTGCTGCACCAGCGTATCGAGGCGCGCTTCGACGCCATGCTGGCGCAGGGCTTTCTGGATGAGGTGCGGGCATTGCGCGCGATGCCGGAAATGGCCGCCGTGGAGGCGCCACTGGACCTGCCGGCGGTGCGCGCGGTCGGCTATCGGCAGGCCTGGGAGTACCTGGACGGGGAGGGCGATGCCGCCCGCTTCCGTGACAAGGCGATCTTCGCCACGCGCCAGCTGGCCAAGCGCCAGCTGACCTGGCTGCGCGGCGAGCTTGATGCGCGCTGGTTCGACCCCCATATCGACCAAGAGCGCCTGGCCGGCGCGGTGTCGACCTTCGTCGCACGCTGAACCCCCGCCAGCCGTGTAACATCATCGGTCGGCGGGCGGCTCGGGGGCCGTGGCAATCGTCGGCAACCCAATAAGAACAATAATCAGGAGTGTGCAATGTCCAAGGGGCAATCGCTGCAGGATCCTTTCTTGAACGCACTGCGGCGCGAACGCGTGCCGGTTTCGGTGTACCTGGTGAACGGCATCAAGCTGCAGGGCACGATCGAGTCGTTCGACCAGTTCGTGGTCCTGCTGCGCAACACGGTCAGTCAGATGGTCTACAAGCACGCCATTTCCACGGTCGTTCCAGCACGCAACGTGAAGGTCGGTCCGGGCGGTGGTTACGTGCAGTCGGGTGAAGGTGGTCAGGCAGGTGATGAAGCAGACGAGTAATACCGGAGCGGTGAATGTTTGACCGCTCGAAGAAGGGCGAACACGCCCTGTTGATCCAGCCCCATTTCGGCAAGCTGGAAGACGATGTGCTGGAAGAATTCGGTGATCTGGCCCGCTCGGCTGGGGCCAGCATCGCCGCGACGATCACCGCGCGCCTGGATCGTCCGAATCCGTCGACCCTGATCGGCAGCGGCAAGCTGGACGAGATCAAGGCTGCGGCCGATGCCAGCGGTGCCGACCTGATCCTGGTCAACCATGCGTTGAGCCCGGGCCAGGAGCGCAACCTGGAACGCTTCCTCGAGCGCCGGGTGATCGACCGTACCGGCCTGATCCTGGACATCTTCGCCCAGCGTGCGCACAGCCACGAAGGCAAGCTGCAGGTCGAGCTGGCGCAGCTGCGTCACCTGGCCACGCGGCTGGTGCGCGGCTGGACCCATCTGGAGCGCCAGCGCGGCGGTTCGATCGGCCTGCGTGGTCCGGGTGAAACCCAGCTGGAAACCGACCGCCGCCTGTTGCAGAAGCGGGTCGAGCAGCTGCAGAAGCGGCTGGAAAAGGTCGAGGTGCAGCGCACCCAGATGCGCCGTGCGCGCGTGCGCAGCGAGCTGCCGCGCGTGGCCCTGGTGGGCTACACCAACGCCGGCAAGTCGACGCTGTTCAACGCCATGACCGGCGCCGAGGCTTATGCCGCCGACCAGCTGTTTGCCACGCTGGACCCGACCGTGCGCCGCATCGCGGTGCCGGGCGGCAACGTGGTGCTGGCCGACACCGTCGGCTTCGTCCGCGACCTGCCGCATGACCTGGTCGCCGCGTTCCGCTCGACCTTGTCCGAGGCGCGCGAGGCCGACTTCCTGCTGCACGTGGTTGACGCCGCCGATCCGCACCGCGAGGAGCGCATCGCCCAGGTGGACGAGGTGCTGACCGCAGTCGGTGCCGGTGACCTGCCGCAGTTGCTGGTGTTCAACAAGATCGACCGGATCGAGGGCGCCGACGTCCGCCACGATGGCCAGGACGGTATCCCGGACGAGTCGCGCCGCGAGCGGGTGTGGATTTCCGCACGCGATGGGCAGGGCCTGGAGCTGCTGCAGAGCGTGCTGGGCAAGCGCCTGGGCCTGCAGCACGTGACCGGTGAGCTGCGCCTGCCGCCGGATGCCGGCCGCCTGCGTGCGCGCCTGCACCAGCTGGAAGTGATTCGCAGCGAGCAGGCCGATGAAGACGGCTGGCTGCTGCAGGTCGACCTGCCGATCGCCGAAGCCGAAAAGCTGGCCGCCAGTGTCGACGGCGCGCCGATCAGGGCGCTGCTGCCGGAGAAACTGCCGGAGTGGTGAGGTAGCGCCGGGCCAGGCCCGGCTGCTGTCATTGCGGTGGCCCGCGACATCCGGCTGTCATCTGCGGTACAACGTGCAGGTTCTTCACCCCACCGTCATGCCGATGTCCATTCCCACCGACGCTGAACTCAATGCCCAGTCCGCCGCGCTCGGGCAGCGCCTGCAGCAGGCCTCGCTGCAGCTGGTGACCGCTGAAAGCTGCAGTGGCGGCTGGATCGCCAAGTGCATGACCGACATCGCCGGTTCCTCGGCGTTCTTCGACTGCGGCATGGTGGTCTACAGCTACGAGGCCAAGCAGCGCCTGCTTGGCGTGCGCGCGCAGACGCTGGAGCAGTTTGGTGCGGTCAGCCGCGAAACCGTGCTGGAGATGGTGTCCGGTGCGCTGGTCAACTCTGGCGCCGGCATTGCCGTGGCGGTGACCGGTATCGCTGGCCCTGGTGGCGGCAGCCCTGACAAGCCGGTCGGCAGCGTCTGGATCGGCTGGAAGCGCCGTGGTGGTTACGCCCGCGCCGAATTGTTCCAGCTCGATGGCGACCGCGAAGCCATCCGCCGGCAAACCGTGGCCGCGGCATTGCGCGGTATCGACGCCCAGCTGTGACATGCTGCTCCGGTAATCGTCCGGAGCACGCATGATGTGGGAAACGCTGGGCACGGTCCGTGACCTGGGCCGACTGCAGGAAATCGCCGTCGTCCTGATCCGCTATGGCTTCGGCGACGTGGTGCGGCGCATCGGCCTGGCCACGGTGCTGGAACGGGCAGGGCGCCTGCTGCACTGGAACGAAGAGCGCCAGGAACTGCTGCGGATGACCGCACCGGTGCGCGTGCGCAGCGCAATGCAGGATCTCGGCCCGACCTTCGTCAAGCTTGGCCAGGTGCTGGCGACGCGCGTCGACCTGCTGCCGCCGGAATGGATCGCCGAGCTGTCCGAACTGCAGAACGCAGTGCCGGCGTTGCCGTACGCGGAAATCCGCGAGCAGCTCGAGTCCGACCTCGGTGCGTCGCCGCAGGAGGTGTTCGCCTTCCTTGATGAAACGCCCATGGCTGCGGCTTCGCTGGCGCAAGCCCATCGCGCGCGACTGCAGGACGGCCGGGAGGTGGTGCTGAAGGTGCGTCGCCCCGGCATCCGCGATGTGGTCGAGGCCGATCTGCGTCTGCTTGCCCGCCTTGCCGAGATCGTTGAAGCCCGCCTGCCGGACCTGCGCCGCTATCGTCCGGCCGAGGTCGTGCAGCAGTTCACCGTTTCATTGCGCCGCGAGCTGGATTTCGCCGCCGAGTGCCGCAACGCCGAACGCATCGCGCGCAACTTCAAAGGACGCGACGACATCCTGATCCCCAGCGTGCACTGGCAGTGGACCTGTGAAAGCCTGAACGTGCAGGACTTCGTTGATGGCATTCCCGGCCGCGACCTGGCCGGCGTCGATGCGGCGGGGCTGGATCGGCGCGAACTGGCGCGGCGTGGTGCTGACATCGTGCTGAAGATGGTGTTGGAGGACGGCAGCTTCCACGCCGATCCGCATCCGGGAAACATCATCTACCTGCGCGACGGCCGCATCGGCGTGATCGATTTCGGCATGGTCGGTGCGCTGTCGGAAGTGCGTCGTTTCCAGGTCGCGCAGCTGCTGCACGGGCTGGTCGAGCAGGACCCGCAGGGCGTGGCCGACGTGCTGCTGGACTGGGCCGGCGGCGTGGAAGTGGACGAAAACCGGCTGCAGCACGACATCAGCCAGTTCGTCGACCAGTACCGGGGCGTGCCGTTGAAGGACCTGCGCATCGGCCTGATGCTGGGCGACATCACCCAGTTGCTGCGCAGCTACAGCCTGACCCTGCCGGCCGATCTGGCGCTGATGATCAAGGCGTTCCTGACCCTGGAAGGCATGGGCCGGCAGTTGGACCCGGATTTCGACATGGCCAGCGCCGCGCGCCCGTTCCTGGAGCGGGTGGTGCTGCAGCGTTATGCGCCCAAGGCGCTGCTCAAGCGTGGCCGGCGCAGCCTGCTGGGCCTGGTCGATTTCGCCGGTGAACTGCCGCGCGACCTGCGCAAGCTGGTCCAGGCCGCGCGCCGTGGGCGCCTGCAGCTGAAGGTGGAAACCACGGCGTTGCAGGGCTTCGGCGAACAGGTCAACCGCGCCGCCAACCGGCTGGTGATGGGCATCGTTACCGCCGCTCTGATCATCGGCTCATCCATCGTGATGCACAGTGTAGGTGGCGTCTCCAGCCGCTGGCTGCTGGCGCTGGGCGTGTGCGGCTTCATCGGCGCCGGCTTCTGCGGCGTCTGGATCCTGTTTTCGATCTGGAGAAGCGGCAAGCACACATAGTGTGCTTGCCGCAGCGGTTCCCAACGGGAACCGCGGAATCGCCCAGCGATTCCTGTAGAGCCGACCGCTGGTCGGCTGCTTTTGCTCTCGCCTTTGCCTCTGCCTCTGCCAGCCGGGCCAATCCCGGCGACGATCGCCGAGCATGGCTCGGCACCACAGATGCCGCCGTGTCGCCCACGGCACTTGCAGTCCCGCCAGTTAGTAGTAATACTACTAATCATGGACCTGACCGACACCCAGCAGGCGATCCTGCAGTTGATCGCCGAGCGTATCGAGAGCGAAGGCGCACCGCCGTCGCAGACTGAAATCGCGCGTGCATTCGGCTTCAAGGGCGTCCGCGCGGCCCAGTACCACCTGGAAGCCCTGGAGCAGGCCGGTGCGATCCGTCGCATTCCGGGCCAGGCCCGTGGCATCCGCCTGGTGCAGGCGCCACCACTGGAGAAGCTGGCCGGGCCGGGCCTGCCCGACAACGTCCTACGCCTGCCGGTGCTCGGCCGGGTCGCAGCTGGCCTGCCGATCGGTGCGGACATCGGCTCGGATGATTTCGTGGTGCTGGACCGGGTGTTCTTCTCGCCGGCGCCGGATTACCTGCTCAAGGTGCAGGGCGATTCGATGATCGACGAGGGCATCTTCGACGGTGACCTGATCGGCGTGCATCGCACCCGCGACGCCCATTCCGGGCAGATCGTAGTGGCTCGCATCGATGACGAGATCACCGTCAAGCTGCTGAAGATCGCCAAGGACCGTATCCGCCTGCTGCCACGCAACCCCGACTACAAGCCGATCGAGGTGCTGCCGGACCAGGACTTCTCGATCGAAGGCCTCTATTGCGGCCTGCTGCGGCCCAACCGTTGACCTGTTCCATAGCGCATTACCCCGCGGTCTTTTGTGGCGATTCTCTGGTTCCACTGAGGTTGGTACGGATGTCCGATAATTCTTTTCAGAGCGCCGGGCAGAATCTCAGCCTGTGCGATACGTCCGACTTAAAGTGAGCCCATGGCAAAGAAGACCCCCAAAGACAGCACCTCCAACGACACGACCTCTGCAAGGACCAATCCGATGGACGAGAACAAGAAGCGCGCCCTCGCTGCAGCTCTGGGCCAGATCGAAAAGCAGTTCGGCAAGGGCTCGGTGATGCGCATGGGCGACCGTGTGGTCGAACCCGTCGAAGCCATCCCGACCGGTTCGCTGATGCTCGACATCGCGCTCGGCATTGGTGGTCTGCCGAAGGGCCGTGTCGTTGAGATCTATGGTCCGGAGTCGTCGGGCAAGACCACCTTGACCCTGCAGGCCATCGCCGAGTGCCAGAAGCTGGGCGGCACCGCAGCCTTCATCGACGCCGAGCATGCGCTGGATCCGATCTACGCCGCCAAGCTGGGCGTCAACGTGGACGACCTGCTGCTGTCGCAGCCGGACACCGGCGAGCAGGCGCTGGAAATCGCCGACATGCTGGTCCGTTCGGGCTCGGTGGACATCCTGGTGGTCGACTCGGTTGCCGCGCTGACCCCGAAGGCCGAAATCGAAGGCGAGATGGGCGACCAGCTGCCGGGTCTGCAGGCCCGCCTGATGAGCCAGGCGCTGCGCAAGCTGACCGGCAACATCAAGCGCTCCAACACCCTGGTGGTCTTCATCAACCAGCTGCGCATGAAGATCGGCGTGATGATGCCGGGCCAGAGCCCGGAAGTGACCACTGGCGGCAACGCGCTGAAGTTCTATGCCTCGGTGCGCCTGGATATCCGTCGTATCGGCGCGATCAAGAAGGGCGACGAGATCATCGGCAACCAGACCAAGATCAAGGTCGTCAAGAACAAGCTGGCGCCGCCGTTCAAGCAGGTCATCACCGAGATCCTGTACGGCGAAGGCATCAGCCGCGAAGGCGAACTGATCGACATGGGCGTGGATGCCAAGCTGGTCGAGAAGGCCGGCGCCTGGTACAGCTACGGCGAAGAGCGTATCGGCCAGGGCAAGGACAATGCCCGTGGCTACCTGCGCGACAACCCGACCGTCGCCGCCAAGCTCGAAGCCGAGCTGCGCGAGAAGTTCCAGCCGTCTGAAGCTGCCCGCGAAGAAGGCGATGACGAAGGCGACGACGAATAAGGCTTGCTGTGGGGCAGGGTGGCGCCGTCAGTGACGTCGCCCTGCTCCGCAGGTTCGAATCGCCCATGGACGGGCAGGGCGCCACGGATGGCGCCACCCCTGGAGCACCGATGTCCGACGCCGAAGACATTCCCACCGGCCGCAAGCGCCGGCCGCGTGAGCAGACCCCGGTACAACGGGCGCTGGGCCTGCTGGTCCGCCGCGAACACTCGCGCAAAGAGCTGACCCGCAAGCTGACCGCCCGTGGCATCGAGGATGAGGCCGCGCAGGCCGCTGTTGCCAAGCTGACCGAGGCGGGCTGGCAGGATGACACCCGCTTTGCCGAGAACCTGGTGCGGATGCGTGCCAATACCGGCTACGGGCCGATCCACGTGCGCGCCGAGCTCGGCACCCATGGCCTGGACAGCGAGGCGATCGCCGCGGCAATGGACAGCTATGAAGGCGACTGGCAGGAGAACGCCCGCGACCTGGTCCGCCGCCGCTTCGGCGAAACCGGCCCGCAGGACCTGGCGCAGCGTCGCAAGGCTGCGGACCTGCTGGCCCGACGGGGCTTCGACGGTGACAGTATCCGCCGCGCGACCCGCTACGAGCCGGATGACTGAGACTGGCGGCGCCGGGCCTGATACCCTTTAGGTTTTCGGCGGTCCCGGGCGACCCTGGCCATTGCGGCCGGTGGTCCGGGTCCGCCGGCCCGCCGACTGCCAGCCCCCAATGAACGCATCCGCCAAATTCACGACTTCCCAGATCCGCAGCGACTTCCTTGAATTCTTCAAGGGCAAAGGCCACACCATCGTGCCGTCGGCGCCGCTGGTGCCGGGCAATGATCCGACCCTGCTGTTCACCAATTCCGGCATGGTGCAGTTCAAGGACGTGTTCCTTGGCGCGGAGAAGCGCAGCTACGTGCGCGCGGCCGACGTCCAGCGCTGCCTGCGCGCCGGCGGCAAGCACAACGACCTTGACCAGGTCGGCTACACCGCACGTCACCATACTTTCTTCGAAATGCTGGGCAACTGGTCCTTCGGCGACTACTTCAAGAAGGACGCGATCGCCTGGGCATGGGAGCTGCTGACCCAGGTCTGGAAACTGCCGGCCGAACGCCTGCTGGTCACCGTCTACCAGACCGACGACGAAGCGTATGCGCTGTGGCGCGACATGGTCGGCATCCCCGAGGAGCGCATCGTGCGCATCGGTGACAACAAGGGTGCGCCGTTCGCCTCGGACAATTTCTGGCAGATGGCCGATACCGGCCCGTGCGGCCCGTGCACCGAGATCTTCTACGACCACGGCGACCACATCGCCGGTGGCCCCCCGGGTTCCCCGGATGAAGACGGCGACCGCTTCATCGAAATCTGGAACCTGGTGTTCATGCAGTTCGATCGCCAGCCCGACGGCACCCTGGTGCCGCTGCCGGCACCGTGCGTGGATACCGGCATGGGCCTGGAGCGCCTGGCGGCGATCCTGCAGCACGTGCACACCAATTACGAGATCGACCTGTTCCAGGCGCTGATCCGCAAGGCGTCCGAACTGACCGGCACCGCCGATCTGGAGAACAAGTCGCTGCGGGTGATCGCCGATCACATCCGTGCCTGCTCGTTCCTGATCGTCGACGGCGTGCTGCCGTCCAACGAAGGCCGCGGCTACGTGCTGCGCCGTATCATCCGCCGCGCCCTGCGCCACGGCTGGATGCTGGGTGTGCGCCAGCCGTTCTTCAGCAAGCTGGTGCCGACTCTGGTCGAGCAGATGGGCGAGGCCTATCCGGAACTGCCGGCGGCGGTCGATACCGTCACCCGTGCGCTGCAGGCCGAAGAAGAGCGTTTCGCTGAAACCCTCGACGCCGGCATGAAGATATTCGAAGACGTTGCCGGCAAGGCCAGCGATGGCGTGATTCCCGGCGTTGATGCGTTCCGCCTGTACGACACCTATGGCTTCCCGCTCGACCTGACCCAGGACATCGCCCGCGAGCGCGACCTGACCGTCGACATCGCCGGCTTCGATGCGGCGATGGAGCAGCAGCGCGAAACCGCGCGCGCGGCCGGCAAGTTCGGCGGTGGCGTGACCCTGCCGGCCGAGCTGGTGGCGACCCTCAGCCCGACCCGCTTCCTCGGCTACGACCGCCTGCAGGCCGATGACCTGACCGTGTTGGCCGTGCTCAAGGACGGCCGTCCGGTGCAGTCGGCCAATGCCGGTGATGCGGTCATCGTGATCACCAACCAGACCCCGTTCTACGCCGAGTCCGGCGGCCAGGTCGGTGACACCGGCGTGCTGACCGGCAACGGCGTGCGCCTGGCGGTGGAAGACACCCAGAAGTTCGCAGGTCAGTTCCATGGCCACGTCGGCATCCTGTCCGAAGGCGGCCTGAAGGTTGGTGACGTGCTGTCCGGCCAGGTCGATGGCGAGCGCCGTGGCGCCACCATCCTCAACCACTCCGCCACCCACCTGCTGCATGCCGCCCTGCGCGAAGTGCTGGGTACCCACGTGCAGCAGAAGGGCTCGATGGTGGCGCCGGATCGCCTGCGCTTCGACTTCTCGCACTTCCAGCCGATCAGCGCGGAAGAGCTGGCCGTGATCGAGCGCAAGGTCAACCAGCAGGTGCGTGCCAACAACGCTGCCGAAGTGCACAACATGGGCATGCAGGAAGCGCTGGACTTCGGCGCGATGGCCCTGTTCGGCGAGAAGTACGGTGAGCACGTGCGCGTGCTGAAGATGGGTGACTACTCCACCGAGCTGTGCGGCGGTACCCACGTCAACCGTACCGGCGACATCGGCCTGTTCAAGATCACCTCCGAGGGCGGCGTCTCCGCTGGCGTGCGCCGCATCGAGGCCGTCACCGGCCAGGGTGCCCTGGACTACGTGGATGCCGAAGAGGCCCGCTTGGCCGAGGCCGCCGACCTGCTCGGCGGCAGCGCTGCCGACGTGGTCGAGAAGATCCGCGCCCTTGGCCAGCGCCAGAAGCAGCTGGAACGCGAGCTGGAGTCCGTGAAGGCCAAGGTTGCCGCTGGCGCCACCGCCGACCTGTCCGGCCAGGCCGTCGAGGTTGCCGGTGTGAAGGTGCTGGCGGCGCGCCTGGAAGGCTTCGACGCCAAGGCCCTGCGTGACGCCATGGACCGCCTGAAGCAGCAGCTGGGCGACGCGGTGATCGTGCTGGCCGGTGCCCAGGACGGCAAGGCCGCCCTGGTCGCGGGTGTGAACGGCAGCGCAATGGGCAAGGTCAAGGCCGGGGAACTGTTGTCCCATATCGCCGGTCAGATCGGGGGCAAGGGCGGCGGACGCCCGGACCTCGCCCAGGGTGGTGGCGAGGACGGGCCCGCCCTTGCCACCGCGCTGGCTGCCGTCGTCGAATGGGTCAGCCCCCGCCTGTGATGAACCGCGCCGTCCCCCTCCTTGTAGGAGCGGGACGGCTGACGGTACCATTGCGAATCTTTTCCCTTTGTCGTGGTAGCGCTTCTTGACGGAGCGTCAAGCCGGTGGGGGATACCCTTCCACACGGTTCCATGGAGACTTACAAAAATGTTGATCCTGACTCGCCGCGTCGGCGAAACCCTGATGATCGGTGACTCGGTGAGCGTCACCGTGCTTGGCGTCAAGGGTAACCAGGTGCGTATCGGCATCACTGCGCCGAAGGACGTCGCTGTGCATCGCGAAGAGATCTACCAGCGCATCCAGCGTGGTGACGAAGCCGGTGGCACCGGCAGTGAAAATTCTGCCGAATAACGCTTTACCTTCGCACTCGATTAACGTTATGATTCACGCCCCGCTGAGGTGCAACGCACCAGACGCGGAGAAAACCCCGGAGTGATGCCCGAGCGGCTGAAGGGGCTCCCCTGCTAAGGGAGTATAGGGTCAAAAGCTCTATCGAGGGTTCGAATCCCTCTCACTCCGCCAGATACAAAGAAGCGCCTGCAGATCCTCGATCTGCAGGCGTTTTTCTTTGCTCCAATACTCATCCCTGAAGCACCATCCACCGATCATGGATCAGTGGATGGTGGCGGATCCATTCTCCGCTCAGAGCCTCACCGTCACCCCCACCTGGAAGCCACGCCCGGGCAACGGTGCGATGTACTTCAACGGCGAGTTGTGCGGACGTGCTTCTTCATTGAGCAGATTGCTGCCGTTGACGAACACCTCCATGCCGGCGATGTAGCTGTTGCGCACCGGCAGTTCGCGGCTGACCTGCAGGTCGACCATGTTGAACGCATCCAGTGGCACTTCCTCGCTGACATTGCGGCCGAGGTACTTCTGGGTGTCGTAGTAGGTGCTGGACAGCTGCGCCTTCCAGCCCTCGCGCTGCCACTGCAGGTTGGCGCCGTAGCGGTTGGTCGGCATGTTCGGCAGGTACTCGCCGTCATTGTGGGCGCGCAGCGAATCGGGATGGTCGGCCTTGTTCTTCACCAGGTCGGCGAAGGCGGAGACATTCAACGAACCATAGCGGCCCAGGTCCACGGCCTGCGACACGTCGATCTCGAAGCCCTTCACCGTGGTGTCGGTCTGCTTCCAGTACTTCAGCGGCAGGCGGTTGGCGGTCTGCAGGCCGGAGTAGCCGAGGTAGAGATAATTCTCGTACTTCATCCGGTACGCGGTTGCCGATAGTTCGAAACCACCGAGGTGGAACAGGCCGGTCAGCTCCAGGTTCTTCGCGCGTTCCGGTTCCAGATTCTGGTTGCCTTCTTCCTGGGTCATCACCGAGTAGTGCGCGTTGCTGGCATACAGCTCGTTGATCTCCGGGGCACGCTGTGAAGACGAGTAACGCACCTTGGCCGCGAACATCGGCCCCAGCTCGACATACGAGCCCAGACTGTAGCTGTTGAGCCGGTAGTCGCGGTCCTGCAGTTTCGTGTTGGAAGCATTGCGCGCGGCCTTGAAGCGGCTGGGCTGCAGCTCGTGATCCACGCGTTCGTGGCGCACGCCTGCGTCGAAGCTGGCCCAGCCGAAGTCCAGCGTTTCCTTCAGGAACACCGCGTTACTGCGGGTGTCGACGTCAGGCAGGTAGCGCAGCGAGCCGCTGCCGGTGACATCACGCGACTGATGGCTGAAACCGAGCTGGCCGCTGAGCGGGCCAACCCGCTGGTGGCTCAGCAGCAGCTCGGCCTGGGTGCTCTCGAAGTCGTAGTCGTTGGCTTTCTTTGCGCCCAGCCGCTCACCGGAGGTGTTGTCCAGCTTCGAGACCCGCAGCTCGGCGCGTTCAACGTAGGGCAGCGGATCGCGCAGCAGGGCTTCCAGTGCGTAGCGCTGCTGCTTGATCACCACGCCCACCGGCAGGCCGTCGGCATAGTTGGAGCCGAACGACAGGTTCTGCATCGAAAAGCCCGGCACGCCGTACTCGCTGTCCTTTGCATCGATGCTGACACCGATGTAGCCGCGGTCGAAGAACAGCGTCGAACCGAAGGCCACCTGCGAATTGCGTGCATAGCTGTTGCCCAGCCGGTGGTGGTAGTCGGGGGTGACATCGTTGTTGATCTGCTTCTGCACGTATGAAGGCGTGCCTGCAACGTAGGCCGGGTTGACCGGATTGACGTAGGTACGGCGCTGCCAGACCGATGTCGGATTGTTGGTGTAGAAGGAGAAATCACCATCGGCCCAGTCCGGGTTCTCGGTCATGAACTGGTCGATGTAGGGTTGCGAGGCCTTGTTGTAGATCTGCTGGACGCGCGCCTCTTTCTGGCAGGCGTCGGCCAGCGCCGAGTTGACGCCCCCGCCGGCCGGGAACAGTCCGGTGTTGCAGGCGCTGGCCTTGCTGTTGCCGGGGATGTCGTAGTGCGAGATGCGCTGCCGCGACACCTGCAGATTGGTGGAGATGTTGCGCTGGTTGTTGAAGTTCATGCGGAAGCCCTGCGCGTCGGCCGCGTTGAAGCCCTTGCGCAGGACCAGTTCCATCGACTGATCCTTGTCTTCCATGCTGCGCGAGATCAGGCCCGAGTCGATCTCCACGCTGCCGCCGATCGCATTGCCCCCATAGCGCACGGTGTCGGAGGACTTGTTGACGGTGACGCTTCGCACGAACAGCGGATCGAACGGGATGTTGATGTCACCGCTGATCGCGTTCATGCCCAGGATGGACTGGCCGTCCTGCAGGATCTGCACGCGGTTGCCGCTGAGGCTGCGGATGACCGGGGCGCCCGCATTCGGCCCGAAGGCGCTGCTCTGCACACCGGAGACGTGTTCGAGCAGGCCGCCGAGGGTGCGGTTCTGCGCCTGCGGGTTGTCCACGGTGACCCGGCTGTCGATGCGGGAGGGCTGCGAGGCCTGCACCTGGAGGGTGGGAAGGGTAGGTTCGTCCGCAGCCTGGGCGTTGTGAACGACGAACAGAATGGCGGCAGCAAGCAGGTGGCGACGCATGGAACGCTCCGTGAAAAAGATGTGAAATGTTATAACGTAACTATTTGTATCGGCAAGGGCAGATCGGGCCTTGCCACGAAGGCTGGAGATGAGAGCGGTTCTCATATGACAATGGCACTGGATTTCCCTCAGGCGCCCCATGCACACCCTTACCCTTGCCGACCTGGACCGCTTGGGCCGCAGCAGTGGTTTCCGCTATCGGCTGCCAGCACTCGCGTCCGCCGCCGATTCGGGCGCGCTGTGCGTGGTCGAGGGCAGGGTGGAACAGCGCTGCTTGCGCCCTGGCATCAGCCTGGCGCTGTCGGACGTGGTCGCGCACCAGCCGTTCGAGGCGACTTCGGAGGCCCCCCCG
Source organism: Stenotrophomonas sp. 1L-E-5-B-C3 (assembly GCF_057292075.1). NCBI lineage: Bacteria > Pseudomonadati > Pseudomonadota > Gammaproteobacteria > Lysobacterales > Lysobacteraceae > Stenotrophomonas > Stenotrophomonas sp. 1L-E-5-B-C3. The sequence goes on from NZ_JBXAWS010000028.1 coordinate 14,900, forward strand.
CCGTTCGCTGCGATCGTGATGCTGGAAGGTCGTGCCGGAGCACGCCTGGCAGGGCAGGCCGTGATCGGCATGAACCGCGGCGCCGGCGCGATGGTGTTGGCCGATGCCGCGCCGATGACTGCGATCCATCCGGCCGGCCAACGGATGCGCAGTCTGAATGTCTCGCTGGATGCACCGGCCGAGATGGATGATCCGGTGATCAGCGATCTGTTGTTGCAGGCTCGTCGCCATGGTCGGCGGCGGCTGCACAGTTGGCAGGTACCCGCGCATCTTGAACACGCCGCCGAACAGTTGCTGTCGGGGACCTGGCAAGGCGCGATGCATGCGCTGCTGTGCGAGGGTGTGGGACTGCAGATGCTGGCGATGGCGTTGGGTGCGTCTGCACAGGACGCGCTGCCGGATCTGCGTGTTTCACCGCGCGACCGCCGCATGCTGCAACGGGTAATCGACTGCCTGCAGGCATCACCTGCGGCTGACCACCGGCTGGAGGATCTGGCCCGCGTGGCCTGCATGAGCCCGAGCAGCCTGCGCCTGAAATTCCAGCAGGTGCACCACTGTTCGGTATTCGCGTGGCTGCGCGAGCGACGCCTGCAGTTGGCCTGCGAGCAGCTGCGGCAGGGCTGCAGCGTGCAGCAGGCCGCGCATTTCGTCGGCTATCGGCATGCCACCAATTTCGCAACCGCGTTCCGAACGCGCTACGGCATCGCCCCCAGCCAGATCCGCTGAATCCGGATCGCGGCTGGCAGTGCGCATACGCGTGCTGCGTGGGCGCATACGTGCGCTCACGCTCAAATGACAATAATTCTCATCCAGCCTTTCCCTCCCGCTGGATCTCCCATGCCTGCCTGTTTCCGCCCGTGTGCCCTGGCCACCGCCATCGGCACGACCCTGGCGCTGTTCAACGCTGCCCACGCCGCCGAACTCATTCCCTCCGTAACGCCTTCCCAGCTCCCAACCGTGCAGGTCACGGCCGACCTCGATGGCAGCACCGAAAGCTCGCGCTCCTACACCACCGATTCCATGGGCACGGCGACGGGGCTGTCGCTGACCTCGCGACAGACGCCGCAGTCGGTCAGCGTGGTCACCCGCCAACAGATCGAGGACCGCGGGCTGCTGAGCACCGCCGACGCCTTGTCGACCGCCCCGGGCATCTCGGTCACACGCAGCGATGCCAACCGCTATTCGTTCTCGGCGCGCGGCTTCGACATCGACAACTACCAGTTCGATGGCGTGGTGATGCCGGTGCTGTCGCCATGGAATTTCGGCGAGAACAATCTGGACATGGTGGTGTACGACCGTATCGAGATCGTGCGCGGTGCCAACGGCCTGATGACCGGTGCCGGTAATCCCTCGGCGGCAGTGAACTACGTGCGCAAGCGCCCGCTGCGTGAATTCGCTGCCAGCGGCGGCATCAGCCTCGGCAGCTGGGATGCGCGCCGCGCCTGGGTGGATGTGTCCAGCCCGCTGAGCCGGGAAGGGCGTGTGCGTGGTCGCGTGGTCGCTGCGCAGGCAGAGGGCGACAGCTACACCGCTGGCCTGGACAGTACGGCGAAGACGCTCTACGGCGTGGTCAGCGTGGACCTGGGCGAGGACACCGGGTTGATCGCCGGCATCTCCTACCAAGGCAACGACAACCGCGGCTTCGGCAGCGGCTTCGCGCTGTTCAACGCCGATGGCACGCGTACCCGTTTCGACCGCTCGGTATCAGCCACCGCGCCGTGGGCACGGATGACCACCGACACCCGCAATGGCTTCTTCGACTTCAACCATCGTTTCGGCAACGACTGGCAGGCGCGCGTGTCCTACAGCCGCTCGCATACCGACATGGAAATGAAGCATCTCTATCGCGGTGGCTACCCCGATCCGGTTACCGGCGCCATGCCCAATGGCAACAGCTTCACCCGCTACGACGGTCCGGTGCGCCGCGAAGCGATCAGTGCCAGCCTGTCCGGTCCGTTCCAGCTGTTCGGCCGTCAGCACACTGCGTCCATCGGCTGGTCGCGCTCACGCGATGAAATCGCGCTGGGGCAGTACCGCGCACTGGCGCCGCTGCCGCCGTTGGCCAGCTATCTGGATTGGCATGGGCCGGGCACGCCTGAGCCGATGTGGGCCAGCAGCAAGACCCAGGCCGATGACCTGGATAACCAGCAGAGCGGTGCCTATGCCGTCGCGCGGCTGTCGTTGGCCGATCCGCTGCACGTGATCGTCGGTGGCCGCCTGAGCAACTGGGAGACCGACCAGGTGTACTTCGGAGCCAAGCGCAAGTACCGCTACCGCAACGAGTTCGTATCCTATGCCGGCGTGGTCTGGGACATCAACAACTACAGCAGCGTGTACGCCAGCTACACCGGTATCTTCAAGCCGCAGAACAACCGCAATGAATCCGGGCAGATCCTCGATCCGGTCCGCGGCCGCAGCTACGAGCTGGGCCTCAAGGGCAGCTGGCTGCAGGAGCGTTTAAACGCCTCAGCGGCGTTGTTCCGCACCCAGCAGGACAACCTGGCCGAAGCCACCGGTGGGCTGGTCGAAGGCAGCACGCAGGCGGCCTACCGCGCGGTGAAGGGCGCAACCGTGGACGGTCTGGAACTGGAACTGGCCGGCGAGCCGCTGCCGGGCTGGAGCCTGGGCACCAGCTTCACCACCTTCATCGCGCAGGACGCGCAGGGCCGGGCGATCAATACCGCCAAGCCGCGCAGCCTGTTCAAGCTGTTCACCACCTGGCGCCTGCCAGGTGCCTGGGACCAGCTGACGATCGGCGGTGGCGTGGACTGGCAGAACCGCATGTACCAGACCGCCACCGCGCCCGGAAATCGCCGGGTGCCCGTGGAGCAGCCCAGCTACGCACTGGTGAACCTGATGGCGCGCTACCAGTTCAGTTCCAACGTCTCTGCGGCGGTCAACATCAACAATCTGTTCGACCGCCACTATTACTCGCAGATCGGCTTCTACAACCAGGGCTGGTACGGTGCACCGCGAAACGTGATGTTCACGCTGAAGGTCGGCTACTGAGGATGACGTCGCGCCCTTCAGGGATCCAATGGATCCATCGGATCGATGCGCAGCGATTCGGGCGCTGGCACGAAGGTGATCGCGTACGGCGAAATGCGTGAACCGACCTTGCCTGGAACGTAGCCCAGCTCACGGCGGTTGCGCTCGCTGAAGCCGCTGCTGGCGACCGAATCGATATGCGATGGGCTGCTGACCACCAGTGCCGGTTGTCGTGGCGGTGCCTGCAGGGCCGCCAGCAACCGGGCTGCGTTGCGCAGGTTGGTGGTGGTGTGGCGGGCATAGGGCTCGATGAGGATCGCCTCTGCGGGAATGCCGAAGCGCGCGATCAGCGCTTCGCGCATCTGCACGGCTTCGACGCTGCGGGTGCCGCGCGGATGCACGGCGCCGCCAGAGACGATGATGAAAGGCGCATCGCCCGCTGCATAGCGCTGCGCAGCGGCTTTCAGGCGCAGCTTGCTGCCGGCGCTGAGCGGGGTGGTCAGCTCGTCTGGGCCCTGCCCAAGCACGATGATCGATGTGTATGGATGCGCGGTCCAATCCAGCTGCCGCGCGCGTGCGAATGGCGCGGCGTTCATTCCCGCGCTGATGGGCTCGAAGCGGATCGCATCGAGGCGGTCATTGGCATCAAGCAGGCCCACCGCCACCGCGATGCTGCGATCGAATGCGGTGTAGGCCGCGGCGGCGTCCACCTCGCTCATCTGCATGGCAATGGCAGCATCGCCAGCCAGGCGCGTGCTGCCCGCCGCGCCGACCGGGCCGTCGATGGCGTCGTAGCGGGGCGGCTGGCCGTGGCCGTAGACGGAGAGGATGTTGTTGAGGCCCGCCAGCTCCCTTTCGATGGCTGCAGCGCGCGCCGGAACCGCGGCGCTCAACACGCCCGCCTGCGCGGGCGTCCAGCGTGCGGCCTCGAGTGTGCAGGCAGTGGTCCGGCAGGCCGACAGCTGCTGCATGCGTTCGGCCAGGGCGGCGCGCGCACGATCGGGCAACGTATCGTGATTCAGCTGCACGAGGGTCGGAAACAAGCGCGAGGCGAGGGCCGCGCTGTCGCGGTCGTCGGCGGCTGCCGCAAGCGGCAGCACAGCCGTGGCCAGCAGGGCCAGGGACAAGCTCAATCGTCGGTGCATCACCAGCTCCTGCTCACCATCAGGCGGACGTTGCGGCCGAACAGCGGCCGTCCATAGATTGCCTCGGCCGAACCCTGGCCAGCCAGTGCATCGGTACGGGTATTGCCCTCGGTGAGCCCCTTTTCATTGGTCAGGTTGTCGCCCACCAGCTGTGCGCCCCAGTTGCCGCGCTTCCATGAAATGCCCAGGCCCAGGGTCTGGTAGGCCGGCAACGCGGTCTGGTTGAACAGATCGACAAAGGATTTTCCGACCACGTCATAGCGCAGCCAGGTCTCGAACTGGTCCTGGCCGTGCTGGAAGCTGAAGGTCGGGCGCAGGTTGCCGTAGAGCTTGGGTTCGCGGACGATCTGCTTGCCGTTGACCGCGGCCGGATCGGCGCCGGAATCGTTCTGCAGGCTGTCGTACTGCGGATCGCTGACCGTGATCGAGCCGGCGATGCTGAACCAGTCCAGCGGCCGGAACATGCCATCCAGCTCGATGCCCTTGGAGACGGCGGTGCCGATGAAGGGCACCGACTGGTCATTGCGGCCGGTCGTCGGATTGAAGGCGACGAAGGACGCATTGAGTGGATCGAACTTGGTGTAGAACGCGGTCAGGTAGAGATAGGACCGGCCGAACCCGGCCTTCAGGCCCAGCTCGTACTGGTCCAGCTGGGTCTGCACGATGGTGGGGTCGATCGAGCGCGCCACCGACGAATTGGGAACGATCTCCATGTGCGAGACGCGGGCGTAAGCACCCACTGAAGTGGTGAAATCGAAGTTCGCACCCACGGTCCAGTTGGTCGCGGACGGATTCAGGCGATGGTTCTGGACGACGCCGGTGAACCGGCGCGTGGTGTTGTCGGCCAGTGTGTTGCGGTCGCCGAGGTCGACCTGGGCAGTCTGCTCGGCATAGCCCTCGTAGCGGTAGCGCTCATGGCGGATGCCGGCATCAAGCTTGAAGCGGTCCGACAGTGCCCACGTGTCATTGGCATACACCGCGAACATGCGGGCATCGACCTTGCCGCGATTGAGAGTGGTGGTGTAACGCAGCGTGCCCTTGTCGGTGACATAGCCCAGTGGGGCGCCATCGTTACCGTAGGCCACCAGATCAAGCAGGCGTGGCTTGCCGCGCATCTCCATCAGCATGTCCTGGTACAGGCTGAAGGACGTGGTGCCGAAGAAGGCGGTGTAAGCGCCGATGTTCAGATCGTGATTGCCCCAGGCCGTTTCAAACAGCCGCGTCGCACCCAAATCGGCCTGACCGGAGTAGAAGTCCGAATCAGCAGCACGGTACTGGGCTGAGATCACCAGGCCGGAGTCGGCGTAGGGATCGTAGGCAGTGGCGCCGTTGCTGCCGGCCAGCGCGTAGCCCATCCGCGCGACACCGGCACCGAAGGCGGTACGGGCCGCGCCCAGATAGCCGTTGGCGAAGCTGCGTGCGTCGACCGGATTGGTGGTCGAGTACAGCGCGTCGAAGGTATTACGGCCCTTGGTGTAGCCGGATTTCAGCGAGATCGTCCAATCGCTGGCGGTGTTCTCGTACTGGAAGCCGATGTTGCCGAAGCGCATGTGGCGTCCATCGGCCAGATCGCGGTTCATGCCCTGCAGGACACCACCGCCATCGAGGTACTTCAGGTTGACACTGCGCAGCGAGGGCGAGTTCAGGGTGCCGTCGAAATAGTCGATGTACGGGTCCAGCGGAACGCTGGGATTGCGCGGATCGGCGACCGGGATCGGCAGGTAGAACGTATTGTGGTCATCAACGAAGGTACCGCTGACCTTGAACCAGCTGGTGTCGTCGAAGTAGTGCTTGATGTTGCCCCTGATCTGCCCGCCCTTGTCATTGGGGAAGCCGTTGTCGCGGTAGCCATCGTGCTGACGCAGGAATCCACCGACCGCATAGAAGGTGTCCTTGCCCAGCGCGCCCGACTGGTACATCTCACCGCGGTACAGGCCGGTATCGCCGATGGTCAGCTGCGCCTTGCCGTGGGTGTCTTCGGAACCCTCGGCCAGGATGTTGTTGACGATGGCACCAGCGCTGCTCGCATAGATCGGTGCGGGGCCACCACGTACGATCTCTACCCGCTGGTTCATCACGTCGAACCGGTTCATGCCGTCGCCGGAATTGAAGAAGTGGCCGTCCAGCTCCTGGTAGAGCGGCAGGCCGTCCTGCTGGAAGGCAATGAAGCCGCGGTCAGTGGGAATGCCACGCAGCCGGGTGATGTTCTGTACTTCACCACCGGTGGCCTCGACATGGATGCCGGGCACCGACCCGAGCAGGTCGGCGTAGCTTTTCGGTGCGAGCTTCTGCACGTCTTCGCGGCTGAGTGAATTGACCGCGAAGGATGCATCGAAGCGACGCTGGGTGCGTGCCGCACCGGTAACCACCACCGCATCCAGTGTTGCTGCGTCGGCCGTGTCTTGCTTCTGCACCGGTGTGTCCTGCGCCGTTGCAGTGCCGTGCAGGGATATCAGGACCAGGGAGATGCCCAGGACCAGGGGGCTGATGTTCATCGTAGGGCGGCCATGCAGGGAAGGGGGACCGCTGCACGGTAGGTCCGGGCGATGACGGAATTGTTTACTTCGGCGGAAATAAACAATTAAGCGGCGGCATCGGCACCCAGCTGGTGGATCGGCAGCAGGGCCGCGCCCACCGATACCGCAGACCCTCCCAGCCGCGACACATGCACCTGCGGCAGGCGCAGGCTGTCCAGCGCACTGCTCCAGCGTGCAGGCTGCTGCAGGTGTTGCCCCAACACTTCCAGCACCTGCCTCGGCAGTGAGCCGGACAGGATCACGGCGCCAGGATCGAGCCACGCCACACCGGTATTGGCGGCCGCGCCCAACTGGTTCCCCGCGCGTTCGGCCCAGGCGCTGATGATGCCGGCATGGGTTTCCAGGCAGGACTCCAGTTCGAACAGTGAGGGAATGCCGGCGCCGGCCTCGCGCAACGTGGCCAGCAGGTCGATGCCCGAGGGACGCGGTGCGTCCATGCGGAACAAGCGACCGATATCCCCGGCATTGCCGAACTCACCGCGCATCACGTCGCGCCGATGGATCACGCCGCCGCCCACGCCGTGGCCGACATACAGCAGCAGCGCCGAGGCGCAGTCCCGGATCAGTCCGCTGTCGTAGTACTCCGCCAGCGCCGCCAGGGTCGCATCGTTCTCCACCCAGACCGGGAAACCGAAGTAGTCTTCGAAGAACTGGTCGTTGTCGATATCGCGCCAACCGTGCAGCCAGTCCACCGCGTGCCTGCGCGCCGGCCCGGTTTCGACCACGGGCCCGGGAACCGCCACGCCGAGGCCCAGGAAGCGCGCGCGCATGAGCCCAGTGCGGCTGGTAAGGCTGCGCAGGCGCTGGTCCACTGCGTGCACGAAGTCGTAGGGATCTGCGCTGTCGAATGCGGTTGCATCGCGGGCGATGAGCTGGCCGGCAAAATCCACCAGCGCGATCTCCAGCCAACCGGGATGTACCGTGGCACCGGCGGCATAGCCGCCCCGCCCGGACAGCGCCAGTGGCACCGAGGGTCGGCCGCGCTGGCCATCGGACAGTTGCCCCTGTTCCTCGATCACCTCCAGCATCAGCAGTTCACGCGCCAGGCGGGTCAACGCGCCGTTGTGCATGCCCAGCTGGTGGGCAATGGTGATGCGGGGAACGGCGCCCATCGTGCGCAACAGCCAGATGATGCGCTTGTGGTCGGCATCCAGCGCGATCAGCGGTTTGCGGCGCAGCCGCGATGTGGGGGCCAGGTTCATGGGTGCAGGCCCTCGGTACGTGGCAGCGCGACCGGCCAGGCCAATGCGGCCAGCGACAGCAGGCTGCCGACGGCAACCAGCGAGACCAGTGCGGCAGAGGTGACCGGATCACCGGCCTGTATGCCGGGCAGCAGCTGGCCCAGCAGCAACGAGGAGGCGGCAATGGACAGTTTCATGGTTCCAGTGAGCAGGGCAAAACAGCTCAGGTCATCCTCACGTCCGCTGCGGGCGGCATGGCGACGGGCGATCAGCGCGGTGCGCCGCCACAGGACCAGGCCGACACTGGCCACCGCCGCCCCATGGACAGCGGCACACGCAATCGCTACAGGCAGGGAGGGCTTGGCCTGGTAAACGCAGACGGCAGCGATGGCCAGCACCGACATCAGCGCAATGAGGCCTGTCTCGCTGCACAGTGGGGGGCGCAGGCGCAGATGGAGCCAAGGCGCGACCACCATGCCCGCGACCATGGCGAAGGTCAGCGCTGCACCCTGGTCGGCAAAGGGAAACAAGCGCCCGGCCAGGCCCACCAGCGCCGTTTCTGCCGCTGCAGCCAGCAGAACCGGCAGCAGTGCCGGCAGCGGCAGGGCGCCGGCAAAGGGCCTGATGGCTGTGGCCGGCTGTGCGGGCGTGGCGACGCAGGCCAGGGGAAGCGCGGCGGCCACGATCAGGATGCCGATGATCATGCAGATCAGCAGCGCGCTGCCACTGCCTGCGGATGCAGGTGAACCGACCACGCCGAACAGTGCTGCAGCGATGCACAGCTTGGAGATCGGTACCACCACAGCGCGGGCGGAAACGTAGCGCATGGCCTCGTTCTCGTCGCGGGGCAACAGCGACGTCAGTGCATTCTGGGCTACGTCGTAAACCGCGTAGCAGGTACGGAACAACAGCGAGGCGGCCAGCAGCGGCAGGAAGGCGGGCTCGGTCGCGCTGCTCGGGCTGAACAGCAGGCAAGCGCTGGCGGCGGTGCCGAGCCCGCCGATGAGCTGCAGGCGCAGGGCGAGGCGCTGCTGGTTGCGAAGGCGGGTGAATACGGCGGCCAGCAGCAGGTCGAGAACGCTGCTGTAGGCCAGGGAGATCGCCAGCAGTTGGCCGGTGTGGGCAGCAGACAGTCCCAGCCGGACGTGCAGGTAGTAGCCCAGCGCCAGGTCCACGAACGACCAGGACAGAGTGCGGGCGAAGTGGCCGGCGGCATAGAGCTGCCGCGGCGATGGCTGCGCGTTCAACGCTGTTTTGGGGGGGAGGAAGCCGGAGATCCGGGATCGTTCTACTACCCCTGTGTGACAGCGGCCTGACATGGCGCGAGGTCGGCCATTCAGCGAGTGGCTTGCAGCACACGCCGTGGGCGAGCAGCATTGACCGTGCTGCGCCCCACAACGCCTCACGCAGAGCCTTCTTCGCCGAATGGAGCAACGTATGAAGCTGTTGTCCGCTGTGTTGTTGTCTGCGCTTTCACTCCCCGCCGTTCCGGCGCTGGCAGTGGAGGCGTCTCCTTCGCCGCTGTTGGGGCGCTGGTCGCTGGATATCGCTACGTCTGCGTTGCCCGAGGCGCAGCGCCCGAAGCAGGTGGTGCTGGAGTTCAAGGACGCCGGTGCGGGGCGTTGGAGTTCACATGTGGACATCGTCCTGCACGATGGCAATACCATGAAGTCCGACGGCACGCTGGCGCTGGATGGCACCCCAGGTCCCCTGTCCGGCACCTACGGTGCGGACAAGGCCAACCTGAAGCTGCCAGCGCCGAACACCCTGGTGATGCAGCTGGTGGACCACGGTACGCCGGCCTCCACCCGCATCTACACCGTGGCGGCCGATCGCTCGACGATGACCGAGACCAAGGCGTTCTACGGCCACGACGGTACGCCGATCCTGCAGACCAATCTGTTCAAGCGGATGCCCTAGCGTTGCCGCCGGCACCACGCCCGCAGAACGGACGTGGTGAACGCCGCAGCTTTACACAGCGGCCGGATCGCGCTTGCCGGTATCGATGCCGTACTTGTCGATGGCCTCCTGCATCCGCGAACGCTCGATGCGGCCCTCATCGGCCAGTGATTTCAAGGCCGCCAGCACGATGAAGTGGCGATCCACCTCGAAGAACGTACGCAGCGATTCACGCGTGTCGGAGCGGCCGAAACCATCGGTGCCCAACGCGGTGAAGCGGCGGTCGTTGATGAAGGGACGGATCTGGTCGCCGACGATCTTCATGTAGTCGGTGGCCACCACCAGGGGCCCTTCGTGGCCCTGCAGGCACTGCTGCACGTAGGGTACGCGCGGCTCCTCGGCCGGATGCAGCAGGTTCCGGCGTTCGGCGGCCAGGCCGTCGCGGCGCAGTTCGGTCAGGCTGGTCGCGCTCCACACATCGCTGGCGACGCCGAAGTCCTGCTGCAGCAGTTCCGCCGCGGCTTCCACTTCGCGCAGGATCGAGCCGCTGCCCATCAGCTGCACGCGTGGCTGCGAGGCGGCATCGGCGGCTGCCGGGCGCAGCAGGTACAGGCCCTTCAGGATCCCAGCCTCGGCGCCCTCGGGCAGTGCCGGTTGCGGGTAGTTCTCGTTGAGTACGGTGATGTAGTAGTAGATGTCTTCCTGCTCGACGTACATGCGGCGCAGGCCGTCGTGGATGATCACCGCGAGCTCGTAGTTGTAGGTCGGGTCGTAGGACACGCAGCTCGGGATCACCGACGACAGCACGTGGCTGTGGCCGTCATCGTGCTGCAGGCCTTCGCCCATCAGCGTGGTACGGCCGGAGGTGGCGCCGAGCAGGAAGCCGCGGGTGCGCGCATCGGCGGCGGCCCAGGCCAGGTCGCCGACGCGCTGCAGGCCGAACATCGAGTAGAAGATGTAGAACGGAATCGTCGCCAGCCCGTGGTTGCTGTAGGCGGTACCGGCGGCGATCCACGAACAGATCGCACCGGATTCGTTGATGCCTTCCTGCAGGATCTGGCCGTCCTTGGCTTCCTTGTAGTAGCTCAGCTGGCCGGCATCCTGCGGGGTGTACAGCTGGCCCAGGTACGAATGGATGCCGATCTGGCGGAACAGGCCTTCCATGCCGAAGGTGCGCGATTCATCGGGCACGATCGGAATCACCAGCTTGCCCAGTTCCGGGTCCTTCAGCAGGCTGGTGAGGATGCGCACGAAGCCTATGGTGGTGGACTGGCCGCGATCGCCGCTGCCCTGCAGCTGGGTGTTGAAGATCGACAGCGGCGGCAGCGGCAGCGGATCGACCTTGGCCAGGCGCGCCGGCAGCTGCCCGCCTTGGATGCGGCGGCGTTCGGCGAAGTAGGTCGCCTCGGCGCTGCCCGGCTCCGGACGCAGGTACGGCATTTCCTCCAGCTGCTCATCGCTGACCGGCAGGTTGAAACGGTCGCGGAACGCACGCACCGCGTCGGCGCTCATCTTCTTCAGCTGGTGGTTGATGTTCTGGCCTTCGCCGGCTTCGCCCATGCCGAAACCCTTGACCGTCTTGGCCAGGATCACGGTCGGCCGGCCGCTGGTATTCACGGCCTGCTGGTAGGCGGCGAACACCTTCTGCGGATCATGGCCACCACGTGCCAGCGCCCAGATGTCGTCGTCGCTCATGTGCGCGACCAGCTCCAGCAGCTCGGGGTAGCGGCCGAAGAAATGCTCGCGTACGTAGGCACCGTTCTGCGACTTGAAGGTCTGGTAGTCGCCGTCCACGCATTCCATCATGCGCTGGCGCAGCAGGCCGCTGTGGTCGCGGGCGAGCAGGTCGTCCCAGCCGCTGCCCCAGATCAGCTTGATCACGTTCCAGCCGGCCGCGCGGAAGGTGCCTTCCAGTTCCTGGATCACCTTGGCGTTGCCGCGTACCGGTCCGTCCAGGCGCTGCAGGTTGCAGTTCACCACGAACACGATGTTGTCCAGCCGCTCGCGGCCGGCCAGCGAGATCGCCGCCAGCGATTCGGGCTGGTCCATCTCACCGTCGCCGAGGAAGGCCCAGACCTTGCGGCCCTGGTGCTCCTTCAGGCCGCGGTACTCGAGGTAACGCATGTAGCGTGCCTGGTAGGCGGCGGTCAGCGGGCCCAGCCCCATCGATACGGTGGGGAACTGCCAGAACTCCGGCATCAGGCGCGGGTGCGGATACGAGGACAGGCCTTCGCGGCCCGCTTCGCGGCGGAAGTTGTCCATCCGCGCCGGATCGATGCGGCCTTCCACATAGGCGCGTCCGTAGATGCCTGGCGCTGAATGACCCTGGATGTAGATCATGTCGCCGTCGAAAGTGTCGGTGCGGCCTCGGAAGAAATGATCGAAACCCACGTCATACAGCACTGCCGCCGACTGGTAGGTGGCGATGTGGCCGCCGACGTTGGAATGCTTGCCGGCACGCAGCACCATCACCATCGCATTCCAGCGGATCATCGCGTTCAGGCGGCGCTCGATGGCCAGGTCACCTGGATAGGCCGGCTGGCGCTCGGGCGGAATGGTGTTGACATAGGCGGTCCACGCGCGGGTATGCAGGTCGCCGTGCTGCTGCGCATCCAGTTCGCTCAGCTGGTCGATCAGGTAGTGCGCGCGGGGCCGGCCGCCGGCCTGCATCACCGCCTCCAGCGATTCACGCCACTCCTGCGTTTCCAGCGGGTCGGTATCGAAGGGAATGAGGGCTTGATTCATGGCTGTCTCCAGAAGGCGCCGGTCGGACTACTGCCTGGGCGACAACACCGGCAGGGCGCACAGCACTGGAGCGGGGTCGCAACGGCGGGGCCGTGACGCGAAGGGCGACCGTGGCGGTCACCGAGAAGACAAGCGTAGGCCGGGCCACCCGGCTTCGATAGGCGGGCCCGGCTTGGGTCTCTGGCAAGCAAGGGTTGGCACGGCGCGCCGTATCATGGGCGGGCGTGCTGGGTGCGGCCGCTGATCAGGCCGGTGACAGGCCCGGGAAGAACATCGGGATGACCGCCACACCAATGCCCAGCAGGCACCAGGCCACGATCGGCAGCCAGCCCGAGAGCTGCTGGCAGCGTTCCGGCAAGCGGCGTCCTCCGATCCACAGCAGCAGGGTGAGCAGGCCCAGCGCGTAGGCGAGGGCGGCGACCACCGGATGCACGTGGACGACACGGCTGGGCGGCCACATCTGCTGCTGGTAGGCGGTGGTGTGGGCGACCAGCAGCAGGAACAGCAGGCTGCTGAGGGTGTTGATGGCGGTGCGGGCGTTCATTGCGGGGCACTCCTTGTGCCGGCTGCTGGAAACTGCAGGGGCGGCATTCTAGCGGCTGCGTGCCGGCAGTTGAAACGCCACTGTCATCGATGGCCGTCACCCTGCGGGGCTTTCCAGCCTCGGGGTGGTTGGTCGGCCGTGAACAGCGTGAGGATCTGGGAGAAGGGCTATGCCCTGCGGCGACGGCTGCTGCGTGGCTTCTTCCTGCGTCGCGGTTCGGCCAGCGAGGATGCCGAAGACCTGGCGCAGGAGGTCTACCTGCGCCTGCTGCGCAGCACCGGCGAGAATGCCGCAGCGATCGAGAATCCGGAAGCCTACCTGTTCGCCGTCGCGGCCAACCTGGCGCGCGAGCATGCACGCTCACGTTCGTCGCTGCCGCCGCTGGAAGACGTTGATCTACTGGCGGAAGTGCTGAAAAGCGAAGAAGACATCGAAGGCGAGTTCGAGCGCGCGCAGCGCTGGAACGGTATCCGCAGCACCATCGCTCGGCTGCCTGCGACGACGCGGCGGGTGATGGAGCTGCATTACCGCGACGGGCTGGACTGCCCGGCAATCAGCCAGCAGCTGCAGGTGTCGGTGCATATGGTGCGCAAGCATATCGGCAAGGGGCTGGAGGCCTGCAGGAAGGCGCTGGGCGCCAGGGAGATCAGATGAACTGGCATCCATTGCGTGCGGCCGACGATGAGATCGCCCGTGAGGCCGAGGACTGGTTCCTGCGCAATCGAGAGGGGAGTATGGGCGAGGCCGAGCGCGCTGCGTTCCTGCACTGGATGAAGCGTTCGCCCGAACACGTGCGCGCCTATATGCACGCTCTCACGCTGCACCGGCAGGTCGGTGCAGCGCTGCAATCGCCATTGCCTGAAGAGGCGCAGGCGCCGCCACGGCAGGCGGCCGCCAAGGTGGTGCCGCTGTTCGGTAGCGCACCCGCCGCGTCGCGCGCTGCACCGCGTCGCGGCCGCGCGCGCTGGTGGGCGGTGGCTGCCGCAGCCTGTGTCGCCCTGCTCGGCGTGGGCCTGGTTCCGCAGTTGATGCCCACCGAACAGCTGTACAGCGCCGACCATGGTGAACTGCGCGACCTGGTGCTGCCTGACCAGACCCAGGTGCGGCTCAACGCGGACAGCCGCCTGCGGGTACGCATGAGCTGGTTCAGCCGCAAAGTGGAGCTGCTGCAGGGCGAGGCCACGTTCGACATCGCCCGCGACCGCCGTCCGTTCGAAGTGCAGGTGAACGGGCTGCAGATCCGTGACATCGGCACCGTATTCGACGTCTCGCGACGCCTGCAGGGCACGCGCATCGGCGTGGTCTCCGGCGAAGTGGAGGTGTGGAGCCAGGGCAGGGATGCAACGCGTCTTGCGCAGCTGGGCGAAGGCCGGGTGGTGCAGGTCGACGCGCGCAGCCATGCGGTGGAGTCGCTGGATGTACCGCTGTCGATGCTGCTGGACTGGCAGCAGCGCAAGGTGTCCTTCCTTGATGAGCGGCTGGATGAGGTGGCTGCCGCCTTCAACCGTCACAACCAGGTGCAGGTGCGCGTGCTGGACGAGGGTGCGGCAGCGGCACGGCTTTCCGGCAGCCTGGATGCACATCGCATTGGGGCTCTGCAGGCGTTCCTCGAACGCGATCCGCGCTTCGTCGTCCGCCGCGAGGGCGACACGATGCGGGTCGGCAGCCGCTGAGGCCGGCGTGGCCCTGCGCTGTCAGAAAAGATTCATCGAATCCGCGTTCTCCACTTCGGTGGAAGCGGGCTCTTACTTGGGAGAAGCCGCTGTCGAATCGCTCAGCGGCACCTGCTGCCTTCTCTCTTCCAAGGACCCGTGATGCGCAACACGCTCTACCTGTCAATCATCCTCGCCCTGTCTCCCTGCAGCGTACCGCTGGCAGCCGCGGCCACTGCCGATGGCCTCGAGGCGCGCGTGCCGGCTCCGATCGCGGCGCAGCCGCTGGCGCGTGCGCTGGAGCAGTTGTCGCGCAGTTCCGGCGTGCAGTTCCTGTACTCGGGCAGCGGTGAAGCACGCATGGCCGGGGCGGTGCCGCGTGGTGCGACCGTCAAGCAGGCACTGGACGCGCTGCTGGCAGGAACCGGCCTGGGCTACACCGTGGTGGACGGCAACGTCATCGCCATCGATCCGGCGCCCGCACGCAACGAACCGAAGCGGGCCGCGCCGAAGCCGCGCGAGGCCGAGGCGGTGGTGGCGCCGACCCTGGACACGGTGAAGGTGATTGCTGCACATGAGGTGATCGACCAGAAAAAGACCTCGCCGGTGATCAAGGATTCGGTGGTCTACGACGAGATGGACAGCTACGGCGACGAAACCCTGGCCGAGAGCCTGATGGCCGCGCCGGGGCTGAGCGCGGTGGAAGACGCCGGCGAGCCGCGTTACGTGACGGTGCGTGGCGTGCAGGCCAACCTCAACTACACGACGATCGATGGCATCGCGATTGCCAGTGTCGGTGGCAGTGGCTCGGGTGAGCGCATGAACAACCTGCAGCTGATCCCCAGCGACATTGGCACCCGTACCGACATCTACAAGAGCTTCAGTGCCGAGCAGGCGCCGGATGCCATCGGCGGCGTGATCGACATCATCAGCCGCAGCGCGTTCGACCGGTCCGGCAGGTACGTGTTCGCCGATATCGCCGGCATCTATTCCACCGCTGAAACCAACGTCGAGCGCAGCGCCGGCGGTGATCACAAGACCCTCGGCCACTTCGGCAAGAGCGCCAAGATGGTGTTCTCCAACCAGTTCGGCGCCGACCAGGAATTCGGCATCGTTGCGGTGGCCCGCTATGAGCAGCGCTCGCGCAACAGCGTCAAGCGCTGGGTGGAGTCGAACTACTACTACAACGACGCCGGCAAGTACCTCACCGACGGCACCACTGGGCCGGACGAGGCCAAGGGCTGGAACGGGCTGCGTGCGCCCGGCAATTTCAGTACCGGTACCTACACCAACTTCATCACCAATTTCGGTGGATCGGCCAAGCTGGAATGGAAACCGTCGGACGATCCGTTCTACGCGTCGCTGCTGCTGTACTCGTACCGGTTCTACGAGAACTCGACGATGAACAAGACCGACCTGTACGGCAACGCCAAGTTTCCGGTCCGCAACCAGACCAATGACAGCGGCACCACCCAGATCAACAGCATCTACATCAAGAACCGGCATGATCGTTGGGATCGCAGCAATCGCGGCGCCATCGCCAGCTTCAACTGGGACATTGGTGACCGTTCGCGGTTGACCCTGCGTGGCGGCCACACCGAAGAAACTTTCCACAACAGCCAGGTCTACTGGGGTGTGCGCGCTTATCCGAGCAACCTGTTCGTCGACTACGAGAACGACAGTCACGGCTTCCCCAACGCGGTGGCGGTGTCCGATTCCAGCCTGTTGACCAGCTCGGCCTTCAAGCTCAACCCGGCACAGGCCTATGTCTCGCCGCGTGATGCCAAGGAGAGCATCGACAACCTGCGCGCCGACTTCAGCTACAACATTGATGCCGATGCGCGCGGCTTCGGCCTGGCTGCCGGTGCCGAATACCGCCACCTGAAGATCTGGCAGGACATCGACTTCGACTACTTCAAGAGCAGCGCGACGCTGAACGACTATCTGTACCCCGGCTCGACACTGCTGGGCAGCGTGCCGGGCTTTCCGCTGATCGACAATCGCAAATGGAATGACGAACTCGCGCCCACGCTTGGCGGCAACGACGCGGCCTATCCGAATGCCGATTTCACCAGTGACTACAAGTACGTTGAGGACATCACCAATGCCTATGTCTCCGCGCACTATGCCTGGGATCGGCTGTTGCTGATCGGTGGCCTGCGCTACGACCACACCACCTTCGATGCATTCAGCCCTTTCAGTGATGATGGCGGTGCCACCTATACCTCCGCGTTCCGCAGGACCAGTGGTGGCTACAACAACCTGCTGCCGTCGTTGAACGCAACCTTCAAGCTGACCGACGACCAGCGCCTGCGCTTCTCCGCCAGCCGCACCCTGGGCCGGCCGACGCCAAGCAACATCGCCCAGGCCACCAGCACCAGCTGTGGCGATGACGAGGAGGGCAGGGGCTTCTGCACGATCAAACAGGGCAACGCCAACCTGCAGCCGCGCCGTTCCACCAACATCGACCTGGCCTGGGACCTGTATTTCAACGACAACAACGGCCTGGTCTCGGTCGCGCTGTTCGACAAAGTGATCAAGGACGACATCTACACCCTGACCACGTTCGAGAACGTGGGTGATACCCGCTACCGGGTCACCCAGCCGATGAACACCGACGCGTCCAAGCTGCGCGGCGTCGAGTTCGCGGTGGCCAACCGCAACCTGCAGTGGGGCCGCCAGCGCTTTGATATGTATTTCAACGCCACGCGGCTGGAAGGCCAGACCAACTACCGCATCAGTGATGGCAGCGAGCGCCGCCTGGACCGCCTGCTGTACCAGCCGGACTGGTCGCTCAATGGGTCGGTGATCTGGCGCATGCCGTGGAAGAGCGCACAGCTGCGCATGTCCGGCACCTACCGCAGCCGGATGCTGGTCGACTTCGGTGATACCCAGTGGCTGGACTCGTACTACGACCCGTACATGACCTTCAACATGGCCTTCAGCCACAAGGTCAGCAAGCACGTGACGCTGAAGTACGAGGCCAAGAACCTGTTCAACACGCAGCCGACCTACAGCACTGGTCCCAACGGTCGCTTCCGCACCGAGATCGACGACTACGGCCGCTTCTTCTACTTCCACATCATCTACAACTGAGGGCGCACCCGTGGATACGATCAATCGCAGGCGATTCCTGGCCCTGGCCGGTCTGTCCGCCGCCGGCGCCTGGATGGGCACGGCACGGGCGCTGGCCGCGCAGACTGATGCCACCGCGCTGAACCCGCGCAACCTGCTGGCCTCGCCGCGGTTCGCCAGTACACCGTTCACCCTGGGCGTGGCCTCGGGTGATCCCTCGGCCGATGGCATGGTGCTGTGGACACGCCTGGCAACGGAGCCGCTGGTGTTCGGTGGTGGCATGCCGACACAACCGATGGCGGTCCAGTGGCAGCTGGCGGCCGACGATGGCATGCGCAAGGTGGTGCGCCAGGGTTCGGCGATGGCCCACCCCGAGCTTGGCCATGCCGTGCACGTGGAGCTGGACGGGCTGGCACCGGGCCGTCCGTACTGGTATCGCTTCAGCGTGGGCGGCCACGCCAGTGCGGTGGGCCACACCCGCACGCTGCCGGCAGCAAGCGCTGCGGTTGATCGTGTCCGTTTCGCCGTGGCCGGTTGCCAGCACTATGAGGAGGGCCATTACACCGCGTGGCGGCGCATCGCCGAGGAGCCGCTGGACTTCGTCTTCCACTACGGCGACTACATCTACGAGGGCGCAAGCCAACCGGGCGCGCGCCGGATGAACGGCCAGCCGTTCACCAACCTGCGCAACCATGTGGGCCCGCAGATCTATACGCTGGACGATTACCGTCGCCGCTACGCCCAGTACAAGAGCGATTCCGACCTGCAGGCCGCGCATGCATCGGCACCGTGGTTCGTCACCTTCGATGACCATGAAGTGGACAACAACTGGGCCGGTGCCGAAGACCAGGACGACACCCCCAGCGAAGTATTCCTGCTGCGCCGCGCACAGGCCTTCCAGGCTTACTACGAGAACATGCCGCTGCGTCGATCGGCGCTTCCCCGCAACGGCCACATGCAGATGTATCGGCGTGCCAGCTATGGCACGCTGATGGACCTGCACCTGCTCGACACCCGCCAGTACCGCAGCAAGCAGGTGAACATGGCGCTGCGTGAGGAAGTGGAATCACCGGCGCGCAGCATCGTCGGTGCGAAGCAGGAGCGCTGGCTGTTCGACGGACTGGCCGATGCCAGGCCACGTTGGCACACCATCGCCCACCAAGTGGCACTGGGCAACTACATGCGCGAGAAGGATGGTGTGGTTCAGTCGTCCGACGACCAGTGGTCGGGCTATCTGGACAGCCGCCGGCGCCTGCTTGACCACATCCAGAAGGTTGGCTTCGGCAATGTAGTGACCGCCTGCGGCGACGCGCATCGGCACTACGCCAGCGACCTGGTGCAGGACCATCGTGATTCAGGCGTGGTCTCCAGCGAATTCCTCGCCACCTCGATCACCTCCGGTGCCGATGGCCAGGGCGTGGACGCGTATGCCGAGAACCAGCTGCGGCACAGTCCGCAATTAAGGGCGACCACCGACAAGCGTGGCTATGTGCTGTGCGATGTCACCCGTGATGCGTGGATCGGCGACATGAAGACGCTGGATACCGTGATGCAGCCGAACGGAACGGTGCAGAGCTGGAAGCGCTACGCGGTGGAACACGGCCGGCCGGGGTTGCAGGAGGCCTGAATCTACCGGTCTACCCTGTAGAGCCGAGCCCATGCTCGGCTGCTCTTCGATAACTGACCGGAAAAGCAGCCGAGCATGGGCTCGGCTCTTGTGTCTTGGATCGTGCCCTGATCAGGCACAATCCCCCGGTGACCCGGGAGGCTCCGATGACGCTGCCTCGGC
>NZ_JBXAWS010000029.1:0-29060 GCF_057292075.1 Stenotrophomonas sp. 1L-E-5-B-C3
ATCAGGTGCTTCGGGTTCGCATAGGCGGCGCGGTAGCGGTACTCGCTGGCAATCTCCACGCTGCACGGCAGGCCGGCAATGGCTTCGATCCAGTAACGCGCGGTCAGGCCGGCGTAGTAGCTGGTGCCGCAGGCGATGATCTGCACGCCTTCGATGCCCGACAGCACGGCCTCGGCATTCTTGCCGAACAGCTCGGCCGGGAAACCACCGGCGTCGATTGCCGCCTCGATGGTATCGCCCAGTGCGCGCGGCTGTTCGTGGATTTCCTTCTGCATGAAGTGGCGGTACGGGCCCAGCTCCAGCGACGCCAGCGACACGTCGGACAGGTGCACGTCACGCTCGACCGGCTGGTCATGCTCATCGAAGATGCGCACGCCGTCGCGGCGGATTTCGGCGGTGTCGCCCTCTTCCAGGAAGATCACCTTGCGGGTGGCCGACAGCACCGCCGAAACGTCGGACGCGACGAAGTTCTCACCCTCGCCCAGACCGATCAGCAGCGGGCAGCCCATCCGCGCGCACACGAAGCGTTCCGGCTCGGCGCGGCTGACCACGGCTAGCGCGTAGGCGCCGGTCAGTTCCTTCACGGTGCGCTGCAGCGCCACCAGCAGGTCATCGCCATCCTTCAGGTGATGGTGGATCAGGTGCGCGATGACTTCGGTATCGGTCTGCGATTCGAAGCTGTAGCCCAGCGCACGCAGCTTCTCGCGCTGCTCCTCGTGGTTCTCGATGATGCCGTTGTGGACCAGCGCCACGCCGTGGCTGATGTGCGGATGCGCATTGGCCTCGGTGACACCGCCATGGGTCGCCCAGCGGGTGTGGCCGATGCCCAGCACTGCATTGAAGCCCTCGGCCTCGGCCGCAGTGGCCATTTCCGAAACGCGACCGGTGCGGCGCACGCGGCGTACATCCCGGTGCTCACCCTGGTCGATCACCGCTATACCGGAGGAATCGTAACCACGGTACTCAAGCCGCTTCAGGCCTTCGATCAGCACCGGCACTACGTCGCGATCAGCGATCGCACCTACGATTCCACACATGTCAGGCGTTTCCTTGAAGACGATCGGCGCATTCTAGCCTGCGCGTCCAGCGTCGCCCTCCTGTCCGCTTAATGAAAGTGTCCGGAAAGGTGTCCGCGGACACGCGGACACTTTTCGCACCCATCCAAACCATTGAACTGAAAGGAAATAAAGTTGGCATGCATCGTGCTTGTATCGGGTACCACCCAGGCACCACCGACAGGCACGCATCGATGATCCGCGACACCTCCGCACAGGACCAGATCGTTTCCTCCGCCCCGGCAGGCACCACCCGCGCCTCCTGGCAGCGCTACCGCTGGCCGGCGCTGGGCGCCATCGCACTGCTGGCCGGCATTGGCTGGGCGGTACATGCCTGGTCCAATGCCAGCCGCTCCTTCGACAGCAGCCGCGTGCGCATCGCCGAAGTGAAGCGTGGCGACCTGGTCCGCGACATTGCTGCCGACGGCCGCGTGATCGCCGCCAACAGCCCGATCCTGTATGCCATCTCGGCCGGTACCGTGGACCTGAAGGTGGTCGCCGGCGACGTGGTCAAGAAGGGCCAGGAACTGGCAGTCATCGACAGCCCGGAACTGCGCAGCAAGCTGGCCCAGGAACAGGCCACCCTGGCCGGCCTGGAGGCGGAGTCGAGCCGCGCCGCACTGGACGCCACCCTGGCCCGCGCCAAGTCGCGCAAGGAAACCGATCAGGCCACCATTGAACGGCAGGCCGCCGACCGTGATCTGCAGCGCTACCAGCGCGGCTATGACGGCGGCGCGGTGCCGCAGATCGACCTGGCCAAGGCCAAGGACTCGCTGAAGAAGGCCGACATCACCCTGGCCAACGCCACCACCGATGCACACCTGCAGAGCCAGGGCGCGGACCTGGACGCCCGCAACAAGCGTCTGCTGGCCGATCGCCAGAAGGCCGTGGTGGCCGAGGTGCAGCGCCAGGTCGATGCGCTGACCCTGCGCGCACCGTTCGACGGCCAGGTCGGCCAGGTGCAGGCCATCCAGTCCACCAACCTGGCCGCCAACGCGCCGGTGCTGGGCGTGGTCGACCTGTCCAAGTTCGAAGTCGAGATCAAGGTGCCGGAGAGCTTCGCCCGCGACCTGGCGATCGGCATGCCGGCGCAGCTGACCGGCGGCAACGGCAAGCCGTTCCCGGGCGAGATCAGCGCGGTGTCGCCGGAAGTGGTCAACGGCGAGGTCAATGCCCGCGTGCGCTTCGCCAGCGCGCAGCCGGAAGGCCTGCGCCAGAGCCAGCGGATGTCGGTGCGCGTGCTGCTCGATACCCGCAAGGACGTGCTGAAGGTCGAGCGCGGCCCGTTCGTCGAACAGGGCAACGGCATCGCCTACGTGATGGATGGCCGCACCGCAGTGCGCCGCCCGGTGGAACTGGGCGTCAGCAGCCTGGGCGAAGTGGAAATCAAGTCGGGCGTGCAGCCGGGCGACCGCATCGTGGTCTCCGGCAGCGACCTGTTCAAGGACGCCGAACGCGTCTCCGTCAACTGATACCTGATACCTGAATCCTGGAGAGAGGACACCCCATGTACATGCTCGAAATGCGTTCGGTCGCCAAAGTCTTCCGCACCGAACAGGTGGAAACCCACGCACTGCGCTCACTGGAACTGCAGGTCAAGGAAGGCGAGTTCGTCGCCGTCACCGGCCCGTCCGGCTCCGGCAAGACCACCTTCCTCAACATCGCCGGCCTGCTGGAAACCTTCACCAGCGGCACCTACATGCTCGACGGCCAGGATGTGAGCAAGCTCGGCGACGATGCGCGCAGCCGCCTGCGCAACCAGAAGATCGGCTTCATCTTCCAGGGCTTCAACCTGATCCCCGACCTGAACCTGTTCGACAACGTCGACGTGCCGCTGCGCTATCGGAAGATGAGTGCCAACGAGCGCCGCGAGCGCATCGAGAAGGCACTGAGCCAGGTCGGCCTCGGCTCGCGCATGAAGCACTACCCGAACGAATTGTCCGGCGGCCAGCAGCAGCGCGCGGCCATCGCCCGTGCACTGGCCGGCAGCCCGCGCCTGCTGCTGGCCGACGAACCGACCGGCAACCTGGACACGCAGATGGCTCGCGGCGTGATGGAACTGCTGGAGGAGATCAACGCTGCCGGCACCACCATCGTGATGGTCACGCACGATCCGGAACTGGCCGCACGCGCGCAGCGCAACGTGCACATCGTCGACGGCCAGGTGACCGACCTGGTGCGGGAGCCGGTGCTGGCCACCCCCCCGCGCCACATCGTCGCCGTCAACGAGTGAGGGCCCGACCATGTTCGCCTACTACGCCCGATTGGCGGTGCGCAGCTTCCGCCGCAACAAGATACTGACCGCGCTGATGGTGGTTGCCATCGCGCTGGGCATCGGCGCCTCGATGACCACCCTGACCGTGTTCCATGTGCTGTCGGGCGACCCGATTCCCGGCAAGAGCGACCGCCTGTTCTATGTCCAGCTGGATGCGGCGACCGGTGCCTATGTCGCTGGCGAGGAACCGGAAACCCAACTGACCCGATTCGATGGTGAAGCGCTGCTGCGCGAAGCCAAGGGTGAACGCCAAGCGCTGATGAGCGGCGGCGGCGGCACCATCGAACCCGACAGCAGCACCCTCAAGCCCTTCAGCATTGATACCCGCTGGACGTCGGCCGACTTCTTCCCGATGTTCGAAGTGCCGATGCAGTACGGCCGCCCGTGGAGCCGCGAGGACGACGAAGCCAGGGCGCGCGTGGTGGTCATCTCCAAGGCGCTCAACGACAAGCTGTTCCAGGGCGCCAACAGCGTGGGCCGCGATCTGCGCATGGAAGGCCAGAGCTACCGCATCGTCGGTGTGATGAAGGAGTGGAGTCCCGAGCCGCACTTCTACGACCTGACCACCGGCAGCTACGGCAAGGACGAAGACCTGCTGCTGCCGATCTCCACCTCCTTCGACCTCAAGCTGGGCAACAACGGCAACATGAACTGCTTCGGCGAAAACCCCGACGGCAACAGCTACTCGCTCAATGCACCGTGCGCCTGGCTGCAGTACTGGGTGGAACTGGACCCGGCCAAGGCCGCCGACTATCGCCGCTACCTGGAAAACTACTCGACCCAGCAGCGAGAAGCCGGCCGTTTCAAGCACCCGCCGAACGTGCGCCTGCGCACGGTGATGGAATGGCTGGACTTCAACGGTGCGGTGCCCAGCGACGTGCGTCTGCAGCTGTGGCTGGCCCTGGGCTTCCTTGGCGTCTGCCTGGTCAACACGGTGGGCCTGCTGCTGGCCAAGTTCCTGCGCCGCAGCGGTGAGATCGGTGTGCGCCGTGCCCTCGGTGCCAGTCGTGGCCAGATCTTCCTGCAGTGCCTGGTGGAAGCCGGCGCGGTCGGCGTGGTCGGTGGCCTGCTTGGCATCGGACTGGCCCTGCTCGGCCTGTTCGCGGTGCGCCAGCAACCGGTGGAGTACGCCAAGCTGGCCCATCTGGACGGCAACATGCTGCTGCTCGCACTGGGCCTGACCCTGTTCGCCAGCCTCGCCGCCGGATTCCTGCCCGCCTGGCGCGCCATGCAGGTCACTCCGGCCATCCAGCTCAAGTCGCAGTAAGTACGAGAACGAGGACTCCCATGGACATCCGCCCCATCCTCAGCACCCTGCGCCGGCACAAGACCGCGGCCGCCCTGATCGTGCTGGAAGTCGCGCTGACCTGCGCCATCGTCTGCAACGCGCTGTTCCTGGTCAGCCAGCGCGTCGACAAGATCAGCATGCCCAGTGGCATCGCCGAGAACGAACTGGTGATGCTGCGGGTCAGCGGCATCGGCGAGCAGACCAACGCCATGGCCCGCACCCGCGAAGACCTGGCCTCGCTGCGCGCCATTCCCGGCGTCACCAGCGCCACCATCATCAACCAGGTTCCGTTCCGCAATGGGTCCTCCAGCAGCAGCATCTCGCGTGTGCTCGACCAGGAGCGCCCGACCACGAATGCCTCGATGTACACCCTGTCCGAAGGTGGATTGGGAACCATGGGCATCAACCTGATCGCGGGTCGTGACTTCCTGCCCAGCGAGTACAAGGACATGAAGGAGGCGACCAAGGGCGGCGCCAAGGAACAGGCGATTCCGGTGATCTTCACCCAGGCCACGGCCGCCAAGATGGAACCCAACGGCAGCGCGCTGAACAAGACCTACTACATGGGCAAGCAGCCCCTGAATGTGGTCGGCATCGTCGACACCCTCAGCACGCCCAATGGGTGGAGTGACAACTGGACCAACTCGATGCTGCTGCCGCTGCGCCGCAGCTTCGATGAAGGTGGCACCTATGTGCTGCGCACCGACCCTGCGCGCCGCGAGGAAGTGCTCAACGCCGGCGCCACTGCACTGGAGCGCAATGATCCCAACAGGCTGATGCGCGACAAGCTGACCTATGAAGACCAGCGCAAGGACTTCTTCAAGAACGACCGCGCGATGGTTGGCCTCCTGATCACGGTCAGCATCTCGTTGCTGGTGGTCACTGCACTGGGCATCATCGGCTTGGCCAGCTTCTGGGTGCAGCAGCGCAGCAAGCAGATCGGCATCCGCCGCGCACTGGGCGCCACCCGTGGGCAGATTCTGCGCTACTTCCAGACCGAGAACTTCCTGCTGGCCACGCTGGGCATCGTGCTGGGCATGCTCGCCGCCTATGCGATCAACCTTGCACTGATGAACATGTACGAGCTGCCACGCATGCCGCTGTACTACCTGCCGCTGGGCGCGCTGCTGCTGTGGGTGCTGGGCCAGATCGCGGTGTTCGGGCCGGCCCGGCGTGCTGCAGCCGTCCCGCCGGCGGTCGCCACCCGGGGCGCGTGAGATGCGCGCCCGCTGGATGCTGCTGGTGATGCTCCTGCCGCTGCCGGCTCTGGCTGGCGGTGGCAACTCGCAGACGCTGGAATGGCGCCAGGATGATGCACGGCTGGCACTGCGCTCGACCGAGGGCCAGGTGCATGTGGACGCCGCCAGCCCAGAGGCCCGCTTCGGCGTGCGCAGCGGCGATCGCATCCTGCGCGTGGACGACACTGCGGTGCGCCGGGTCGAGCACCTTGCCGGCGCCCTGCGCCACGCCACCGGCCCCACCGTCTATCTGTTGCTGCGCCGCGACAGGCGCGAAATGACAGTCCCGGTGAATGCGGCTGCCTGGCGCCTGGCGCTGGTCGCTCCGCCTCCACCGGCACCACCCCCTCCGCCAGCGCGGCGCTGACCCCGCCTGCCCCTGCGGCCACGGGTTTGGCTATGCTTGATGGGTGGCGCCGGGCTCTCCCGGTGCGTGGACACGATCGGCTCCATCGGCGCCGCCCATCCCTTTCTGCAGAACCGCTTGATGCCTTCGATCCTGATCATCGACGACAACGCCAGTGTAGGCACCGCACTGGATGTGCTGTTCTCCCTGCACGACATCGACACCCTGCAGGCGCAGAGCCCGACCGAGGGGCTGGCGCTGCTGGAATCGCAGGCGGTCGACCTGGTCATCCAGGACATGAACTTCAGCGAGGACACAACCTCCGGGGAAGAAGGTGAGGCCTTGTTCGCGCAGATCCGCGCACGCCATCCGGACCTGCCGGTGATCCTGCTCACCGCCTGGACCCACCTGAGCAGCGCGGTGGACCTGGTCAAGGCCGGTGCCGCCGACTACCTGGCCAAGCCGTGGGACGACCGCAAGCTGCTGACCACCGTCAACAACCTGCTGGAACTGTCCGAGGCGCGTCGCGAACTGGACCGGCGCCGCAGCCGTGAACTGCGTCAGCGCAATGCGCTGGAAGAGAAGTACGACCTGTGCGGCGCGGTCTTTGCCGATCCGGCCAGCGAGCGCGTCATTGCCCTGGCCTGCCAGGTCGCGCGCTCGGAACTGCCGGTGCTGATCACCGGCCCCAATGGTGCGGGCAAGGAAAAGATCGCGCAGATCATCCAGGCCAATTCGCTGGTGGCCAAAGGACCGTTCATCACGGTCAACTGCGGTGCGCTGCCGTCGGAACTGATCGAGGCCGAACTGTTCGGTGCCGAGGCCGGTGCCTACACCGGCGCCAACAAGGCACGCGAAGGCAAGTTCGAAGCCGCCGATGGTGGCACCCTGTTCCTGGATGAGATCGGCAACCTGTCGCTGGGCGGGCAGATGAAACTGCTGCGCGTGCTCGAAACCGGCCGCTTCGAGCGGCTGGGCTCCAACCGCGAACGCCAGGTCAAGGTACGCGTGGTCAGTGCGACCAACGCCGACCTGCCAGCGATGATCCGCGAGGGCAGCTTCCGCGAAGACCTCTATTACCGCCTCAATACGGTGGAACTGGTGCTGCCGCCGCTGGCCGAGCGCGCGGGCGACATCGTGCCGCTGGCCGAGCGCTTCCTGACCGCTGGCAAGCCGCTGTCCAGTGCTGCCACCGCTGCCCTGCAGCGGCACCCCTGGCCGGGCAACGTGCGCGAGCTGCGCAACGTGATCCAGCGCGCCGAACTGCTGGCCACCGGCAACCGCATCGAAGTAGCTGATCTCAACCTGCCGCGTGCAGCCGCCGCTCCGCGCCCGGCGCCCAGCGTGGGCAATGATCCCGACCGCGCGCGCATCGAAGACGTACTGGCGCGCAACCACGGCGTCATCGCGCAGGCCGCCGCCGAACTCGGCCTGAGCCGGCAGGCGCTGTACCGGCGGATGGATCGCCACGGCATCCCACGCGAATGAAACGGCGCTCGTTCACCTTCCGCCTGTTCCTGCGCCTGCTGCCGGTGCTGGCGCTGGCCGCCGCCTTGCCATGGCTGCTGGCGTACTGGATGGACCATGGCTGGGTGGTTACCACGGTGTCGGCGCTGGTCCTGCTGTCGCTGATGTGGTGGACCCTGCGTCGCGCCACCGCGCCGGTACGTTCGCTGATGCGCGCCCTGTCCGGCACCACCAGCAGCTACCGCGATGGCGAGTACAACTTCGGCGTGTACTGGCCCGGCAACGATGAACTGGGTGACCTGGTAGAAGCCCACCGCGAGCTGGGTGATGTGCTGCGCGCGCAGCGACAGGGCCTGGTGCAGCGCGAGCTGCTGCTGGACACCATGGTGCAGAACACGCCGGTGGCAATGCTGCTGATCGCTTCCGGTGGCGATGGCATCGCCCGCGTGGTGTTTTCCAACCTGGCCGCGCGCAAGCTGCTGCACGGCGGCTGGAAGCTGGAAGGCCAGCGCCTGGAAGAGGTGCTGGAACAGGTGCCGGTGGAGCTGCGCGATGCCATCGCCCGTGGCGGCGACAGCCTGTTCGCAGTACACGCCGAGGGAGAGGATGGTGATGAGGACGACGAGCAGGTCTACCACCTGTCGCGGCGCGCCTTCCAGCTCAACGGCCGACCGCATGACCTGCTGCTGGTGCGTCTGCTGACCGCCGAGCTGCGGCGCCAGGAAGTGCAGACCTGGAAGAAGGTGATCCGGGTGATCAGCCACGAGCTCAACAACTCGCTGGCGCCGATCGCATCGCTGGCCCATTCCGGCGGTGTGCTGGTGCAGCGCGAACGCTTTGATCGGCTGCCGGAGATCTTCACCACCATCGAAGACCGTGCGCGCCACCTGGAAGGTTTCATCCGCGGCTATGCGCGCTTTGCCAAGCTGCCGCAACCGCAGTTGCAGACCGTGCACTGGGCACCGTTCCTGTCCAGCATGCGCCAACAGATTCCGTTCGGCATGGAGCACGAGCCGGACGAGGAACTGAGCAGCCGCATCGACATCGCACAGTTCGGGCAGGCGCTGTTGAACCTGCTGAAGAACGCACATGAAGCCTGCGCCGAGGCTGATCCGCCGAACGACGATGTGCAGGTGCAGCTGACGCGGTTGCCGCAGTGGCTGCGCCTGGACGTACTCGACCGTGGCAAGGGCATGAACGAGCAGGTGCTGCAGAACGCGTTGATGCCGTTCTATTCGACCAAGCGCAACGGCACCGGATTGGGCCTGGCCTTGACCCGCGAGATCGTGGAAGCGCATGGCGGCCGGGTATCACTGCAGAATCGCGGCGATGGCGGGTTGTGCGTGTCGATCCTGTTGCCGGTGGGTTGAGCGGGAAGATCCACGCCATGCGCGGATGTGCCGACCAAGGCCGGCAGCTACCAGACGCGCCGCATCACCACCCGCAGGTTCATCGGGAACCCCAGCGCGGCCTCTTCGGCCATCACCGCGCGCAGGCCATCGTTCCACTCCGCCTGCGGCACTACCGCGAACCCTTCGCTGGCATAGAAGGCCGCATTCCACGGCACGTCGGACAGCGTGGTCAGCACCGCGGCTGCGTAGCCCCCGCCCCTCGCCTGCGCCATTGCGTGGCGCAGCAATGCACGGCCGTGGCCACGCCGCGCGTGCGTGGGATCCACGTCCATCTGCAGCACATGGAACTCACCGCACAGTTCGCCGGCCAGCAGGTAACCCGCAACGCCACCATCAGCTGCATCGACCACCCACAACTGACCGCGCTGCAAGCCCTCCTGCAGGGTCTGCAGGTCCAGCCCATGGCCGGCGAACACCGTGTAGGCCGGATGACCTTTCAGCAGTTCGCCGGCACGTTGCTCAATGGCAGGCAGCGCACCGAGCTCTTCGGCGCGCGCTGCACGTGGCTCAGGACTTCTTGAGCGGGCGCTTCCAGCCATCGATGGTTTCCTGTCGTGCACGTGCCAGGGTCAGCTTGCCATCCGGGGCGTCGCGGGTGATGACCGAACCGGCGGCAATCGTCGCGCTGTCGCCAATGGTCACCGGTGCTACCAGCGAACTGTTGGAACCGATGAAAGCGTTGTCGCCGATGGTGGTGGTCGACTTGTTGACGCCGTCGTAGTTGCAGGTGATGGTGCCGGCACCAATGTTCACCTTGCTGCCGATCACCGCGTCGCCCAGGTAGGTCAGGTGGTTGGCCTTGCTGCCCACTCCCAGGGTGACCTTCTTGGTCTCGACGAAGTTGCCCACGTGCACGCCGTCGGCCAGCACGGTACCGGGGCGCAGGCGGGCGAACGGCCCTACCTGCGCAGCACCTTCGGTGATCACGCCTTCCAGGTCGCAGTGCGCACGCACTTCGGTGCCCGGGCCGAGATTGACGTCCTTCAGCCGGTTGAACGGTCCAATGGTCACGCCATCGCCCAGCACGATGTTGCCCTCGAGCACGACGTCAACATCGATCAGCACGTCGTTGCCGACACTGACAGTACCGCGGATGTCCAGGCGCGCCGGATCACGCACGCGCGCACCCTGCGCGCACAAAGCGCGCACGGCGCGGCGCTGCCAGGCGCGCTCCAGCTGCGACAGCTGCCAGGGATCGTTTGCACCTTCGGCTTCCTGTGCATCAGCCACCAGCGCCATCTCGGCCGGGGTGTACTCATGCGCGGCGAAGGCGAACACGTCGGTGAGGTAGTACTCGCCCTGTGCATTGCTGTTCGACAGCTGCGACAGCCAACGGCGCAGCGCGGTGGATTCGGCGGCGATGATGCCGGTATTGATCGTGCGTACGCGCAGCTGGTCGTCGTTGGCGTCCTTCTGCTCGACGATCGAGCCGACCTTGCCCTCGGCGTCGCGCAGCACGCGGCCATATCCGGTCGGATCATCCATCTCGGCCACCAGCACGGCCAGCCGACCGGGCTGCGCCAACAGGTCACGCAGGGTCTGTGCGCGGATCAGCGGCACGTCGCCGTACAGCACCAGCACCTGTGCGGCATCGGGCACCTGCGGCATCGCCTGGGCGACCGCATGGCCGGTGCCCAGCTGCTGCGCCTGCTCGGCCCACTGCAGGTCGGGCTGGCCGGCGAAGTGCTGGCGCACCGCTTCACCACCATGGCCATAGACCACATGGATCGCCGCCGGTTCCAGTTCGCGGGCGGCCGCGATCACGTGCGCCAGCATCGGCTGGCCGGCGATCGGCTGCAGCACCTTCGGCAGCACCGATTTCATGCGCTTGCCGGCGCCGGCGGCGAGGATGATGACGTGCAGGGGTTGGGTCATGGGAGCGGCAATCCGTGGTTCGTTGCCCGTGATTCTAGAGCGTAGGCCGTTAACATGGATGTCCTCCTGCCTTCACCACGCCCATGACCCTCGTCCGCCAGGGAAGCACCTACCTCGTCATCGGGCTCATGCAGCTGCTGGTTGACTGGCTGGTGTTCGTTGTCACCACCGCGCTGGGGTTGCCGATAGTACCGGCCAACGTCGCCGGACGCCTGGCCGGGATGCTGCTGGGCTTCTGGCTCAACGGCCGTTACACCTTTGCCGAGGCAGGCACGCACAAACTGGGCTGGAGGCGCTTCGCGCGCTTCTTCGGGCTGTGGCTGCTGTTGACCGTGGCCAGCACACTGCTGGTAAGCCTGGTCGACCACACACTGGGCCTGCAGTACACCTGGCTGGCCAAGCCACTGGTGGAAGGCGGGCTGGCCGGCGCGTCCTTCCTGCTGATGCGCTACGTGGTGTATCGCTGACGCGGCGCAGGGATCGGGATCGGTAGAGTCGACTGTCAGTCGACTGCTCTTCCATCAGACCGCGAAAATCCCGCGCTGCGCGCGATAGTCGACTGACAGTCGACTCTACCCAGTCGGCCCTGCCCCACCAGCCAAACAAAAACGCCGGCGCAGGGCCGGCGTTCTCGTGGATGCAGCGCGAGAAACCTCAGTGCTTGAGGGTCTTGCGCAGGCGCTCCAGCGCCTGCAGCTGGACAACAGCTTCAGCCAGCTTCTGCTGGGCTTCGGCCACTTCCATCGCTTCGCCGCGATTGGCCAGGATGCGCTCGGCTTCTTCCTTGGCCTTGCGGACCGAGGCTTCGTCGATGTCCTGTGCGCGGATCGCGGTGTCGGCCAGCACGGTCACGACCTGCGGCTGCACTTCCAGGATGCCGCCGGAAATGGCGAAATCCAGCTGCTCGCCGTTCGGCGTGGTCACCACCACCTTGCCCGGCTTCAGGCGGGTGATCAGCGGCGCGTGCTTGGGCGCGATGCCCAGTTCGCCCAGCTCACCGGTGGCCACGACCAGGGTCGCTTCACCACGGAAGATTTCCTGCTCGGCGCTGACGATGTCGCAACGGATGGTGCTCATGGAACTCTCTTCGCTAGGGGGCGGGTGTTACCCACCGCAGGGGTTTCCGCAGCGGTGGGCGCAGGCCCACCCCGTGTCACGGATGGGACAGGCCGAAGCCTGTCCCCGCCGCATCAGGCCTTCTCGGCCATCTTCTTGGCCTTCTCGACCGCTTCTTCGATGCTGCCGACCATGTAGAACGCCTGCTCCGGCAGGTGGTCGTACTCGCCATCGACGATGGCCTTGAAGCCACGGATGGTGTCCTTCAGCGACACGTACTTGCCCGGCGAGCCGGTGAACACTTCGGCCACGTGGAACGGCTGGCTGAAGAAGCGTTCGATCTTGCGTGCGCGCGACACGGCCTGCTTGTCTTCTTCGGACAGTTCGTCCATGCCCAGGATGGCGATGATGTCCTTCAGTTCCTTGTACTTCTGCAGGGTCTGCTGGACGCGCTGGGCGGTGTCGTAGTGCTCGTGGCCGATGACCAGCGGGTCCATCTGGCGGCTGGTGGAATCCAGCGGGTCGACTGCCGGGTAGATACCCAGCGAGGCGATCGAACGCGACAGGGTCACGGTCGAATCCAGGTGGGCGAAGGTGGTCGCCGGCGACGGATCGGTCAAGTCATCCGCGGGAACGTAGACGGCCTGGATCGAGGTGATCGAACCGTTCTTGGTCGAGGTGATGCGCTCCTGCAGGACGCCCATTTCCTCGGCCAGGGTCGGCTGGTAACCCACTGCCGACGGCATGCGGCCCAGCAGTGCCGACACTTCGGTACCGGCCAGGGTGTAGCGGTAGATGTTGTCGACGAACAGCAGCACGTCCTTGCCCTTGCCGTTCTCGTCCTTCTCGTCGCGGAAGTACTCGGCCATGGTCAGGCCGGTCAGCGCAACGCGCAGACGGTTGCCCGGCGGCTCGTTCATCTGGCCGTACACCATCGCGACCTTGTCCAGGACGTTGGAGTCCTTCATCTCGTGGTAGAAGTCGTTGCCCTCACGGGTACGCTCACCCACGCCGGCGAACACGGACAGACCGCTGTGCGCCTTGGCGATGTTGTTGATCAGTTCCATCATGTTGACGGTCTTGCCGACGCCGGCGCCGCCGAACAGGCCGACCTTGCCGCCCTTGGCGAACGGGCACATCAGGTCGATGACCTTGATGCCGGTTTCCAGCAGCTCGGTGGCCGGGGACTGGTCTTCGTACGACGGCGCGTCGCGGTGGATTTCCCAGCTGTCGCTGGCGGCCACCGGGCCGGCTTCGTCGATCGGACGGCCAAGCACGTCCATGATGCGGCCCAGGGTACCGGCGCCGACCGGCACCGAGATGCCACGGCCGGTGTTGACCGCAACCAGGTTGCGCTTCAGGCCATCGGTGGAACCCAGCGCGATGCAACGGACCACGCCGTCGCCCAGCTGCTGCTGGACTTCAAGGGTGATCTCGGTGTTTTCCACCTTCAGTGCGTCATACACCTTCGGCACCGACTCACGCGGGAATTCGACGTCGACGACGGCGCCGATGATCTGAACGATCTTGCCCTGACTCATTGCTGCATCCTCTAAATGTGTGCTTTGAACGAACGCGGTCAGACTGCTGCCGCGCCGCCGACGATTTCGGAAATTTCCTGGGTGATCGCTGCCTGGCGCGCCTTGTTGTAGACGAGCTGCAGATCGCCGATCAGCTTGTTGGCGTTGTCGCTGGCCGACTTCATCGCGACCATGCGTGCGGCATGTTCGGACGCGACGTTCTCCAGCAGCGCCTGGTACACCAGCGATTCGATGTAACGCGTCATCACGTGCTCGAGCACGGTCGCGGCATCGGGTTCGTACAGGTAGTCCCAGTCGTGATGGGCGACCTGCTTCTCGGCGGCCGGCAACGGCAACAGCTGATCGAAGCTGGCCTTCTGCGTCATCGTATTGATGAAGCGGTTGTAGACCAGGTACACGCGATCGATCTTGCCTTCGGTGAAGGCATCGAGCATGACCTTGATCACGCCGATCAGCGATTCCAGCTTCGGCACGTCACCGATGTGGGTCACGCTGCCGACCATGTTGACCTTGACCCGGCGGAAGAAGGTCGACGCCTTCTGGCCGATCGTCACCATGTCCACTTCGGCACCCTTGTCCTGCCAGGCCTTGGCTTCACCCAGGAGCTTGCGGAACAGGTTGTTGTTGAGGCCGCCAGCCAGGCCGCGATCGGAAGAGATCACGATGAAACCGACCCGCTTGACCTGCTCGCGCTCGACCAGGAACGGATGCTGGTAGTCGGTACTGGCCTGCGCCAGGTGGCCGATCACCTGCTTCATCGCCTGCGCGTACGGACGCGAGGTCTTCATCCGATCCTGCGCCTTGCGGATCTTGGAGGCCGAGACCATTTCCAGGGCGCGCGTCACCTTGCGGGTGTTCTGCACGCTCTTGATCTTGGTTTTGATTTCGCGTCCGCTTGCCATCTTTGATTCCCGTAGAGCGGGGCTCTGCCCCACTGCATTCAACGGTGTGGCGGGGCCAGGCCCCGCCACACGTTCGTCTTACCAGCTGCCGGTGGTCTTGAACTCGGCGATGCCCTTCTTGAAGGCACCTTCGATGTCGTTGTCCCAACCGCCGGTGGCGTTGACCTTGTTGATCAGCTCGCCCTGGGTGTTGGCGAAGTGGGCGTGCAGGCCTTCTTCGAACGCCAGCAGCTTGTTGACCGGCACGTCGTCGAGGTAGCCCTCGTTGACGGCGTAGATCGACAGCGCCTGGTTGGCGATCGACATCGGCGCGTACTGCTTCTGCTTCATCAGCTCGGTGACGCGCTGGCCACGCTCCAGCTGCTTGCGGGTCGCTTCGTCCAGGTCCGAGGCGAACTGCGCGAACGCAGCCAGCTCACGGTACTGGGCCAGCGAGATGCGGATGCCGCCCGACAGCTTCTTGATGATCTTGGTCTGGGCCGAGCCACCGACGCGCGACACCGAGATACCGGCGTTCACGGCCGGGCGGATGCCGGCGTTGAACAGGTCGGTTTCCAGGAAGATCTGGCCGTCGGTGATCGAGATCACGTTGGTCGGAACGAACGCGGAAACGTCGCCCGCCTGGGTTTCGATGATCGGCAGCGCGGTCAGCGAACCGGTCTTGCCGGTGACCTTGCCTTCGGTGAACTTCTCGACGTACTCCTCGGACACGCGGGCAGCGCGCTCGAGCAGACGGGAGTGCAGGTAGAACACGTCACCCGGGTAGGCTTCACGGCCCGGCGGGCGCTTCAGCAGCAGCGAGATCTGGCGGTAGGCAACGGCCTGCTTGGACAGATCGTCGTACACGATCAGCGCGTCTTCGCCGCGGTCCATGAAGTACTCACCCATGGTGCAGCCCGAGTAGGCGCTGATGTACTGCATGGCAGCCGATTCGGAAGCAGTGGCGGCAACCACGACGGTGTGTGCCAGCGCGCCGTTCTCTTCAAGCTTGCGCACGATGTTGGCGATGGTCGAAGCCTTCTGGCCGATCGCAACGTACACGCACTTGATGCCGGTGCCCTTCTGGTTGATCACCGCATCGATGGCCATCGCGGTCTTGCCGGTCTGGCGGTCGCCGATGATCAGCTCACGCTGGCCACGGCCGATCGGGATCATCGAGTCGACCGACTTGTAACCGGTCTGCACCGGCTGGTCGACCGACTTGCGCCAGATCACGCCCGGTGCAACGCGCTCCACCGGAGCGGTCAGGTCGGTACCCAGCGGGCCCTTGCCATCGATCGGCTCGCCCAGGGCATTGACGACGCGGCCCAGCAGTTCCGGACCAACCGGCACTTCCAGGATGCGGCCGGTGGTCTTGGCAACGTCGCCTTCGCGCAGGTGCTCGTAGCCGCCCAGGACCACGGCGCCGACCGAGTCGCGCTCCAGGTTCAGGGCCAGGGCGAAGCTGTTGTTCGGCAGTTCGATCATTTCGCCCTGCATCACGTCGGCCAGACCGAAGATGCGCACGATGCCGTCGGACACGCTGGTCACGGTGCCTTCGTTGCGCGATTCCGCGGCCAGCTTGACCTTCTCGATGCGGTTCTTGATCAGTTCGCTGATTTCGGAGGGGTTGAGCGTGGTTGCCATCGTCAAGTCCTAGTGCCGGCAGCGGGGCCGGACGTTAAATGAATTCAGTTAGCGAGCGCGGTCTGCAGACGGGCCAGCTTGCCCTTCAGCGAACCATCGATGACCACGTCACCGGCGTCGATCACGGCGCCACCGATCAGCGAGGCGTCGACCGCGGTGGTCACTTCGACCTCGCGGTTGAAGCGCTTGCGCAGCGCGGTCTTGATCGCGTCCAGTTCACCGGCCGAGAGTTCGGCGGCAGAGGTCACGTTGGCCTTGACCACGTGCTCGGCATCGGCGCGCAGGGCGTCGAACATGCCGGAGATTTCCGGCAGCAGCGGCAGACGATGCGATTCGGCCAGGATGGCCAGGAAGCGCGAGTAGGTCTCGCCGTGGGTCACCGGCGCCAGCAGGGCGACGGCGTCGTCACGGCCCAGCTCCGGGTTGGCGAGCAGGGCCGCCACGCGCGGGTCGGCGGCGACGTGGGCGGAGAACGCGAGGGCGTCCGACCACGGCGCGAACGCGCCTTCGTCGCGCGCGGTCGCGAACGCGGCGCGGGCGTACGGGCGGGCAAGCGTGAGGGCCTGGCTCATCCTTAGATCTCCGAGGCCAGCTCGTCGAGCAGCGCCTTGTGGGCGTTGGCGTCGATTTCGCGCTTGAGCAGCTTTTCGGCACCGGTCACGGCCAGCGCGGACACCTGCTTGCGCAGATCTTCACGGGCACGATTGGCGGCGGCGTCGATCTCAGCCTGGGCCAGATCCTTCTGACGGGTGGCTTCGGTGATCGCTTCGGTACGGGCAGCATCAACGATCTGGTTGGCACGCGCGTGGGCCTGATCGATGATCTCGTTGGCCTTGGTGCGGGCTTCCTTCAGCGCTTCGTTGACCTTCTCCTGCGCCTGGGCCAGATCTTTCTGGCTGCGGTCGGCAGCAGCGAGGCCTTCAGCAATCTTCTGCTGGCGCTCTTCGATCGCGTTCATCAGCGGCGGCCAGATCTTGGTCGCGATGATCCAGATGAGACCAGCGAAGGCGAGCGCCTGCGCAAGAAGGGTGAAATTGATATTCATGGTTAGCTCGATCGCTGGTTTCGGGGTGGACGCGCCGCCGAAGCGGCGCATCCGGCCTTCATCCGAAACCGGGTGCATCAGCACCCGGTCGTCTCAAACCGCTGTATCAGCCGGCCAGAGCCTTGGTGACGGCGCCAGCAAAGGCAGCCGACAGCGGGTTGGCGAAGGCCAGCAGCAGGCCGACGGCGACCGAGATGATGAACGCGGCGTCGATCAGGCCAGCGGTGATGAACATGCGCACCTGCAGGACCGGGATCAGTTCCGGCTGGCGGGCGGCCGACTCCAGGAACTTACCAGCCATGATGGCCAGACCCAGACCGGCGCCCAGCGCGGCCAGGCCGATCATGATGCCGACGGCAAGGGCGGTGGAGCTCTGAATCTGCGCGAAGTTGGTCAGGACGGCGAAGTACATGGTTATCTCCAGGAACTTAAGTTGCTAAGGGTGATGAAACGGATGAAGGTTGAAACGCGTTGAAGCTTGAAACTCAGTGAGCGTCTTCCGACAGGCTCAGGTACACGATCGACAGCATCATGAAGATGAAGGCCTGCAGCGGGATCACCAGCAGGTGGAACAGCATCCAGCCGAGGCCGAACGCACCACCGGCAATGGCACCGAAGAAACCGGCACCACCCAGCACCCAGATCAGCAGGAACACGATTTCGCCGCCGAACATGTTGCCGAACAGTCGCATCGCCAGAGAAATCGGCTTGCTCAGCCACTCGACGATGTTGAGGATCAGGTTGAACGGCATCATCCACTTGCCGAACGGCGCCGTCAGGAATTCCTTGATGAAGCCGAGCAGGCCCTTGGACTTCAGCGCGAAGAACAGCATCAGGAAGAACACGCTGAAGGCCATGCCCAGGGTGGCATTGACGTCAGCGGTCGGCACCGGCTTCCAGTAGTGGACGCCCGCCCATTCCAGCGGCTTGGCGATGAAATCGGCCGGGATCATCTTCAGCAGATTCATCATCAGGATCCAGAAGAAGATCGTGATGGCGATCGGCGTCACCAGCTTGCTCTTGCCGTGGTAGGTGTCCTTGGCCTGGCGGTCGACGAACTCCAGGCAGATCTCGACGAAAGCCTGCCACTTGCCCGGCACGCCGGCGGTGGCCTTGCGGGTTCCCAGCCAGAACGCGACAACAATCACCAGGCCCATCAGGACCGCGGTGAGGAAGGTGTCGACGTGGATGTGCCAGAACATACCCTCACCCTTGCCGACCGGCGCGGTCAGGTTGTGCAGGTGATGCTGGATGTAGCTGGTAGGGGTTAGAGCCTCGCCCGCCATGTGTCCGGAACCTTAGTTAATTGAATTCTGTCAACGCCTGGCCATGGCCAGGACCTGGAACATCAGACCGACGGCGATACCGGCCAACAGCGCCAATGCAGGCAGCTTGAAGACCAGGAACCCCACCAGCAGGACGCCGAATACCACCACCCACTTGGCGACGATCGCAATGATCAGGCGAGCCATCGCCGATCCTGCGGCCAGTGCCCCACCGCCCAGTGCCATCCGTGCCGCAACCCAGCCACCGGCCGAAATGGCCACACCGGACGCCAGCGCGCCGAGGGCATACTTCGGACCAACCAGCAGGAAGGCCAGGGCCAGGACAGCCACTGCGGCCAGCGGGTAGACCGCGGCGCGCAGCATCAGTCGCCGACCCGCATCAACGGAGTTCAGCACAGGACGTCCCGCGTGGTTGCAAGTGGAAGGCTGAGGCGACTACAGCAAGGGGGGCCTCATCGAGCCGCCAAATTATAGCAATGGGACAATTTGCGAGACAACCGCTGCCTGTTCATCCCGGGAAGCCGCAAGTTGCGGTAGCGCTTACATTTTTGCGTGCCACCCGGGGGACAATGACGTCCGCGCGATGTTGCAGCGCAGCATTGAACTTTGGTCGCAGGCCACGGAACTTTCGCCGCAGCGTGCCGGTCCGATCTTTCGACCTGCCTGCAGCAACCTCGTCGACGCTTCGCCCCGCAGGTCCCACGATGGCCCCGAAGCCCCGCTCCGGGGCCATCTTTTTTGCATCGTCGCGACAGCGCTGAACCGTGCACATGCCGTGGACCATACGTTCACGGATGGTGGACGGCGCCGTCCGGCACAGTGGTCTTCATTCTGATGAACCACTGCAAGGACTCTTCGATGCGCCCCGTACCCACCCTGCTCGCCCTTTCTCTGCTCGCCGCCGGCGCTTCGTTCGCCACAGCCGCCCACGCCGCTGAAGGCGATGACCGCTTCGCCCTGCGCCTGGGTGCGATGAACATCGACTCGGACAACACCCTTCGCGGCAAGACCAACGTCGCCGGCCAGGACATCGGTTTCTCCGAGGACTTCAAGCTGGGGGGCAAGGAATGGGAGCCGCGCATCGACGGCATGTTCCGCATCAGCAACCGCCAGCGCCTGCTGTTCAACTACTTCAAGTACGACAAGGACCGCCGCGAGACCCTTGGCCAGGACATTTCCTTCGGTGACGTCAACGTGCCGTCCGGCAGCTTCGTCAAGGGCGAGCTGAAGTACCAGGTCGCCAGCCTGGTCTATGACTACTCGGTGGTGGACACCGATACCTTCGACCTCGGCCTGCAGCTGGGTGCCGAGTACGCCAAGGTCAGCAGCAAGGCCTACGCCGATCTGGGTACCGTCTATGAGGGACAGTTCCTCAACGAGAAGACCGACGGCGTCGCTCCGGTGGTTGGTGCGCGCCTGAGCTTCACGCCGTCGGAGAAGTGGATGATCACGCTGCAGGGCCAGTACCTCAACACCCGCTGGGGCAGCTTCGATGACTACAAGGGCGACTTGAGCCGCGCCAACGCCATCGTCGATTACCGCTTCACGAAGAACTTCGGTGTGTTCGCTGGCTACGACTGGTTCAAGCTCGACGCGGACAAGAAGGGCAGCGACGGCACCATCGGCCTGAAGCAGGAGTTCAAGGGCCCTGTGGCCGGCGTCAGCTTCGTGTTCTGATCCCCCGCCCCTTCCACGGCACTCTCTCTCCTGGCGCGGCCTCCGGAACATCGGGGCCGCGCTTTTTCTTTGCATCGTCGAGCAGAGAAGTAGGTTGGTCGAGCGCTGGGGGGAGAGGGGCTTGCGTGCGAATGTCCCCCGGCGCCGGCCTGCGGCCGTCACCTCCTCCTTTACTTCGCACGCAAGCCCCTCTCCCCCCGCGTGTCAGGCATCCACGCGGCCTTTGCAGTGGCAGTGGCTCTACTTTCCGCAAGCCGAGCCGCTGCGCGGGTGGCAGGCATTTCGACAAAGTAAAGGAGGAGGCGACCGCCGCAGGCGGGCGACGGGGGACATTTGTCGAAATGCCTGCCACCCGCGCAGTGGCCCGGACCCTCGCGATGACAACAGCCGAAGACCTCCCCGCAGCCAACAAAAAAACCCCGGCAGAGGCCGGGGCTTTTCGTTCGGAACGGCGCGGGCGCCTTACTTCTTCTTCGGCATGTACAGATCGGTGATCGTGCCGTCGTAGATTTCCGAGGCCATCGCCACCGATTCGCTCAGCGTCGGGTGGGCATGGATGGTGTGGCCGATGTCTTCGGCTTCGGCACCCATCTCGATGGCCAAGCCGATTTCGGCCAGCAGGTCACCGGCATGCACGCCAACGATGGCACCACCGATGATGCGGTGGGACTCTTCGTCGAAGATCAGCTTGGTAAAGCCCTCGGTGCGGCCGATGCCGATAGCGCGGCCGCTGGCGGCCCACGGGAACTTGGCCACGCCGACCTTCAGGCCCTTGGCCTTGGCTTCGGTCTCGGTCACGCCGACCCAGGCGATTTCCGGGTTGGTGTAGGCCACCGACGGGATCACGCGGGCCACCCATTCCTTCTTGTGGCCGGCAGCCACTTCGGCGGCCAGCTTGCCCTCGTGCGTGGCCTTGTGGGCCAGCATCGGGTTGCCGACGATATCGCCGATGGCAAAGATATGCGGCACGTTGGTGCGCATCTGGCGATCGACCGGGATGAAGCCACGGTCGGTGACCTGCACGCCGGCCTTCTCGGCATCGATCTTCTTGCCGTTCGGCGAGCGGCCAACAGCCACCAGCACGCGGTCGAAGGTGCCCTGCGCCAGCGCGGGCGACTGGCCTTCCTCGGCGGCTTCGAAGGTCACGGTGATGCCCTTGGCATCGGCGCTGACGCCGGAGGCCTTGGTCTTCAGGTGCACGTCGATGCCCTGCTTCTTCAGGCGGTCAGCCAGCGGCTTGACCAGGTCCTTGTCGGCGCCCGGCATCAGCTGGTCCATGAACTCGACCACGGTGACCTTGCTGCCCAGCGCGCCATACACGGTGGCCATTTCCAGGCCGATGATGCCGCCGCCGACAACCAGCAGCGAACCCGGCACTTCGGCCAGTTCCAGCGCGTCGGTGGAATCCATCACGCGCTTGTCGTCCCACGGGAAGTTCGGCAGCTTCACTGCCTGCGAACCGGCGGCGATGATGCACTTCTGGAAGCGCAGCAGCTGGGTGCTGCCGTCAGCCGCGGTGATTTCCAGCTCGTTGGCAGAGACAAACTTGCCGACGCCCTGCACGCTGCGGACCTTGCGCTGCTTGGCCATGCCGGCCAGGCCCTTGGTCAGCTGGTTGACGACCTTTTCCTTGTACTGGCGCAGCTTGTCCAGGGTGATGGTCGGCTTGCCGAACTCGACGCCGAAATCACCAGCGTGGGCCACTTCGTCGATGACCGCTGCGGCGTGCAGCAGCGCCTTGGACGGGATGCAGCCGACATTGAGGCAGACGCCGCCGAGGCTGGCGTAGCGCTCGACCAGCACCGTATCCAGGCCGACGTCTGCGGCGCGGAAGGCAGCGGTGTAGCCGCCCGGGCCGGAGCCCAGCACGACCATTTCGCATTCGATGTCGGCCTGCTTGCCGCTGGACAGCGCTGGCTTCGGCGCAGCAGGTTCAGCCGGGGCGCGGTGCGACGGGGTCACCGGCGGCTTGCTGGCCGGAGCGGCCGCTGCCGGGGCCGGCGCGGCGGCCTTGGCCGGGGCTTCGGCGGCACCTTCGGCGTCCAGCACCACGACCACGGCGCCTTCGGACAGGGTGTCGCCCAGCTTGACCTTGATTTCCTTGACCACGCCGGCAGCCGAGGACGGCACTTCCAGGGTGGCCTTGTCCGATTCCAGGGTCACCAGACCCTGATCCTTCTTCACCGTGTCGCCGACGGCGACCAACACTTCGATCACCGGCACATCGCTGTAATCGCCGATGTCGGGAACCTTGACTTCAATCGTGGCCATGGTGGGTTTTCCTCGTGCCCGCCCGGCGGTGCCGGTGGGCTGTCACTGCATCTGTTCACGCGGCCGCGCCAGGGGCTGCGGCCGCACGGTGGGGGCGAAGCGGTGCCTTACAGCAGCACGCGGCGCATGTCGGCCAGTACCTGCGACAGGTACGTGGTGAAGCGTGCGGCCAGGGCGCCGTCGATGACGCGGTGGTCGTAGCTCAGCGACAGCGGCAGCATCAGCTTCGGTGCGAATTCCTTGCCGTTCCAGACCGGCTGGATGGACGACTTGGAGACGCCGAGGATGGCCACTTCCGGTGCATTGACGATCGGGGTGAACGCGGTGCCGCCGATGCCGCCCAGCGAGCTGATCGAGAAGCAGCCACCGCTCATGTCGGCCGGGCCCAGCTTGCCGTCGCGCGCCTTCTTGGCCAGTTCGCCGGTTTCCTGCGCGATCTGCACCACGCCCTTCTTGTCCACGTCGCGGATGACCGGCACGACCAGACCGTTCGGGGTGTCGGCGGCGAAGCCGATGTTGAAGTACTTCTTCAGGGTCAGGTTCTCGCCGCTGGCATCGAGCGAGGCGTTGAACTCCGGGAACTTCTTCAGCGCCGCGGCACTGGCCTTGATCAGGAAGGCGAGCATGGTCAGCTTGATGCCGGCCTTCTCGTTTTCCTTGTTCAGCGCCACGCGCAGGCCTTCCAGGTCGGTGATATCGGCCTGTTCGAACTGGGTGACGTGCGGGATCATCGCCCAGTTGCGGGCCAGGTTCGCGCCGGAAATCTTCTTGATGCGCGACAACGGCTGCACTTCAACGTCGCCGAACTTGCTGAAGTCGACCTTCGGCCACGGCAGCAGGTTCAGGCCACCCCCGGCAGCGACAGCAGCACCGCCGGCAGCCGGCACGCCGCCGCTGAGTGCGGCCTTGACGAACTTCTGCACGTCACCCTTGGTGATGCGGCCACCCTTCTCAGTGCCGTTGATCTGCAGCAGGTCCACGCCCAGTTCGCGGGCGAACACACGCACCGCCGGGGTGGCATACGGCACCTTGGCCGGCAGCACGCCATCGGCGTTGAACTGCACCGGCGGGCTGGTCGGGGTACCGGCCGAGGCGATCTCGCGGGCCGCCAGCTTGTCCGGCTGCGCCGGCACAGCGACCGGCTCGACCTTGGTGGCGGTCTCGGCGGCAGCCGGAGCG
Organism: Stenotrophomonas sp. 1L-E-5-B-C3; assembly: GCF_057292075.1. Lineage (NCBI taxonomy): Bacteria > Pseudomonadati > Pseudomonadota > Gammaproteobacteria > Lysobacterales > Lysobacteraceae > Stenotrophomonas > Stenotrophomonas sp. 1L-E-5-B-C3. The sequence continues at coordinate 23,540 of NZ_JBXAWS010000029.1, forward strand.
GCAGCAGCGGCTGCCTTGGTCGGCGCCGGCACGGCAGCGCCCTCGGCCTCGATGATGGCGACCACATTGCCCTGCGACAGATTGTCGCCGACCTTGACCTTCAGTTCCTTGACCACGCCAGCCACCGACGACGGCACTTCCATGGTGGCCTTGTCGCTTTCCAGCGTGACCAGGCCCTGGTCCTTCTTGACCGTGTCGCCGACGGCGACCAGCACTTCAATGACCGGAATGCCGGAATAGTCGCCGATATCCGGCACCAGCGCTTCAACCGCACCACCGCTGGCAGCCGGAGCGGCCGGCGCAGCTGCGGCCGGGGCCGGCGTGCTCTGGGTGGCAGCGGCCGGCGCTGCGGCCTTGGCCGGTGCCGGGGCGGCAGCAGCCGGCTTGGCAGCCTCGCCTTCAGCCACTTCGATCAGCGCCACGACCTTGCCCTCGGACAGGGTGTCACCGACCTTGACCTTGATCTCCTTGACCACGCCGGCCACGGCCGACGGCACTTCCATGGTCGCCTTGTCGCTTTCCAGCGTCACCAGGCCCTGGTCCTTCTTGACCGTGTCGCCGACGGCGACAAGCACCTCGATTACCGGGATATCGCTGTAGTCACCGATATCGGGGACAAGTGCTTCCTTGATTTCGGCCATGGGGATAACTCCGGCAATCTGGTGTAGGGAAACGTCTATTGTGCGGCCAGCGGGGGCCAGCGCCAACCGTTACAGGTGTTTTCAGTACGCACGCAGCCGGGACACGCTGTTGCCCATGGGTTGCGGCTGCATCCAGTCGGTAGCGTATTGTCCGGACGATGTCCGCTTCATGTCGCCAGTGCGTCGGCCACCGGCTGCCAGGCCAGGCGCAGGCGCGGCAACGACCACGCGGCATTGGCCGGGCTGGTGGATGGCAGCGCCAGCAGCGTCGGCGGGGCTTCCAGGCGGGGCAACACCCAGCGCTGGAATGCCTGCAGCGACGCACCACCGTTGCAGCCGATCAGCTCCAGCTCAGGAAGCGAAGCGATCAGTGCCGGCAGCGCATTGGGCACTTCCGTGCCGCGCACGATATCCGCATCCAGGCTGCCGCGCCGCTCGCACTGGCCGATCACATCCCACAGGCCGACCTTTGCCGCCGCCAGGGCCTGCAGCCGTTGTGGGTAGGCCAGTCCTGCGTCAAAGCCGCAGATATCGGCCAGCAGCGGCCAGAAACGATTGCGTGGATGGGCGTAGTAGCGCTGCTCCTGTAATGACGCAACGCCGGGCATCGAGCCCAGCAGCAGCACCCTGCAATCCGCCTTCACCTGCGCTTGCAGGCCGATGCACAACGTTGCTTCGCTCACATCTTCTCCAACTGCATGAATGCCACTGATGGTCGGAAAGCCCATGAAAACAGGCTTTCCGCTCCAGTCGCTGAACAAGGAAAACTATTTTTTAACGCGCGTCGGATTCGATTCATGTTGGGGCGACTACGGTGTGCTCGCCCCGCAACCGGGGGCCCAAAACAAGAAACATTAGGAGATACCCCCATGCGCTCCATCCGTATCCTGAGTCTCGCCCTGCTGACCTCCGCCGCATTCGCGCCGGCCGCTTTCGCCCAGGACAGCAGCACCACCGATACCGCTTCGGGCAAGCATTTTGCCGTGGTTGGCGGCGTCGCGCTGCTGCAGCCGAAGAACGATCCGATCGACGGCATCAAGAAGGTCGATGGCGGCCCGGCGCCGACCGTCAGCTTCAGCTACTACATCAACGACAACTGGGCCGTTGAACTGTGGGGCGCCGCCGACAAGTTCGACCACAAGGTGAAGGGCCCGAACAACGCCCGCCTGGGCAACGTCGAGCAGCAGCCGGTCGCACTGAGCGGTCAGTACCACTTCGGCCAGGCCGACAACGTGTTCCGTCCGTTCGTGGGCGTGGGCTACTACCAGTCCAGCTTCAGCAATGAAACGCTGGCTGACGGCAGCAGCTCCGACATCCGCCTCAAGGATGCGAAGGGCGTGATCGGCACCATCGGCGTGGACATGAACATCAATTCCACCTGGTTCGCCCGTGCCGACGCCCGCTACATGCGCTCGCGCCCGGACGTGAAGGTCGGCGGCGAGAAGATCGGCGAAGCCAAGATGGATCCGTGGACCGTCGGCTTCGGCATCGGCGCCCGCTTCTGATCCAGGCAGTAACTGCTTCATTGATGTAACGCGACGGGCCCTGCGGGGCCCGTCGTCGTTTCCGTCACCCGCGTTCTGTAGAGTCGACTGTCAGTCGACTGCTTTTTCGATAGCCGAGCATGGCTCGGCTCTACAAGAGCAGTCGACTGACAGTCGACTCTACATACACACAGGATGCGGAGGCGCGATGCACGACGTCGACCTGCTGGTGATCGGTGGTGGCATCAACGGTGCCGGCATCGCCCGTGATGCCAGCGGTCGTGGCCTGCGCGTGCTGCTGTGCGAGCAGCACGACCTCGCTGCGCATACCTCCAGCGCCAGCAGCAAGCTGATCCACGGTGGCCTGCGCTACCTGGAACAGCGCGAGTTCGGCTTGGTACGCAAGGCCTTGGGCGAACGCGAGGTTGTTCGCCGACAGGCTCCTTACCTGGTCCGGCCACTGCGTTTCGTGCTGCCCTGGGAACCGCACCTGCGCCCACGCTGGCTGCTGCGCATGGGCTTGTGGCTGTACGACCACCTGGGGCCGCGCAGCCCGGCCTTCCCCGCATCGGGCGCACTGGATCTGCATCAGGACCCGCTGGGCGCACAGCTCTCGCCATCGCTGCGACAGGCGTTCAGCTATGCCGACGCACAGGTCGATGATGCGCGCCTGGTCGTCCTCAATGCGCTGGATGCCGCGCAACGCGGTGCACAGGTACGGGTCCACAGCCGCTGCGTCGACCTGCGCGCCGAACAAGGCCGCTGGCACGTGACGCTGGAAACAGCCGACGGCCAGCAGCAGGCGGTGATCGCCCGTGCCGTGGTCAATGCCGCCGGTCCGTGGGCAGGCGGCCTGTTGGATCGGATGCAGCCGCGCAGCGCCGGCCCTGCCCTGCGCCTGGTGCAGGGCAGCCACATCGTGCTGCGCCGCGCCTGGCCTGACGACAGTGCCTGCCTGCTGCAGCAGCCCGATGGCCGCGTAGTGTTCCTGCTGCCGTTCGCCCACGACCACCTGCTGGTGGGTACCACCGACACCGACTACCGCGGCGACCCGGCGCGCTGCAACGTGCTGCCTTCCGAGGTCGCCTACCTGTGCGAGGCGGCCAACCGCTATCTGCGCGAACCGATCAGCGCGGCAGATGTGGTCTGGCAGTTCGCCGGCGTGCGTCCGCTGCTGGCCGACCCCGACCCGCGCGCGGCGAAGCTGAGCCGCGACTACCGCCTGCAGCTGCAGGTGGATCCGGCACCGGCTTTGCACATACTGGGAGGGAAACTGACAACCTACCGGGTGCTGGCCGAGGAAGCGCTGGAGCTGCTGCGCCCTGCCCTGTCACAGATGGGAGCGGCATGGACCGCAACGGGAGAACCGCTACCGGGCAGTGACTGGGGTGACGCCGGGCAGGCATGCTCGCGACTGATCGCTTTGGCGCCGTGGTTGCCAGCGGACATCGCGCGGCGCTGGGCCGAAGCCTACGGCAGCCGCAGCGTGGCGTTGCTGGAGGGTGCGCAGAGCATGGCCGATCTGGGCGAGGCATTCGGTGCTGGCCTGCATGCACGCGAAGTGGCGTTCCTGCGCGAGCATGAGTGGGCGCATAGCGCCGAGGATGTCCTGTGGCGGCGGAGCAAGCTGGGCCTGCGGCTGGATGCCGCGCAGGCGGCGCGGCTGCAGGCGTGGATGACGCAACGGTAGCGCCGGGCCATGCCCGGCGGATCACGGTGACGCCGGGCATGGCCCGGCGCTACCGATGCATTAGGATTTCCCAATCGCTACCGGAGACGCTGCATGACGCCCCGCTACGTGCTGGCCATCGACCAGGGCACCACCAGTTCGCGCGCGATCCTGTTCGACCGTGCCGGCGACATCGTCGGCAGCGCGCAGCGCGAGTTCGCGCAGATCTTCCCGCAGCCGGGCTGGGTCGAACATGACCCGCGCGAGATCCTCACCAGCGTCTATGCCACGCTGACCGAACTGCTCAGCCGCGGGCAGATCGACCCGCGCCACATCGCCGCACTGGGCATCACCAACCAGCGCGAAACCACCGTGGTCTGGGACCGCGCGACCGGCCAGCCGATCCACAACGCCATCGTCTGGCAGTCGCGGCAGAGCCACGCCATCTGCGAACGGCTGAAGTCCGAAGGACATGAGGCGCTGGTCCGTGAGCGCACCGGCCTGCTGATCGATGCCTATTTCTCCGCCACCAAAGTGCGGTGGATCCTCGACCACGTAGAGGGCGCGCAGCAGCGTGCCGAGCGCGGCGAGCTGCTGTTCGGCACCATCGACAGCTGGCTGGTCTGGAACCTGAGCGGTGGCCAGGCGCACGTGACCGACTACAGCAATGCCGCGCGCACCCTGCTGTTCAACATCCACACGCTGGACTGGGACGACGACCTGCTGGCGCTTCTGGACATCCCGCGCGCGATGCTGCCGCAGGTACGCGACTCCAGTTCGGTGTACGCGCACACCCGGCCGCAGTTCTTCTTCGACCATCCGATTCCGATCGCCGGCATCGCCGGTGACCAGCAGGCGGCGCTGTTCGGCCAGGCCTGCTTCCAGCCGGGCATGGTCAAGAATACCTATGGCACCGGCTGCTTCATGCTGATGCACACCGGCGCGCAGGCGGTACGCTCGCGCAATGGCCTGCTGACCACCATCGCCTGGGGCCTGGACGGGCGCGTGGAGTACGCGTTGGAGGGGTCGATCTTCGTCGCCGGTTCCGTGGTGCAGTGGCTGCGCGATGGACTGCGCATGATCGAGCGCGCCGGCGACAGCCAGGCGCTGGCCGTGCAGGTGCCCGACAGTGGTGGCGTGTACCTGGTGCCGGCGTTTGTCGGCCTGGGTGCACCCTACTGGCGCAGTGACGTACGCGGGGCGATGTTCGGCCTGACCCGTGGCACCCACAAGGCCCACTTCGTGCGCGCGGCACTGGAGGCGATGGCCTACCAGACCCGCGACGTGCTTGATGCGATGCAGTCCGATGCCGGCATCGCGCTGACCGAACTGCGCGCCGACGGCGGTGCGATCGGCAACGACTTCCTGGCCGGGTTCCAGGCCGACATCCTCGGCGTACCGCTGCTGCGGCCGCGGCTGACCGAAACAACCGCCCTGGGTGCGGCCTATCTGGCCGGGCTGGCGGTGGGGTTCTGGACCAGCCGCGAACAGATCGCCGCGCAGTGGGGGCTGGACCGGCGCTTCGAGCCGCAGATGGAAGTGGCCCGGCGCGAGAAACTGTATGCGGGATGGCAGCAGGCCGTGGCGGCCACCCTCGCCTTCCACGTGGATTGAGGGCGGTAGCGGAAGGAAAAGACACAAGCAAAAACCACCCACCCTAACAAACACAACAGTCAAAACCACCCCAAACACCCGCACAACCCCCAACCCCACCCTTTCCCTACTGG
>NZ_JBXAWS010000030.1:0-28532 GCF_057292075.1 Stenotrophomonas sp. 1L-E-5-B-C3
AGCCAGTTGCCTGCGCTTCCAGGCGTTGCAGGCGGGAATCCAGCCGCTCCTGGTCGGCCTGGTCGCTGAGGGCCTGGTAGCCCAGGGCCGCCAAGACGCTGAGGAAGATCAACCAGAGCCACATCAGGCTCTGCACCACCACGGCGGCGGTCGATCGCTGGGCAGGTTGCGGGGCGTTCATGGCTGGCCTCCCGAAACCATGGGTGCCAGCGGGAACGTCTGCACCGCCTCGGTGGCGGGTGGCTCGGATGGGGACTCGGCGACCGCGCGATCGCCGGGCCGCTCGAAGCAGATTTGCCGTGCGCGGTCATCCGCGTGCAGTTCCCAGGCCGGGCCAGCCAGCGTGAGCAGCGCATCGCGCAAGGTCATGGGGCCGAGGTGCAGGTGTACCGCCGGCAACGGCAGCGCGTACAGCTCGATCACGGCATGCGCGGTCTGGCACAGGCCATAGCCGCTGCGTTTGAGCACGTGCCGAAGCCCATCCCCGACCGTGGCGCGGGCATCCTCGGGCATGGACACGTCGATGGTCTGCAACAACAGGTCGCGCTGCGCCGCCATGGGTGCCAGTTCGACCAGTGTGTAGCGGGCGTAGCGCACGACCGGGATGTACTCGGAAGCCTCGGGTTCAGGCGCGGCCAAGACTTCCGCGATGGTGTCGGGCGCGACCGGCGCAGTCGTCGTCGCGCAGCCACCGGCCAGCACCGACCACAGCAGGCCGAGAAATCCCGCCAGAAGGCGGCGTTCGGGATAGTGAAACCACGGTGGAGAGGGGCACATAGCTCGGCGTCCTGAAACATCCAGCCCTCACCATCGCCGCTCAGGCCGCGAGCGGCAGCAAACAATGCGAACCAGGCAGCGTCCGATTTACCGGGAGCGGCAAAAAAAACGGCCCCGAAGGGCCGTAAGTGGAACGTGTCATGCGGCGACAAGCTGCCGGGCCAGTGCGACCTCGACGGAATCGCCGTCCTGGTTCAGAACTTCGAGCCCGGATTCGGGCACGTCGCCCGAGGTGGACTGCGAGACCATGATCTTCTTGGCCATCAGCTCCAGGCAGGTCATCTGCGAGGAACCGGCGTAGCCGAGGTAGATCACGCGCACGGGCTGCTTCTGCCCGATGCGCCAGGAGCGGCGTGCCGCCTGCTGGAGCGAGTACACGTTGTAGCCCGACTGCATGAACACGATCGTCGGGAACTCCAGCAGGTCCAGCCCCGTCTTGACCAACTCGGGGTTGGTGATGAGCACGTCGATGCCACGGTCCAGTTGCTCGGCGATCCAGTCTTCGCGGCGGCTGGCATCCACGCTCGCGCGCAGCACCGCCACCTTGAAGCCTTCCTGCTCCAGCAGCACCTTCAGGCGCGACGTGGTGTCGCGCGTGCCGGTATAGACCGTGTAGGCCAGGACCTTACGGCCCCGGGCCTTCTCCTCTTTGCAGATGTCGATCAGCTCACGCTCCTTGGGGCTGATCTCGAACTCGTTGAACTGAGCCGGGACAAACGCCAAGGTGTTGCGCGTGCGCGGATGCACCACGGTCTCCGACCGGAAGCAGCAATCCGGCCAGGCCAGCAGCACGTTGAGGACCACCCCCAGCAAGGTCGTATCGCGTCGCGCCAGAGCCTGTTTCAGCTCCGCGGTCAGCCGACCCGCCAGATCGCGGTAGGCCGCGGCTTGCGCCGTGTCCATCGCGACTTCACGGAACTCCTCGTCATACGGCGGCAGGACGTTGCCACCGATGTCCTTGAGCTTGAGAAAGATCGTGAACGGCAGGATGCAGCGCAGCACGCCCTTGGGGCCGAAGCCCGGGGCCTTGACCGTGCGCACCGATACCTTGGTGCCCTTGGCCGTTTTGTGAGCCGTGCCGGTGCTCTCGGAGTAGATGTCCTTCAACACCCCGTGATCGCGCATGAACGCCATCGCAGCCGAGGTCATGCTGCCGCTCGTGGTCGGGCGGTAGCCGTCTTCGATCATCCGCCCAGGAAGGGCTCGGAACAGCAGGTGAAAGAGATCATCACCGTAGCCGCCCATCAGCGTGCCGGTCAGCAGCAAGGTCTTACGAGCCTTCGCCGCCAGCACGCCCATGGCCTGGCCCTGGGCACTGCCGCCGTTCTTGTACTCGTGGGCCTCGTCGGCGATGAGCAGGTCGAACGTGCCTTGCGGCAGGTATCTCTTGATGAACTCGGACGGTTGGTAGCCGCCCTCGCCAAAGCCGAACTCCATGTTGGCCATCGCACGCTCCATGCGCGCGGCCTGACGGTCGGAAAACACCAGCTCGCCGTTGCCATCCATCAAGTTGATGAACTCGTGGATGTTGTCGCCGAGCATCGAGGCCAGGAAGCCGTCACCGAACTTCTGCATCAGCTTCTGCGCGGTGACTTCCCCGATGGTCGGGATGCGCTTCAAGGCTTTGAGCACGGCCGAGGACTGGTCGCTGCCGGACAGGCTGCGCGGGCGGATCAGTGTCCACAGGGGCGCGGCGCAGTGGCCGCACTTCCTGCGGGACTCCTCGGCTTGGAGCGCGACCGGGTTGACCGGCTCGCCGTCGAGGTCGGTAATGACCGTGCCGCAGTCCGGGCAAGCCGCCACGTCGCCGTGGCGGGTGCGCCGCGTGGTAAAGACAGGCTTCCAGTGAAAGCCCATCCGCATCCGCACGCGCCCCAGGACGAAGAACTCCTGGCCCGTGGGCTGCACGCCCAACTGCTCGCGCAGCTTGATGAGCTTGACGAGCGTATCCGGCCCGTTGAGTACCCACACCTTGGCACCGGCCACCGTCTCCTGGATCTCGCGCCGCCACTTGTAAACCAGGTGCGGTGGCGACAGGACCAGGGTGCGGCGGTAGTCTTCGGCGTTGAGCACGGCAGCCGCGGCGATGCCGACGGTCGTCTTGCCGCAGCCCATCTCGCCATTGACGATCGCGGCGCGTTCGCCACGGTCGATCAGCAACTCGGCGGCGGCGTGGACGACTTCGGCCTGGGCTGGGAACAGCTTGCGCTTGAGGCTGGCGACGATGAGCTGCCGGTGCGCATGCGGTTGGCCGGTATAGACCGGCGGGTTGGCGCTGTTGAGGGCGTCGAGTAGTTCGTCGCCGAACTCGCCGACGAAATCCTGAAGGCTCAGGGTCAGAGGGTTGGATTCCGCGTCGAGCAGTTCGCCCTGCACGGGCGTGGCTTCAGCGGCAGTGGTTTCGAGATCGAGGGACATGGTGATGCTCCAAAGAAAAATGGGGCATGCACCACCCCCAGCGGGGCAGTGGCATGCCCCGTGGTGGGAAGAGAATCGGCGCGTGGCCGAGGGTGGTTGAAGATGCTGGCCTGGGTGGCCCGCGGATGAACCGTGCTCAGTCTTCGGACGGAAGCACGATGACGGTAGCGCTGCGCTGCGCATCGGTGACGATGCGAATGGCGAGCCCCGGATGGATCACGTAGTGCGATTCCAGCGACGCGCCCGATTGAAGCGCGCTGCTGTTCGTCTGCCATTGCTGGATGTTGACGTCGCCCCAGTCGCCACGGGTGTGGCGCCTGAAGTACGGGATCGGGTCAAGGCGACCCGCGCGGACCAGGCGGTCAACACCTCTGCTGAGGATGAGCGCCCCGATGGGGAACGCCAGCCGCTGGCAGTAGGTTTCGATGCGATGCGATGCCATGGGCTCCTCCTTGATGAGTCATTGAGCCACGACACCCCTGCCGGAGTGAAGTGGCTCCGTCAGGTGGATGAGGATGACGATGTGGGGCCTCAGATCAGGTCCCGCTCTTCGGGAAGCTGGACCACCGTGGTCTGGTGGTCCTCGCTGGTCTTGACGATCAGCGCCAGGTCCGGCGTGATCCTGAACTGCGAGATCATCAGGTTGTCCTGTTGGATCGCGACGTCGTTGGCTTGGCGGGTGGCCTCATCGATCTCACCCCAGTCCCCACGCACATGGCGCTGGACATAGGCCAAGGGGTCGATCAGGCCTCTTCGAGCGAGCCAATGCACCTTCTCGCTCAACTTCAGCGTACTCGGTGCGAACAACGGTTGCTTGTGCGGCGCAGGCCGCTTGAACGGATTGGGGAACATGGTGTTTCTCCTTCGATGTGGTACAGCAGGACGGCAGCGCGTCCGGTGGATCAGCGAATGGTCAGCACCTCGCCCCTTGTCGGGGAGCCAGGCGTCATGTCCCACGCGCGGATAACGGGCACGAACTTGTCGGTGAGGATGCGTGTCTCGGCGATGGAGCCGTCTTCGCGTTCGGTGAATTCCCGCTGGAGCGTCTTGTCCTTGTGGGTGTCACCTTTGACGACGAGCACGCGCCCGGTCTTGGAGCGCACAACCCCCGAGATCGCGCCCGCGGCCAGAGCCAGGGCGAGATGCCAGTGGGACAAGGCCCGCGCCGGTGGACGCAGCGATTGCTGCGCAGCCCCAAGGTGCGTGTCCAGAGACGGCCAGAGACCTTGCAGCCGGCCAACCTCGTCGGCGAACTGTTCGGGCTCCATCGTCACGCGGAAGAAATGCTCCGGCTCGGCCGGACTGGCGGGGACGATGTACGGCAGGAACGGCCATTCGTTCGGCAGTTCCTCGGCTTCAACGTCGCCAAGCCCAACCTGCAGCAGCAGATTGCGCACGGCCTTGGCGCCATCGGGCACCTGCTCGCGCTGGCGCACCCGGCGTCCGAAGATCACCACCTGTTTGAACTGCGTCTCCACCGCTCGGTAGATCCGCAGGTCTGCGTAGTGGCGCGTCAGCCAGCCGACCAGCTCCGCGTCGAGCACGTAGCCGGGGACGATGAAGACCAGCACGCCGCCGTATTGCAGCAGCGAGAGCGTGCGCTGGTAGAACAGTTTTTCGAGGCGGGCACGGCCCTGGCCCTGATAGCCGATGTTGCCGTTGACGTCCTTGGACAGGTCGCCATACGGTGGATTCAGCCACAGTAGTCCGAAGGACTGCTTGGAGATCATCGTGTCCATCAGGTCCGCGTGCAGGCAGTGATCGACCAGGCCGCGGGCATGGCGCGCCCGCTCGGCGTCGAATTCGACGGCGAACGCCTTGGCCTGTTCGCGCCCGAGGGCATGAGAGGCTTCGGCGATTGCCACGCCTTCACCGGCGCAGGGATCGAGGATGCACATCGGCCCGTCGCTGGGCATCAGTGCGTTGAGGGCTCTTTCGAGCGTGGGTTCGTCGGTCGGGTAGTACCCATTTTTGGCGAAATTGCGGGCGAGCCGCGGGAACATGAGAGCCATGGAAGTCTCCTGGTTGGCGGGGATGAATGACGGAAGCACGCCAAGGCGTGCCTCCGAGGGTGGGTCAAGCCGCCACCGCTTCCGGCGTCCAAATCTTGGCCGGATAGGGATAGGCGGTGAGCGCGTCACTGCGGATCAGGGAGCCCAGCGCCAAGCTCAGCGCCGGCACGTCGATGGCGAGCCGATGGCCTTCCAGCGGCCCGAGGGCGGACGGAAGGCGGGCCAGCATCTCGCGGCTTTGCAGCAGTTCCAGCACGGTCTCGCGCCAGTGGTCGAGCAGCGGCAACGGGCAGGTGTCCCGCACCAGCATCCACAGGCGGTCAAGCCGGTGGGCGCTGTCACGTGGCAGCAGTGCCAATGCGCTGGCGTTGGCCTTGTCGGGCTTGACGCAGCGCCGGTCGAACAGCCACACGTTGGACAGCGAACCGAACAGCGTTCGCCGGTAGGCGCGCGTGATGCGCTTTTCCAGGCGATCGACGTTGCCGATGAATACCGGGACGCTGCCGCCCTGGTCGGTGATGACGTGGAACTGGTCCAGTCCCTGCTCGTCGCGCCCGAGGGTCAGGCGTGCAAGGAACTGCTGGACGGCGGTGTCGCGCGCCCAGATGGACAGGAAGATCAGGTTGCCCTGGTCATCGCCGACGCAAGCGTCGGCCATAACGTCCGGGCATTCGTCGATGTGGAACAGCGTGGTGGATGAAGTGTGTGCGTGCATGGTGGTGTCCTCGATGAAATGAGGGGCAGCACCGCCCGCAGGGGCAGCGAATGCCCCGTTAGGGATGAAGGAATGCGGATAAGGTGTTCGATCCGCTTGGGCGTTCAGAACGTCTGTTCGGTGAACGAGCCGTCGGCCTGATGCTTGACTACACGGTTGCCAACGTTGCCCTCGCAGTCCTGTTGGACTTCGGTGAACATGCTTTCGGGCACGTCGATGTGGAAATGGCGCAGGACCACTCGGTAGTAGTCCAGGTAGTGGTTGAACGGGTCGCTCTCGTGCAGGTTGCTGTACAAGAAGTCGTCGCTCTCGACCTTCGCGGTATCGTCGATCAGCTCGGCCGGCTTTTCGATGAATAGGAAGAAGTAATTTGCCGGCCGGTCCCAGCCCAGTACGACGGTGATGGGAAAGCCCTTGTGAACGGTGTCGAAGTAGTGCCGACTCATGGTGATGTCCTCGGTGAATCGGAAACAGCACCGCCCCTGAGGCAGGTGCTGCCCCAAGGGGTGGAGAAAAGCCGCGCAAGCGGCGATGACGTGTGCCGGACCTCAATAGTCCGAATCGCAACCGGACGGGCAATAACCCAGTTCGATTCCGTGCGAGCAGTAGCCGTTTTCGGCGTTCCAGTCCTGGGTTTCCTGCCTTTCGGCCGGTGTGGCGTAGCCCCATTCCTGTGCGATCTGCAGCGCCTGTGCGCGTTGCTCTTCCGGCAATCGACTGGCTTGCGCGTCGATCTCCGAACTGAAAAGCGTGACCCAGTGGTCCCAGGACAGGCCACAACCACGCTGGGCGTGCTCGGCGGCTGTCTTGCAAACAGCTCGCCACGCGGGTTCACCCAGCGAAGAACGGGGTGTATCGCAATCGATGGTGGACATGATGGAGACCTCCAGAAGAAAGCCGGGGGCCTCCCCGCATAGGGAAAGAGCCCCGGCGGGTGGATGAAGAACACCGCGCATGCGGTGTCTGCGATCACGCAGGTTGCAGTTCGGCCTGGCGGCTCCACTCGTGCGTTTTGAAGTCCAGCGCGTAGCCCAGATCGCCCAGGCGGGCGATCTGCGCGCGCAGGGCGCGGCGGTCGATGGTCGAATCCAATTTCACGGAATCGCCCAGCGGCCAGAGCAAGCCGAACAAAGCAACGTCGCCCTCTTCGGTGCTGCCAGGGGCAGCCGCCGCAGCGGGCGTCGGTGCATCCACACCGAAGGGCGTGGTATCGACCAGCGGGTCCGCCGAGGCCTGCACGGGTGCGGGCTTGGCGGGTCTGGAGGCCTTGGCGGGCTTGGCCGGCGTTTCCGCAGGCTGCGTCCCCAGCTCTTCATCGAGTGGATCGACTTCCTGGGTGGCGAAGCTGCGGGCCTCATCACGACTCAGTTTGTCGATGCCGTTGAGCGTCATGCCGTCGAGGTTTGCGCGCACTTCAAACCGCGCGCCGCCCGCGACCGGATAGGACTTCGCGAAGATGTAGCGAATGACGAAATCCCCGTCGTACTTTCCTTCGGGGTACTGCTCCAACTCCGCGTCTTTAACCGCGAACTCGCCGATGGGGGTAGAAAGGCGCCCAACCGTGAACGGGCCGTTCTTGCCCCGGATGGTCCGCAACGTGAGCTGGCCCGGGACGACGATGGGTAGGGCTGATCTCGTAGGTGCCGATGTGGCTGCCATGATGGTTCTCCTTGGACGAATAGGAAAAAGGCAAGGCCCCGTGAGGGGCCGTGCCGGATCAGAACGAAGCAGCCAATGCCGGCTCCTGCTCCTCGACTGCACATTCGGGCTCGCGCTCGGCGGGCTCGGCAGATTGGTAGGAAACGGCGTCGGCGGCAGTGTCGATGGCGTTGGCGGCTTCGGACGCGGGTGCGTCCTCCGCTGGCGCTGCCTCGGCATGCGCCTGGCTCGTCGGATAGACCTGGGTGCCGTCGATCTTGATCAGACCGATGTGGACCAGCGTCGATTCCAGGCTTGCGGCCGGTTCCCCAGCGTGCTCGCCCTTGGTGCGGATGTACGGATCGATCTTCATGTCGTTCAGACGAAAGGCGATCAGCACCTTGCGATCCCCTTCGATGGCCTGCACGCATCGGCGAACCAGATGCTCGGCTTCAGGGGTGGCGACGATCGTGTCGAAGTACCGATATTCCGGTTCATCGACAGGTCCGGCCAGCGCGGCGATGGAGCACGACAGGAACGGGTCACCATCCTTGGGGGTGACGTCCTTCGGACGGTTGAGGTAGCCGATGCCACGGGTGATCAACTCGTGCTGCTCGATCGAAGCCAGTTCGGCCCGCTCGATCAGCTCGGCCTTGAGCAGTCGCGCCTTGAGGGATGCGGCGGCCTGGCCTTTCTGTTCGCCCTTGTCGCGGATGTAGGCATCGCCCCAGAGGTCGCCGAGGCGAAAGCGCACCAGCGGTCGCTGCTTGGAATCGTCAACGCCGATGTAGCGCTGAACGAGCTTCTTGGCCTCGGCACCCGAGACCTTGACGTCGAAGTAGCGGTAGCTCGGGTCCCTGGCGGGGCCGACCAGCGCGGCGATGGTGCAGGCCAGGAAGGGCTGCGCACGGCGGCCGCCCCTGACGGGCACCTCACGGACACGCTGGAGGTAGCCGATGCCCGAGGTGTGGAGGTCGAAATACGATTTCTCGTTGGAAGTGGTGTTCATGGTGAATCTCCATAGGGAAAAGCGGAGACACACCGAGCCCACGCATGCGGGGAAAGGTGCGTAACCCCGCGGTGGGTTGATAAGGCGAAAGCATCCGCCACCAGGGACTGGTGGCCGCTCGCGGATGGATGCGGTGCGAGCTGGCTCGGTCACGCAGTGGAAACTGCGCCGCAACCTCGAAGACCGATGGTTGCCTGGCATGTCGCTGACAGCGTCAGCAGGCATGGGGTCAGCATGGCCGGGCCTCGCGCGCGCGACAGCAATCAATTGGCATCCGCGCGTTTCCCTTTGTCCACGCAGCCCGGCTCAGCGCAAAAGAAAGCCCCCGGTGTGGGGGGCTGCGAGAGTCGAGTGGCGGTTGCCGCGCTATGCGGGAGGCACCACCTCCAGCGACAGATGTGTGGCGGTGGCCGACAGCATCAGGTCGTCTTCGGTGTGCAGGATGCGCGTGAATACGCCGTCCTTCGGGTCGAAGTACTCCCCGAAGTCGTCGCCGCCCAGTTCGGCGCGCGCCAGTTCCCACCAGTCGTCGAACGGGTCGGTATCCGGGTTGCAGCCGACGGCATAGGCCAGCAGCTTCACACGCCCATCCGGGCGGCGCTCTCCCTGCTCGGCGAGGAAGTACACGCCCTGGTCCTTGACCAGGATGACGCGGCATTGGCTGGCGATGGCCTCGGTCAGCACGGGGCGCAGGTCGGAGCCTTTGAATCGCAGTGACATGGTTGAAATCTCCTATGTGGAATAGAGAAAAGGCCCTCCATCCGCATGGATGGAGGGCCTGTGGGCACATGGCCCATGGGCGAAACTTCGTGGCGGGACCCACGGGTCAGCCGTAGAACCGGCAGGATTCAGTTTCCGGCGTCATGCCGGCACCGCCTGGCGCTGCCGGGTAGCCTTGGCGTCGATCACGCTCACATCGATCAGGCGCCAACGTCCGTCGTCGATGAGTCGCTCCAGCACTTCGCCGAGCATGTCGAAATACACCTCGTCATGCCGATCGACCAATTCGCCGTCGCGATGCAGCTCCACCACGTAGGTGTCGCCGCCTCGGTCGTACAGCACCGTCACCCGGCCCTCGAACTTCGCGGTCGAGACCGTGAAGCTGATCGCCGGAGGCGTCTCGATGATCTTGGACGGCGTCGGATCGACCCAGGTGAAATCCCGGGCACCCGCATCGACCAGCATGTGGGTGATGCGCCGGAAGCCATCGGGCGCCGGCATTTCCTCCAACTGCTGGATGAGCTGACCCAGCTCCATGCACTGCGGCTCGGGAATGGGCAGCTTGGCCGGCGCGGAGCCGAGGATGTGCGTCTTGACGGTGTAGGGAATGCCGTCGGACGTCATCTCGGTGCGCTCTTCCGGCGTGTCCGCCCGCAGCCCATCGAAACGGCGCCGTGCGTAGGGTTGGACATGCACCTTGGCGCCTTCGTCGGGGACGGTGGTCACCAGCTTGGAATCGAGCACAGCGAACTCGCTCGGCTTGAGCTTGACGACGATGGCATCGTCGGTGATGGCGACTACCTTCCCGTCGAAGGGCTGGGGGTCGACGGCGAAGCCCAATGTCGAAGATTGCGGCTGATCGTCGAACACGCGGTACTTGAACGACCGCACGTTGCGGGGCACGTGGCCTGCGACTAGCGAAGGCATCATGGATTTGATGAGGGAACGGTCCATGGGAATCTCCTTGAGGAAGAAACAAGGGATTCCCCGCCCGCAAGGGAGAGGTCCCTTGTGGGTGGTGTGGATGGACGCGGTACGTCCGTGGAAAACATCGACCAGCACGGCTTCCCGTGCTTGCAGCCTTGAAGGTCTTGGCTGCCTGGGCATGTGTCGGCAACGCCGACGAACATGGGGCAAGAATGGCCCGGGAGTAAGCGGCCCGCTTGCAGGAAACGGCACCCCATCGCACCCGCTTTCCAGCGCTGCGGGCGAGAAAAAGCCCCTCGAAAGGGGCTTGGGGGTCAGGCTTCGTACACGAAGTAGTGTTCTCGCTGACGCGGGAAGAACACGTGCTTCCACGTGTCGCCGCTTGTGTTGCCACCGTCGAATACGACCATTTCGTAGTCGTCAATGTCGGTGTCCACCAGATCGGCGCTGTCGATATGGCGCATGTGCAGCGTACCGCTCATGCGCTCGAACACCAGGATCTGGCCGATGGCGTCGTCCTGGCTCATGGCGTTGACGCAGGCTCCAAGCTGATTCTCGAAGTCGGGCGTGGGCAAGATGAGATCGGGGAACATGAGATTGCTCCTATGGAATTGAACCAGCCCGGCTCCTGGTGGGAGGCGGGCTGGCATATGGGGGATAAAGGGGAAGGCTTGCGCGTCGCGTGTCTGCTAGGTCTCGGCCAGTGGCAAGCCCAGTAGCGCGGGTGCGTCGGCATCGAGGATGAGGATGCGCACATCTGCCTGGCCGGCCAGTTCAAGGATGTTCGCCAGGTCGTCAGGCATGCCCTTGTCGCGGTGCTCCTGTCGAAGCTGCTCAGCACTGATGCCCTCGGCATATTCCAGGTTCTTGTCTGTCCAGGGCGTGGAGATCAGCTTGACGCCAATCGCCGGGCTGTACGGAACCCGAAAGGCGATGAACAGAAAAGCCTCCGGCGTGGCGAGGTCTGCCAGGTTGGCGAGGTACTGGCCGGTTTCCTGGCAGATGTGCGCGCTGCTGACTTCCCAGCACCGGCTGTAATAGCCGGTCTCGAAACTCAACCGCTGCACCACGTCTCGCGCGGCTTCGGCCGAATAGGTATCACCGACATGGACCGGGCGGCCGTCGAGGTCGTCGCCATGGATGGCATAGACCACGGCGCCCACCACGCCTTCGCCGTTGATGCCTTCAACAGCATCACATTCAGCAATCAGCTCGTCGCTGATGGCGTCAGTGCCGCTTTTGATCAACGCGAAGTCGCTGGTGACGATGCAAGGCGATGAGATCAGGTCGTTGTCGGAAAGATGCGCTTGGCTCGTGTGGATGGATCGCCAGACATGCGGGCTTCCGTCCCCGTAGCAGATGCACAGCGTTCGGACGACTCTCAGATTCCAGTAGCCGCGTACAAAGGGATTGGGATTCTGGGTCATGGAATTTCTCCAGATTGAATAATGGAGCCAATTCCCGCCACCGGGAATTGAACCCCGGTGGGTTGAAAGTGGAAAAAGCGTCAGGCGGCACTGATCGAGGGCTTTGGGCCAATCGGCGCAGGCTGACGGAAGAAAAATCGAGGGACATGGCCGCGTGGACGCATGTCCCTCATGGGCAGTGAACAAAAAGACGGTGGTATGCCGCAGACCGGCTCACCAACCGCTGTAGTTCACCAACAGATCGGCGATGACCTTGCGGCGTTGCAGATCGAGACCATCGAAGTCCGACAGTCCTTGGAAGTGGCAGCGCTTGAGCATGGCACCGCCCTCGCGCGCGTTGTAGAAGCTGAACATGGCGGACAGGAACATGCGTTCCCCGCTGCTCAGGACGCCGAGTGCGTCGTTGGCACGCAGCATGTCGGGACGCAGATCCCACTTGCTCTTTGCCTGGTTCAGGCCTTCGCGCGTGCCGTCGCCAAACCATTGCGGGCCTGCGATCTCGACGCCGCGCTTCCAGACCTCGAAGAAGGCTTGGGGCGCGGCGGCGAAATGCTGCTCTTCCCGCATGATCTGATCGACGACTTCCTGGGGCAAAAGCTGGTTCATGACGTGGTTCCTCCAGTTGGATCAGGGTGTGGCGAGCTGGGACCAGCCGCCTCTTTCGAGGGCACGTTGAGCCGCGGCATAGCTGCGGAAGTACTGGCAGGATTCCCGCGAAACGGGACCTTCTGTATCGCGCGTGCCGATGTAGTGGCCGGCGGCGCTATGCAGGATTTCGAGCGGCAGGAACTTGCCGCAATGGATCAAGGCCAACTGGCCGAAAGAGGCTTGCTGGGACATGGACGGGCTCCTTGGAAAAAGCGGGGCCTCGTCCCTCACGGGATGGCAGCTCCCGCACGCGGTTGAGAAAAAAGCATCGGCGTCACGGGTGACGCGCGTCCGCAGACTCGATGCGATGGCGGACTGGCGGGTAGCGCGGAAAGAATCCGCGGCAGCCTGGAAACTCTGGCTGCTGGCATGGTGCTGACGAATCAGCGACACATGCGGGCAGCTTCATGCGCGAGGCGAGCCGCGTCAGCCGGAAATCGGCATTTGCAACAGCCCCGATTGGCGAACGCGGAAAAAAGAAAGCCCCGCAATAAGTGCGGGGCTGTCAGGAGGATGAGGCGAAACTGGGTCAGCGAGGCCTGTCGCCCAGTACATGCTGCTTCCACAGGGCGAATGCCTCATCCGGTCCCAGCTCTGCGAGGATGACGATGGGCTGGCCCCGACGGGCACGCAGCGATGCGAAATACGCTGGCCGGTCGGCGATGGCGTTGAGCTTGATGCCCTTTAGGAACAGCAACTGGCGGGGGCGAACTTTGGTGGTAACGCAGGCATGATTGCGCTTGTTTGGGGCAAAAGGGCCAGCGAAGCGGGCGGACACGGCCAGAAAACCGCGACGAACTACTTGTACTTGCCAGGCGAGGCGAACGGGTGACATCAGCATATCGCTATGCGGTAAAGAAGACCGTCCTAAAGCTTGCAGGATCCCGGCATAGCTTCATCATCACCTCTCCGTGACGGCTCATTGGAACGAAAAAGGCCAGCATCGCCGTGATGGACTTTCATAATTGCCAGGTCAACTGGCTTGCGTGCTGTTTATTCACAGCAAGGCATTGCGACGTCGTTGCAGCAATCGCCGCCATCGCAACAGGGCGTTGCAGCAAAAGCGGCGGTGGGCGCTAGCATGAGGGCCAAGCCGCGGCCGCTCATGCTGGGGGCCGTTCTCTTCAGATTGGTGTCCTGCACCGTGTGCATTGCGAATTTCCGGATCGTCCCAATGTCACTGGGACTCCTTTGTGGCGGCCGGGTTCTCCACGCTCATGAACGACTGGGCCACCAGCGCGATCGCCCCGCCCACGATGGCCATGTCAGCGATGTTGAAGGCGGGCCAGTGCCAGCCGTGCAGGTGAAAGTCGATGTAGTCGATAACGTGCCCGCGCGTGGCGCGGTCGAACGCGTTGCCCAATGCGCCGCCCAGAATGAGGCTGTACGAAAGGCCTTCCGTTTTGCGCAGCGGCCGGGAGAGCAGCCATGCGAGCCATGCCGATATTGCGAACGCGATCGCCAGAAAAAACCACCGCTGCCAGCCGCCCGCGCCAGCAAGGAAGCTGAACGCCGCGCCGGGATTGAGAGCGTGAACTAGGTTGAAGAATGACGCCACCTCGTGCGACCAACCCAAGGGAGTTGTCGCGTCAATGTAGCTCTTAGCTGCCTGATCGCCGGCGAATATAACGATCGCGAGTGAGTACCACTGCGTCTTGCGAAGAGATGGTTCATCCATTGTTCATGCCGCCTTGAACTTCAGGAGGCGCAGCCCATTGACGACAACCAAAAGACTTGCCCCCATGTCAGCGAACACAGCCATCCACATGGTGGCATGCCCTGTGAACGTCAACGCAAGGAACACCGCCTTGATGCCAAGGGCCAGAACGATGTTCTGCGTGAGGATCGCCGCAGTGCTACGCGACAGCCGGATGAAGGCGGGGATCTTGCGCAGGTCGTCGTCCATCAGGGCGACGTCGGCTGTTTCGATCGCGGTGTCGGTGCCGGCCGCGCCCATGGCGAAGCCGATGTCGGCACGGGCGAGCGCGGGCGAATCGTTGATGCCGTCGCCCACCATGCCCACCTGGCCCTCGCCGCCGACCAGGCTTTCGATGGTCTTGAGCTTGTCTTCGGGCAGTTGGTCACCACGGGCTTCAGAGATTCCGACCTGGGCAGCGATGGCCGCGGCCGTGTGCTGGTTGTCCCCCGTCAGCATCAGCGTGCGCACACCCAGCGCCTGCAGGTCGGCCACCGCCTCACGGCTGGTTTCCTTCACGGTGTCGGCCACTGCAAAAATGCCGAGCACGGTCGCATCGTCCATCAGCAGGATCGCTGTCTTGCCTTGGCGCTCCAGGGTCTCCAGCCGAGCCTGGAGCGTCGCTTCGCTCAGGCCCAGCTCCTGGGCGAGCCTGTGGTTGCCCATGTGCAACATGCGCCCGGCGACGCGGCCGCGCACGCCGCGGCCAGGCAGCGCCGCGAAGTCGTCGACCTCGTGCAGCGCGATGCCGTCACGGTTCGCCTTGCGGGCGATGGCCTGAGACACAGGATGGTCCGAGCGTGCCGCGAGGCTTGCGGCCCAGGCGGCAACTTCCTGCGCCTCGCCGATCAGCGGCACGAAGTCGGTCTGCTCGGGCTTGCCATGTGTGAGTGTGCCGGTCTTGTCCAGGGCCAACGCCTTGAGCTTGCGCCCGCCCTCCAGGTAGACGCCACCCTTGATCAGGATGCCGCGTCGGGCGGCAGCGGCCAAGCCGCTGACGATGGTGACCGGCGTGGAGATGACCAGAGCGCAGGGGCAGGCGATCACCAGCAGTACCAGGGCCTTGTAGACCCAGTCAAACCATGCGCCGCCGAAGGCGAGCGGCGGCACGACGGCAACCAGCACGGACACCGCGAACACCGCCGGCGTGTAGACGCGGGCGAACTGGTCGACGAAGCGCTGCGTGGGCGCACGGCTGCCCTGCGCGGACTCCACGGCATGGATGATGCGCGCGAGCGTCGAGTCGCTGGCGCCTGCGGTCACCTTGTATTCGAAAGAGCCGGTCTCATTGATGGTTCCGGCGAAGACCTGGTCACCTTCGGCCTTCTCGACGGGCAGGCTCTCGCCGGTGATGGGCGCCTGGTTGATGGCCGATCGACCCGAGGTGATCAGGCCGTCCAGTGCGATGCGCTCGCCAGGACGCACGCGGACCACCGCGCCCTTTGCGACCTCCTTGGCCGGCAGCTCTGTCCATGAGCCATCGGCCTGCCGCACGGTCGCGGTCTCGGGCGCCAAGTCCATCAGCCCCCGAATGGCGTTGCGGGCGCGGTCCAGCGACTTCGCCTCGATCACTTCCGCCAACGCGAACAGGAACATGACCATGGCGGCCTCCGGCCAGTGGCCGATCGCCATGCCGCCGGTGACCGCGATGGCCATCAGGGCGTTCATGTTCAGGTTGAGGTTCTTCAGCGCGATCCAGCCCTTCTTGTAGGTGCTGAGGCCGCCGGTGAAGATCGAAACCAGTGCCAGCACGATCACGGCCCAATGATTGCCGTCGTTGACCCAGTACACGCCTTCGGCGGCCACCGCCGCAACGCCCGAAACCGCCATCGGCCACCAATTGGTCTTGTGCGCGGCCACCGGGGCATCGCGCGGCTCATCAGTCCTCTGGACCTCGGCTTCCATGCCCAGCGATTCGATGGCTTCGACTGCCGGCTTGATCGCGTCGGGTGTGTGCCGAACCGTGAGCGTGCGCTGCATCAGGTTGAAATCCATTCCCTGCACGCCCGGCATGCCTTGCAGCTTGCCGCGGATCAGACTTTCCTCGGTCGGACAGTCCATCTTCGCGATGCGAAGTACCGTGGTGGCTGTCTGCATGTCCTGCCGCGCAGCCTGCATTCCAATGGAAGCAAGCGCCTTCTCGATCGGCGCTGAGGTCGCCAGCGTGTGCTGGACTCCCAGCACACGCTGCATCAGATTGAAGTCGAGCGCGGTCACACCCGGCAGCTTGCCCAGCCGGTCGCGGATCAGCGCTTCTTCCGTCGGGCAATCCATGTTCTCGATCCGGTACGTCACCCGCTCGCCGATCGGCGGCGCGGAAACGGCAGCGGTTGGTTGCTGCTGCAGGGCCGAGGATGGGATCACAGCCGCGGCTTCGATCGGCCCCGTGTGGCCGAAGGTCTGCTCCTTGGCGCGCATGCCGATCGAGGCCAGGACCTGCTCCATCTGCGCGCGTGCCTGAGCGAGGTGTTTCACCGACAGGGTGCGCTCAGCGAGGTCGAAGTCGAGGTCCTGAATTCCCTCGACTGCCCCGAGGTGCGAGCGGATGAGTTTCTCCTCGCTCGGGCAGTCCATGTTCTCGATGCGGTAGGTGGTCGACACGGCGGCGTCTCGGACAGCCTGAGCCTTCATGCCCACCGAATTCAGCGCTTGCTCCAAGGCATCGGCCGAGACTTCGCGGTGCGAAATGGTCAACAAACGCTGCGGAAGATCGAACAGGAGCCGCTCGACACCGGGCATGCCCTCCAGCGTTCGCCGCACCAGTGCTTCCTCATTGCGGCAATCCATGTTGCTCACGTGGAAAACGGTGGTTTCAGTGCTGGCCTGCTCACTGGCGCACGCCGTCTGTTGGCCATTGCCGCCGGAGCAGGCGCATGGGCTGGAAGGTTCTTTGTTCATAGATCGCTCTTCATTGACAAGGTTTTCCCCGGATGCCATCATTAGAAAACCTCTAGTAGATATAGAGTCAAGTTTTTTATAGGAAGCAACCATGATGCGGATCGGTGAACTGGGCAAGAAGGCAGATTGCTTGGTGCAGACCGTGCGCTTTTACGAGTCAGAAGGCTTGCTGCCCGAGCCTGCACGTAGCGAGGGCAACTTCAGGCTCTATGACGAAGTCCATTTGCAGCGCTTGCTGTTCATCCGCCGCTGCCGGGCGAAGGACATGACGCTGGATGAGATCCGTCAACTGCTGAACTTACGGGATCGGCCAGAGTTGGGCTGCGGCGAGGTGAACGCGCTGGTCGACGCTCATATCGCGCAAGTGCGGACCAAGATGAAGGAATTGCGCGCCTTGGAGCGCGAGTTAATGGATCTGCGACGCTCCTGCGATAGCGCCCGAACCTCGCGCGAGTGCGGCATTCTCAACAGCTTGGCCGAGCCCGCCTGAAGCTCGAGCGTGTCATCGGTGCTGGAAGTGATCGGGTCCAGTTCTGAGAGCCACGTGCCGCGCTCCATCATGCGAAAGCGCGCGGTTCTGACGTTTTGAGACGGCGTGCGACCGAGGGCGTGGCCCACAGGAGCCAGCGCGAGCCGGACGACCTGCGCGCCGCAATCTCCGCCACCTTACGGGTTCTCCAGGCCAGACCGAGCATCGCGGCGTGGCTGCGCAGGTGCAGGTGCAGGCCAAGGTAGCAGTGCGCCACGACGCGGCCCGACTCATGGGCACGCCACGCAACTCGCGATCGCTTCGCAAGAAGCCGCAAGGCCCGACTCGCGCAAGAATGCGACGTGGGCAAGATCGTATAGCCAGCAGCGCAAGCGTTTGCCGCTGCTGGCCGGCTCCGGAAGGGATAGACAAGCTGCGGGCCGTAGTCCATTGGAAAGTCCATCTTTCTTGAGTGTCACTCTTTGGCGCCCAGCGTGTGCTTTTGCGACCGGAAAGCGCTGAACAAGTGGCCCCCGGGCATCCAGAAATCGCCGTAGTTGACTTGGGCGTCTTCGTGCTCACGCTTGTGATGCCAGCGATGGGCTTCAGCCACCCCGATCAACAATCCCAACGGCCCGACCCGGTATCCCAGATTGGAGTGCTGGAAGGCCAGATGCACGACCAAGAAGCCGAGCCATGCGCCGACGGCCAACCACAGCTTGGAACGCCGCTACTGGCTCAACGGGGAGTGGAAAGGCCGCCCGCCCTCTAGCAAGGCGGCACAAGCGAGCGCGACGATCACTGTGAGTAGCTCCGTCGGAAAAGACGGCCGGCCGGTCGCGAGCTCGCCGAAGAGCACAACCGCAGTGGCGCCACGGATCAGTGGATAGCAGCCATACCGGATGACAGTCGCAATGAAGGGGGCGCATTGGTGCTCATCTGTTCTGTCCTAAAGCTCTGACTGGATTGGAAAACCTTCTAGCTACGGTAGAGTCAAGGGCGTCCGGGAAGACCCTGTGGCAAGTTCGTTGCATCTGCGCCTTGACTCTCCAGCCGCTACAGGCTTCAGCATCCATCGATTTGGAAGGAACAATGCATGGCTGAAAACCACAGAAATCACGAAAACGACGAGTTGGGCCGCCTAGATGCGAGCGATGCGAAGGACCGAAAGATTCTTCTGACTGTGTTGCTGATCAACCTGACGCAGTCCGCCGCCGGCATTGCCCTTGGCATCTGGGCTGGCTCTACGGCGCTGATGGGCGCCGGGTTGGACAACCTCGCCGATGCGTCGGTCTATGCGGTTAGCCTGTATGCCGTCGGTCGTGCGGCAACGGTCAAGGTGGGCGCGGCCCGCTTGTCGGGTTTCTTGCTAATCGGCCTGGCCGCGCTGCTGCTGTTGGAAGTCCTACGCCGCTTCGCTGGAGGGGAAGAGCCTGTCGGCCCAGCCATGATGGCCATGGCCGCGCTGAACGCGGCTTTGAACCTAGTGTGCCTCAGACTACTGCGCCGCCATCGCGGGGAAGATGTGAACTTCAAGGCGTCAGCGATCTTTACCAGCAACGACTCCATCGTCAATGGTGCGATTGTGCTGTCCGGGGTGCTGGTGATGGGGTTCGGGTCGAACATCCCGGATCTGGTGCTGGGCGTCATCGTGGCCGCAATCGCAGCGAATGGGGGGCGGGAAATCCTGCGCGAAGCATCGGAAACAGCTCGCCGTAAGGCGGGCACATAAGGCATGTTTTCGCCCAGTTCATCCCGAGGTTTACCTCTGCAAAAGAGGTAGTCCAGCCTTTGGGCTACGGCCTCGGCTGCAGCCGAGCGTACCATTGGCGATGGCCGCGCGATAGGCGGGCATGCCGTTCTCGACCTCCGTCTGCCGTACAGCAGCGGTGCGCAAGGTTGAGGGTGCATGTCGTCTCTCCTGTTCGTGTGGCCCAGGCCAATGGCCGGGCCGGGACGTTGATGGGCAGGAGAATGGCGCCGAAGGCCCAACGGCCTTCGGCTCGGGAGAAAAGAGGAACCACCCGTGGGCTGATTGGCAGGCCCGGTCGTCGCTAGAACCGTCTGCTCATCAAGCAATCACACCCGGCCCATGTCGTGGCTGGGGCCGGCATCGTCTGGCGCACATCCGCGCACAAAGGGAGCCCGTTTTTGCACCGGCGGGCACCGGCACCGATTACCGCTGACCACGAAGGGTCTCCCGGTGGCTCGTGCAGCCTGGCAAGCCACCGGGAGACCCTTCGCAGAGGGCGGAAGAAACGCAGATCAACAGAACGCGCGTGGTGCGGCTCGCAGAGAAGCTACCTTCAGGTCCCGCGGCCGGGGACGGCTGGGCGGGACGCGCACACGGATCAAGAAGGCGTTGCGCGCTGGGCGTCCCGCAGGGCATGCGGCGGAGTGCGGGACAGGGGCCACGCCGCCGAAGGCGGGCACGGCTCACGGGGAACGGGGGCGGTCAGGAGCCTTTGCGGCCGCTACGGCGCGGGCGCGAGGCGCCGCGCTTGGAGCTGCCGGATTCGACTGGCAGCGTGCCTTTGCAGTCCGGGTAGCGGCTGCACGACCAGAACGGGCCGCTCTTGCCGCTGCGCTGGCGCGTGGGTGCGCCGCACTGCGGGCATGCCGGCCCTTGGGGAACCTTGATGGACAGGGAGGCGCTGCCGTACTGCGCAATCAACTGCGAAATCCACGCGGCCTGCTTGCCGATGAACACGTCCAGGGTGAGCTGTCCGGCCTCGATCATGTCGAGCGCCTGTTCCCAGACGGCGGTGGTGCCAGGGTCGGCAATCGCCGCAGGCACGGCATCGATCAAAGTGAAAGCCGCATCCGAGGCGCGGATGGCGCGCCCCTTCTTCACGAGGTAGCCGCGAGCGATCAGGCCGCCGATGATGTTGGCCCGCGTCGCTTCGGTGCCGATGCCAACCGTATCCTTGAGCTTCTGCTTCAGGCGGGGATCGGACACCAGCTTGGCGACGCCTTTCATGGACTTGACCAACTCGCCTTGCGTGTACGGTTTGGGCGGCAGCGTCTTGAGTGCCTTGAGATCGACGTCGGCCACCTGGCATGCCAGGCCCTCATACAGTTTCGGCAGCGCGGGCAGCACCTGGGCGCGGACCGCAGTATCGCCCTCGCCATCACCGTCTTCGGCCTGCGGCTCGGCGAGCACCTGGCGCCAACCCGGGATGACAACCTGCTTGCCCGTGGCCGCCAGGTTCTGCCCCCCGCACGAAAACTTGGCCACAGTGCGGTCGAACTCGTGGTGAGGGAGGAACTGCGCCAGGTAATGCGACCGGATGAGCCTGTACACGGCCAGTTCCTTCTCGCTCATGGCGGAGAGCTTCGCCGGTTCGAGCGTCGGGATGATGCCGTGGTGCGCCGTGACCTTGCCATCGTTCCAGGCGCGCGAGCGCTGCGAGCGGTCGAGCTGGCCCATGATCGAGCGCAGCGAGGGATCGGTCTTGAGCAGGCTGTCGAGAACGGTGGGCACTTCGGCAAACATGCTCTCGGGCAGGTAGCCGGAGTCCGAGCGGGGGTACGTCGTGGCCTTGTGCGTCTCGTACAGGGCTTGGGCAATCTCCAAGGTTTCCTGCACGTCCAGCCCAAGCTGCTTGGAACACACTTCCTGCAAGGTGCCCAGGTCGAACGGCAGCGGCGGGCCTTCGCGGACACGCTCAGTCTCCACCGACACGACGTGGGCACTGCCCGCAGCGCGGATCTGCTGCATGGTCTGCTGTGCGACCGGCTGCCGCAGGCAGCGGCCTGCGTCGTCGGTGCACGCATCGGGTGGAACCCATTGCGCGGCGAAAGTCGAACCGCCTGCGAACAGGGACACGGCGATGGCCCAGTATGGTACGGACACGAAGCGCGCGATCTCGCGGTCGCGGTCCACAACGAGCTTGAGCGTCGGGGTCTGTACGCGGCCGACCGACAGCACGCCGTCGTAACCCGCCTGTCGCCCCAGCACCGTGAACAGCCGGCTCAGGTTCATGCCCACGAGCCAATCCGCACGGGAGCGCGCCAGCGCCGAGTGGTACATCGAAAGCGTCTCGGCCGAAGGCCGCAGCTTGCCCAGTGCCGCCCGAATGGACGCATCGTTGAGCGCCGACAGCCACAGGCGTTCGATGGGGCCGCGGTAGCCGCAAAGCTCCACGATCTCGCGGGCGATCAATTCGCCCTCGCGGTCGGCATCGGTGGCGATAACCAGGTGAGTCGCCTTCGCCAAGAGCGCCTTGACGACCTTGAATTGCGTGGCGGTCTTCGGTTTGACCTCGACCCGCCAGTGCTGGGGAATGATGGGCAACTGCTCAACGGACCATCGTTTGAGCTGCTCGTCGTAGGCCTCGGGCGGCGCCGCCTCCACGAGATGGCCGATGCACCAGGTGACCGTGACGCCGGAACCGTTGAGGCAGCCTTCACCGCGCTGCGTGGCGCCGAGAATCCGGCCAATGTCTTTGCCCTGGGAGGGCTTCTCGCACAAGAACAGCCGCATATCCGTCCATCCCGATTCCTGTTGTTCATGGAGTTGCTGGGATCGAGGATGCCGAGCGCAGCCCCTGGCAGCAGCAAACAAGCCGCATGCGGCAGCGACCGCTTTCACGCCGATGAAATGGCGAGTGCGGGGAAGGTGCGTGGCCGGAAGTGTGCGGGCCGAGAGCCGCGATTTCCGGGAGCGCGCGTGGAACTCGGTGGACGTTGGTGGAGCTATCCCCTGGGGATAATTCGCAGCGCATGGAGGGCGGCGAAGCACTGCGGCAGCCGCCCTCCATGCCCGATCACTTCCTGCGCTTGGTCTCTTTCGGCGCCGTCGATTCCTGGGTGGCCTGGGGCTTCGGCTCTGCCTCCTGTGGCTTCGGGCTGAGGGCCACAGACTCGATGCGGTACGGCAGGATGCCGACACTGCGCGCGTTGACCTGCCAAGTCTCACGCGGCTGATCTTCGTTGTCCGTCCAGGGGTCGCGCTCCATGCGGCCGACGACCAGCACCCGCATGCCCTTCTGGTAGAGCTGCTGCCAGCGGTCGGCGTCGTGGTGCCAGAGTTCCACCGGCGCCCAGAAGCCGCCGCGGTCCTCGAACTCGCCGCCCTTGGTGGGGACGGGGTTGTCGAAGTACACGTTCAGCCGGAGCAACCGGCGAGGATCGTCGTTGCCATTGGGGAATTCGCGGTACTCGGGAGGCGATCCGATGTTGCCCTCGCCGATGAATTGTGTGCTCATGTTGGAATCTCCGTGGTGGTTGAAATACCCGTGCCTCGTTGGGCTCGGGCGCGTGCTCGGATGGCAGGCGCAATCACCGATCGCGCACTGCGGCAGGAACGGACGCGAGCCGGCGCAGGTAGGTGTTGTCCGCCTGCGCGGCCTTGCTGGCGCATTCCTGTGCTTGCCTGCCCAGGGTGTGCAGCAGGCTGATCTGCATGTTCAGCATGACGCGCTGCAGTTCGATCTCGTGCAGGTCGTGCAGCAGGTTGACCGGCGTGCTGGGGCTCGCCATCAGCTCCTGCCACAACGCCACGCCCATGGCCGATCGATCGTGCTTGCGCCAGCGAAGAAAGGTCGTGCCTGCGCCAGTGGTCTGCTGGGCCAGCTCGACGGGAAGCAGGTGGAAGGGATGCCCGCACGCCTGTGGCAGCACCTGTCGCTGCGCCAGGGCAATCAACTCGTCGCGCATGGCGAAGCACTGGCTGGCCCAGGCCTCGAAGTCCCCTTTACCTTTAAAAGGCTTTAAAAGGCCTTTTAGAGAGGCCGCGTGTTCCAGCCGCATGAAGGCTGGCTGTTCCAGACGACGGAAGTAGCGCGGTTCGCGGTTCGGGTCGCTCATGCCGGTTCGTCCTCGCCGGCGGCTGTGGACTTGGCCTCGGCCGAATCGGCGGCAGCGCCTTCGTCGGTGGGAGATGCGGCTGCGGCAGCGCTATCACCACGCTGTTGCAGACCACGGCGCACGACGGGCGGCGCAAACTTCGAGCGGCGCATGCCTTCGAGCACGTCCTGCGGCAGTTCGCCGAACTTCTCCAATGCTGCCCGAGCTGCGGCGTTCTTGGCCGCGAAGTCGTCGCGGGTGCAGCCCGAGTAGCGGTATTGCTGGGCCAGGCTGAACAGGCTGCGCAGCGCGTGGGCACCTTCGTTGAGCCAGCGCTCCAACGTCGAGCGATCGATCAGCGCGGTGTGGTGGGCGAGGATCAGCTTGCGCGCGATGTCGTCGTAGTCGGCCAGGAGATAGACGGCGGCAAAGCCCAACTGCGCATTGACGAACAGCGGAAGCTTGACGGGCTGCACGTTGAGGTTCTCGCCCAGGGTCAACGCGGCGGGCACGCCGGCCAGGGCCTGGTCCACCTGGTCGCGCAGCGTCTGCAGCGTGGTCCTGGTCTGGTCGAGCTTGTCTTCGATGCGAAGCATCCACCAGTCGCTGTATGGGTCGTCCTGCTCCGAGCCGCGCTTCATCTTGTTCATGACGGCGATGTAGCCGTTCAGGCCGACGATGCCCGGTCGCCCCTCGGCGGCGGCGCGGCCATGCCAGATGCGCGAGGCGTGGTGGGTGTGCAGCGTCAGCGACATCGCGCTGCGCAGGGAGCCGAGGTTGAGTTGCAATGGTTCGTTGCTGGTTGCCATGGTGATCGCTCGCTGGTGGACAGGGAGCCGCCAGCATCCGCATGCAGCGGAAGGCAGTCAGTCAACAAACCGAAATGAGCCGACCCCCGGTTCTGTGCGCGCTGGCGGCGCAGCGCGCAACGGTCCCCTGGGGACCGCTCCGCAGATGGGCACTCACATCGGCGTTCCCGTCCTCGGTTGTTGACGGTATGCGTGCTGCACCGCACGTCGCGCTGCCGTTCGACACGATCCTTCGCCGCGCAGCCGTCCCCAGGGGACCGTTCCGTTGAGCGCCATGGAGGTCTGCTTCATGGTCTTGCATGCGCTCTACTCAGGATTTGCGCAGCAGATCGCGCAGGCGCTCGATGTGCTGCCGGGCCACCTCGGGCGGCACGACGTTGCGCGGCGGCTCGGTTGGTGGCGCTCGCGCCGCCGATGGTGTTGGCGGTGCCGGGCCGGTCTGCTTGGCCCAGGCATTGAACTCGCCGCGCATGGCGCGCTGGATGATGCCGAACAGATAACCGGCGGGGTTGCGGATGCCATGCTTGCCGCACCGTGCGGCCCATTCGTCCAGCACGGCCTGCCGCAGGGCAGCGTCCACCTGCTGCAACGCCATCTTGGCTCCGGCCTGCTGTTCCGCCTTCAGTTCCGCGAAGCGCTTGGGCCATTGCAGGTCGCCCAGCGCACGCGCCTGCGCGGTAGTACGTACTTCATCAATACGACTACTACGTACTGTACGGTCCTGCTTCGAATTCCGAAGAGCGCCGTCTGGCGCGGGTTTCGGCCCTGCTTCGGATTCCGAAGATGGGCGATCGCCATTCCGAAGAAGGCTCGCGGGCCCTTCTTCGGAATCGTGGACCGCATCCTCCTGTGGATAACTTTCGGAGGCGGTGATGCCCTGGTCGGCCAGGCGCTCGGCGAGCACTTGCAGCCGCGACGGCAAGGTGCGTCCGGACAGCATCGGGTCGTCCGCGATCTCCTGGAGGGTGTTGAGTCCCACCACCTGGACGGCCTTGGCCGAATGCCCCAGCGACTGGCTGACCAGGGCCAGGTAGTCGGCGTCGAGTTGCATCGCCTCGAACGGCGTCAGCGGTTCGTCGTGCAGGACGTAGAGGTTGCCGAGGATGCGACCGGTCTTGGGGTCGCGCCGTCGTCGCACGAGGCTCAGCCAGCGCGTCAGGCGCAGCAGCGTCAGCGCCCGCGCCACGGTCTCATGGGAGGCCTGGCCTGCGCAGGGCATCGACGCCAGCCAGGGGCGCAACTGCTCATAGGTGGGAAATGCCGTGACGCCATCGTCGTTGAGCATCAATCGGAACACCTGCCAGGCGTTGCGCTCCAGCGGTGTCAGGCGGCGGTCGAGGAACAGCCGCCGCGGCACGCTCTCGTGCCGATTGCCACTGAACAGGAAGGCGTCGCCGGACGTAGGAGGCGTGGGCGTTGGAGCAGGCAGGGACGCGGGAGCGCCAGAGCTGGACTTGGGCGCGAGGTCCTTCAGCGCAGCGTCGAACAGGTCGGCGAGTGCGATGGGGCCAGGGCGCTGGGCTCGTGGGGCGGTGTCGTCCACGGCCATGGCCTAGCCCAATCCCTGATCGACCCAGTTCCTGATCGCGGCCCAGACCACCGAGAGCGGCAGCGACATGCCCTCGGCCAGGTCCATGGCCGCATCGAGAATCGAGGTCTCGTCCTCCAGATCGACGTTCCTGCTGCTGGTCACGGCTTTCCATTGCCGCCACAGTTCGGTGTCCTGGGTCTCGTCCAGGACGGGGTGGCGCCCCTTGCGCTTGGGCAGGCCGAGGATCTCCCGCCGCAGGGCGACTTCCTGATGGGTCAGGCCATAGAAGCGGCTGACCATCTCCGTGCTGGCCCCCAGCCGCAGCATGCGATCGACCGTGGCGATTTCCTTCTCCACGTCCTGTGCCTGGTTGAGCAGGCGCTGCAGCACTTCGCGGTTGACCGTGACCGAGCACCACGAGACGCTGGCGTTGGCCAGCACGCTGATCAGCGCGGGGTGCTTGAGCGCATCCAGCTCGGCCTCGCCGAAGCCCATGGCTTTGCAGCGGCGCAGTTGGCCGTTGCGAAGGTCATACAGCGCCTGGGCAATCACGGCCTGGTTGAGCGGATGCGATGTGGACATGCGGCCTCCCTCGCTCACGTCCCGGGCGCCGTGGTGCCGGCTTCCAGGTCCAGCAGACGCCGGGCGAGGCGCAGCAGCCGAAAGAGCTTGACCAACGCCGTGTCGCTCAAGCGCCTTGCGCCGCTGCCATGGCCTTGGCTCTGGCCGTGCAACAGGGTCGGCAGGTCGGCGGCGAGCTGCGCGCCGTCCAGGCCCGCTTCGGCGACGGGCTGACCCGTCAGGGAAGTGAGCAGCGTCAGCACCGCGCGGCCGAGCGGCGACGGGGCTTGGCCGCGGGCGCGGCACGCAAACCCGATGCCATCGGCGCGATCCTCGATGCACTCGTCCAGGCCTGCCTCCCCGGCGATCTCGCGCGCGAACTGCGCGATGTGGATGCGCAGCCGATCGGGCGTGTCCAGGCCGGCGTCGATGTACCAGACGTCGGAGATCGGATAGAGTCCGCCGGCTTGCACCGGGATGGACTGCAGCACGCTCGCCGAGAAGTCGGGCGGCAGCGCATCGCCCAACTGGTCGGCGACCATGCGCTGGATCGATTGGAGCCGTTCTGTCGTCGGTGCTGGCGAGACGATGTGCTCGCGAAGCAGATCGCCCGGTGCGGCCGGCTGGCTTCCCGTGGCCGCTTCGCCAACCGCCGTGTCGTCGTGGCGCAAGGTGGGCTCGGACGCCGGAGGGCTGGCGGGTGGAGGACCGGCCGCCGCTGCAGGCGTGGCGATGGACGATGCTGCGCCCGGCGGAGTCGGCGTGCCGGCGGTGGGCGAAGGCAACGCCGGCTGCGCCGCAGGTGGCGTCGGGTCACTGACCAGCGCCCGGTGGCGGCTTTCCGATTCGGTCAGGTCCAGCGCCAGCACGTCGTAGCCGATGCCCAGCAGCTCGGACATCTGGCCGATCAGCTCGTCTTGCACGCGCTGCGGCGCGAACTCGTCGCCCTGCGTGTCGAACTGCGCCAGCACCTCCTGAAAGAAACTGTCGAAGTCCAGCGGCAGCGAACGGTCCTTGGCGTAGTGCTCCCAGGTGCGTTTGCAGGCCGTGCGCATGACCGACAGCCGCTCGACCTGGTGGCGCCCCAGGCCGCCATAGAGCACAGTGGGAATGGCGGGCAGCAGGTAGCGCACCGCGTCGGCCATGCGGGTGATGTGCGACCGCTGGACGGGGAAGCCATCGGCCGCCAGGCGGCGGGCCAGTTCCGACTGGCTCAGGGCGGCGCCGCTCTCCTGCTCGTAGAACTCCCGTGCTTTCTCGACGCCGAGCGCGCGCTCGATGAACGTGAGGCCGCCGCGCAGTTCGTTCTCGGCAAGATGCCCGGTCAGCGCGACGATTTCACCGCGCTCCGGCCATGGTCGGAACAGGCACGATATGCGGAAGAAGCGTTCTTCCTTGGTCTCCGACCAGAGTTCGCGCAGGATCGCCAGTCGCGTGTTGCCGCCGTTGCGGATGATGTAGTGGTCCTCGCCGGGCCTGCGCGTGATGGCCGGCGCCGCGTCCAGGCCGCGCTCGCGGATGGATGCCTTGATTTCCTCGTAAGCCGGGTTGCGCTTCATGCGCGGGTCATGGTCGTAGGGCCGCAACTGGTCCAGCGTCACGACCATGGGCGTGTCCGCGATCGGGTCGCTCAAGGCCGTAGCCGCTGGGCCGCTGCGCTCGAAGCCGGCCGCGAGCAGCTTGCCTGCCATGTCCTGCGAGGTCATGTCAGCCATGGCCGCACCCCTCGCAGTCCCCACGACCGCCGGCCGGCGCCATGCGGGCCTCTCGCTCGGCGCGGCGGATCTGCGCACGGGCGTTCAATTCGGCCCGGTGGTCACTCGCTGTCGAACTCGTGTAGATCGCCGCGCAGCCGGCCTTGGTGAACTTGAGGTGCCCGCCCGGCGTGCGCTTGACGTGCCAGCCCTCACCGACCGCGAACTCGATCAGGGCGCGCAGCCGCTTGTGGCCGCGGGCCAGCTCATGTGCGTTCGCCATGGGGCCTCCCAGGATCAAGAGGTCGCTGCGGGCGGCCGGATACTTGAGCCAGTCGGTCCTGCCATTGCGGGAACAACTCGCTGGCGAGCGCGCGCATCGTGTCGAGCGCGGCAGGGGCGACTCTGCCGGGCGGCTGGCGGTGCTCGACCCGATGCACCGGCAGGCCGCGCGTTGCGGCACGTGGATACGCTTCTATGGCCGGCACGTCGGTGGCGAGCACGCGGATGCCGGCGCTGTCCTGGAACAGGTCGCGCAAGGCCTGCTGGATCAGCCGTGCGTTGGCGGACACCGGGTGGACGCGGTTGATGAGCAAGTGCAGCGGCGGCGGTTCGATGCCCAGGTGCCGGTACGGCGCAATGTCTTCGAGCAACTGCATGGTGCCGCGCCGCAGCTCGCGTGCCGCGAGGATCTCCGGCGTGACGGGCGACAGCGCGAGATCGGAGGCGAGCACCGCCATCTCCAGCAGCACGGAACGCGCGCCCTGGGTGTCGATCAGCACCAGGTCGTAGA
>NZ_JBXAWS010000031.1:0-27192 GCF_057292075.1 Stenotrophomonas sp. 1L-E-5-B-C3
GACCGGGGTTGGGCGTCCTGCCCAACCCGCCCGAGGCATGCCTCGGGCCCATGCGGCTCACGCCCCCGCAACCGGACCCACCCCGCCTTCGACAGGTTCCCGCTGCTGTTGGTGGGTGCCGACCGTTGGTCGGCACGGGATCGAATCGATTGGAGGGTGCCTTTGTAGAGTCGAGCCACGCTCGACTGCTCTTTGCGTGCAGATCGGGCACAAGGGGGTCAGAGCCGTTTCCCGTTGGGAAACGGATCCGACCCCGCGCGGCTCAGGCGCCGCTGGCCACCGGGCGGGTGCTGTCGCTGACCCAGCCGCTCCAGGAATCGGCATAGATGCGTGCGCCGGACAGACCGGCCGCTTCCATCGCCAGCAGCAGGTGGCAGGCGGTCACGCCGGAGCCGCACATCAGCACCACCTGCTGCGGATCGCGGTTACCGATCACGCCCTGCAGTTCGGCACGCAGTTCCTGTGCATCGCGCAGGTGGCCGTCGACTACGTTCAGCGCAAACGGACGGTTGACCGCACCGGGCACATGACCGGCGACCGGGTCCAGCGGCTCCACTTCGCCGCGGAAGCGCTCGCCTGCGCGTGCGTCGACCAACCAGCCCGGCGCATGCTTCAACCGGGCGGTGATTTCATCGGCATTGGCGATCTGGGTGGTGTCGAAACGGCCCGGGTAAGCCGGCAGCGCCGCTACTTCGCCCTGGCCGGTTGCCAACGCGTGACCTGCGGCCTGCCAGGCGGCGATGCCACCGTCGAGCACGGCCACCTTGCTGTGCCCGATCAGGCGCAGCAGCCACCACAGGCGCGAGGCGGCCATGCTGCCATCGCTGCCGTCGTAGACCACCACCTGGGTGTCGGGACCGATGCCCCACTGGCCGAGCTTCGCGGCGAAGGCATCGCTGTCCGGCAGCGGGTGACGGCCGTGGTCGCTGCGGGTCAGATCCGACAGGTCCCGATTGAGGTCGGCATACACCGCGCCCGGAATATGCCCCGCGAGGTACTGGCCGCTGCCGGCCTGTGGATCGGCCAGCGAGGAACGCGCATCGACCACGCGCACGGCTGTACTGGCGGTGGCACGTGCATCGACCACGCGCACACCTTCGCCCAACACTGCGGCCAGGGTGGCGACATCGACAAGCGTGGTCCACGGCGGATCGATCGGCTTCATTGCACTTGCTCCAGGCGGCGACGCAGGTTGTACAGGATGGCCGCGGTTGCCCCCCAGATACGCTGGCCCGGCCAACCGTACTCGAGGACATGGCGGACGCGGCCGCGATGATTGATTTCGACCTGGCGCAGGTTGTCGGCGGCCATCAGGTAGTCCAGCGGCACCTCGAATACCTCGGCCACTTCGCTGGGCTGCGGCACCGGCACGAAATCCGGATCGACCACCGCCACCACCGGGGTGACCCGGTAGC
Organism: Stenotrophomonas sp. 1L-E-5-B-C3; assembly: GCF_057292075.1. Classification (NCBI taxonomy): domain Bacteria; kingdom Pseudomonadati; phylum Pseudomonadota; class Gammaproteobacteria; order Lysobacterales; family Lysobacteraceae; genus Stenotrophomonas; species Stenotrophomonas sp. 1L-E-5-B-C3. The sequence continues at coordinate 1,416 of NZ_JBXAWS010000031.1, forward strand.
CTGTGATGGTCACGAACGGATCGAGATAGCCCAATGCCTGCACCTGGCCGGGGGCCAGTGCGATCTCTTCCTGGCTCTCGCGCAGTGCGGCGGCCAGTGCATCGCGGTCATCGGGTTCGGTACGGCCACCGGGGAATCCGACCTGACCACCATGCGTGCGCAGGGTTTCGGTGCGGCGGGTGAGGATCACCTGTGCACCGTTGGCGCGCGGCACGATACCGGCCAGCACTGCCGCTTCCACCGGCGGTCCCGGCGGCAAAAGGTCGATCAGTTCGCTGCGGTTCCAGCCATCACCCGCAGGGGGATCGGCCAGCGGATGCAGGGCGCGCATCAGGCGGTGATGGTCGGCCAGTGAGCCGCGCAGGGATTGCTGGAGCTGTTCGCGCAATGGCTGCACGCGATGCAGGATGCGACTGCGTTCGTCGTCACTCATCGACGACCACCGTGCGATCTCATCGAGATGCCGCCCGCAGCCGGTGCACTGCCGGTCTGGATCCAGCTTGCACACGCCGATGCAGGGACTTGCGACAACACGCGCCGTTTCTTCCATTGTTTGCACTCGGCAACAGTAGCGCGATTACGCTGGATTTGCGCGGATTGAAGATGCGGCGCGCGGCATGCTGGCCGCGAGGCGGACCGTGAACGGTAGAGTCGACTGTCAGTCGACTCTGCAACCGCGCGCAAACAAAAACGCGCCGGTGGGATCACCGGCGCGTTGATGTTGACGCTGTTTCTTACTTGACGCTGACCAGCTTGATCTCGAACTGCACAGCCACGTTCGGCGGGAACGGGGTGCGCGGGTCGGCACCGTAGGCCTGGTCCGGCGGCAGGGTGACTTCCCACTTCGAGCCTGCCGGCATCTGCAGCAGGGTCTCGCGCATGGCCTTCATTTCGACTTCGCTGACCTTGATCGACGGAATCTGCTGGGCCGGGCGGGCTTCGGTCGGGCGCTGGCCGTACGGGAACGGACCGGCCACTTCCAGCTGCACGGTGCTGGCCTGGGTCGGCTTGGCGCCCTTGCCGGCTTCGACCACGCGGTACTGGACGCCGCTCGGCAGGGACTGCACGCCGGCCTTGGCCTTGTTCGCCGCGATGAACTGATCGCTCTTGGTCTTGTTTTCGGCAGCAGCCTTTTCGTACTCGGCCTTGGCAGCCTGGGCACGGCCCTGCTCGCGCTTCTGGAACGCTTCAACGGCCGGCTTCAGCTGCTCGGCGGTGATGGCCGGCTGCTTCTTGGCGTAGGCGTCCTGCAGGCCCTTCACCACCGAGTTGATGTCCAGCTGCTCACCGCGACCGGTCAGCTCCGCCAGGTTGTTGCCGTAGTCGTAACCGAAGTAATAACTCAGCTTGCCCTTCTCGGACGCGATGTCCTGGGCGAAGGCATTGCCCGTCAGGGCCAGGGCCGCGACGGCGACCGCGATAGAACGCAACTTCATCAAACAGTTCTCCAGGGGTGGTAACTCAGGGACGTTCTGCGCCGCCCTGAGGCGACGGGTTAGGATAACGGGCGCAACGTGTAACCGCTACTCACGATGCAGGCTAAGACCCGTCTGCGTTTGCAGAGTTCAATATCACTATTTTTTAACGTTTCTGGAGTTTCCCCGTGGCAGATGCCCTGATCGCTGTCGCCGACGACGGCGCCATCCGCACCGTGACCGTCCAGCGCCCGGACAAGCTCAACGCCCTGAACGCCGCGACCCTGCAGGCCCTGGCCGAGGCGTTCAGCGCCGCCGCCGCCGACCCGGAGGTACGCGTGGTGGTGCTGACCGGTGCCGGCCCGAAGGCCTTCGTGGCCGGTGCCGACATCGCCGAAATGAACACACTCAGCGCGGTTCAGGGACGTGATTTCTCGCTGCTGGGCCAGGCCCTGATGCGCCAGATCGAACGCATGCCCAAGCCGGTCATCGCCCGCGTGAACGGCTTTGCGCTGGGCGGCGGCCTGGAACTGGCCATGGCCTGCCATCTGCGCATCGCCGCCGATACCGCCAAAGTCGGCCAACCGGAAATCAACCTCGGCCTGATTCCCGGCTTCGGTGGCAGCCAGCGCCTGCTGCGCCTGTGCGGCCGCGCCGCCACCCTGGAGCTCTGCCTGCTGGGTACTCCGATCAACGCGGCGCGCGCGCTGGAACTGGGCATCGTCAACGAGGTGGTGCCCGCCGACGCGTTGGACAACCGCGTGCAGGACATCGCCCGCCAGTTGGCACGCTCGGCGCCGCTGGCCCTGCGTGGCCTGCTCGACGCAGTGCACGTGGGCGGCGAATGCAGCCTGGATGCCGGGCTGGAGTACGAGAGCGCGCAGTTCGGCCTGCTGTTTGCCACCGAGGACATGCGCGAAGGCACCAGCGCCTTCCTGCAGCGCCGTCCGCCGGCCTTCCAGAACCGCTGACGCCATGGCATCCCGACCCAACCCCGCGCAGCTGTTCGCCCGGGTCCAGGCAGACGATCTCGATGGCGCCCTGCAGGCCGGACTGATGGACTATGTGGCCCGCGCCGGCGACGAGCAGTTGCTGCCCGGCCACCCGGAGCTTCCACAGCGCCTGCGCCAGGCCCAGCAGCAGCTGCAGAATGCCTGGGCCGCACGCGAACGCTACCGCACCCGTGCCGTGCGTCTGGCGCGACGTGAGGCCGAACGCGAAGCAAGGCGCACGCCCGCCGCAGCACCGGACGTGAAGCCCGCGCTGCCCGCTGCGGCGGCCGCGATTCTCGCCCGGGCCAAGGCCCGCGCCACCGGCAAGGAACAGTAATGGCCACTGCGAAGAAGACCGCGCGCGCACCGGCGCGCCGTGGCAGCGTGATGCCGCGCGCCGACGTGGTGGAGATGTTCACCCGGCTGCGCGAACTCAACCCGCACCCGAAGACCGAGCTGGAATACAGCTCGCCGTTCGAACTGCTGGTGGCGGTCGCGCTGTCGGCGCAGGCCACCGACGTGGGCGTCAACAAGGCCACGCGCCGGCTGTTCCCGGTGGCCAACACGCCGGCGAAGATCCTCGCACTTGGCGAGGTCGGACTGAAGCAGTACATCGCCACCATCGGTCTGTTCAATGCCAAGGCGAAGAACGTGATCGCCACCTGTGCGATCCTGCTGGAAAAGCATGGCGGTGAAGTGCCACGTGATCGCGACGCGCTGGAAGCGCTGCCGGGGGTGGGCCGCAAGACCGCCAACGTGGTGCTCAACACCGCGTTCGGTGAACCGGTGATGGCGGTGGACACGCATATCTTCCGCGTCTCCAACCGCACCGGCCTGGCACCAGGCAAGAACGTGCGCGAAGTGGAAGACAAACTGGTGAAGGTGATTCCGGCCGAGTTCCTGCTCGACGCGCATCACTGGCTGATCCTGCACGGACGTTATGTGTGCAAGGCGCGCAAGCCGGATTGCCCGGGCTGCGTGATCGCCGACCTGTGCCGGTTCAAGGAAAAGACCACTGCCGAGGCGTGACCGCGTTCGTGGTGTGACAAAACGAAGACGGCGGGCGCAGGGCCCGCCGTCTTCGTTTGCAGACAAGGTGCTTCAGGTGATCAGAACGACAGGTCGCCCCAGACGCCGAATTCCTTGGTCTTGTCGTTCTTCTTGTCGCCGGCGTTGGCCAGGTGCGTGTACTTGTACACAGTCGACAGCTTGAGGTTCTTCATGACCGGGAACTCGACACCGACGTTCCAGTACTTGTCGCTCAGGGTCGGGTCCAGGGTCTTGCTGACGTCGGTGTCATCGTAACGACCGAACACGTTGATGCCGCCGTCGGTGACGCGCACGCTGCCCCACACCGACCAGCCGCTGGTCTTGTCGGTAGCAACGGTCATCACGTTGTTGAGGTTCTTGGCCTGGAAGTACTCGCCACCGACGCGGAAGTCGCTGCTGGCGTAGGCGACCATCGCGTTGGCGCGGGTGTAGGTGTTCTCGGCGCTCTGGATGTCCGTTTCCTTGCCCAGCTTGCCGCTGTAGCCACCGACGGCAACCACGAAGTTCTCGTTCGGGGTATAGGCCGCGCGGCCTTCCACGTCCATGCCCTTGCTGCGGGTCGGGTTCTTGTAACCGGCGCCGGACACGACCGAGACCGCGTAGTTGAAGTTGTTGCCCAGGTTGCCGAAGCCATGCAGGCCCCAGTCGGACGAGTTGCCGTACTTCAGGCGATCGGTCAGGGTGTTCTCGACATAACGCATGCCGTAGAACTTCTCGACGTACGGAATCCACGGCATGTCGGCGGCACCGACGCGCAGGTTGAAGGCCGGGTCGAAGCTGCCCTGCACGTAGGCCTTCTTGACGAACAGTTCGGTGTTGCCGATGGCCGAGCTGTACTGGAAGTCGGTGGTCAGGTTGGCCGACCAGATGTCGTTGAACTTGTGGTCGACGGTCAGGTAGAAGCGCTTGACGTCCAGACCGGTGCCGCTGGCGGCGGTGTCCTTGCCGTTGCTGGTCTTGTCGATGTTGGTCAGGTCGAAGAACATGCGACCGCCGATCTTGTTGTCATTGACCAGCTTGGCCAGCTTGTCGACGCTGGTCTGGGTCTTCTGTGCACCTTCCAGAGCCTGGGCCTGGGTGATGTTCACTTCGGACTGCGCGTCAGACTGTGCCTGCAGCGCCTGCGAATCGTTCTGCAACTGCTGGACCTGGGCCTGCAGGGCAGCGATCTGCGCCTGCAGCTGCTGCAGCTGTGCCTGGGATACGCCCGTGCTGGCGGGAGCTGCGAAGGCGTCGGCGGAAACCAGACCGAGGCTTGCAACGACCGCGGCGGCGAGCAAATGGGAACGCATTTTGGATTTCTCCAGAGGGTTGGAATGGCTTGGGCAGAACGCCACGCCGGCAGGCCGGTCAAGCGTTTTGCGAACATTCCGTTAAAACCATGACAGCCGAATGACAACTTGAGCACCAACCACAGATTTCTTCATGCGGTCATGCGTACGACTCATTTGCCGCCACATCCTTGTCGATCCCTTGCCGCATATGGCGTCACGTATCAGCGTCTCGACCCGGGCCGACCGCCGCGCAGCCCTCACCTGCATCGATGGTTTCGTGCGGATGACGCGGCATCACTGCGGAATGCCAGGCCGGGATGGCATTGACGACCACAGCGGGCAGGCCATCAGCGACATATAGAACGTGATCGCAACCGGGCCAGGCCCGTCTCCTGCGCATTGGTCATCACGTTGCCCGCAGCACTTAGAACCTTCACGCCCCTGGCTGTGCGGGCGCCGGGCAGCGCTGTAACGGTTGCGTCATACAACGGTCCCTGCGCTGTCATCGAACCGTTATGGAATGTGCGCCGGGCGGGTAACCCCGCATCCCAATCAACCCAGGAGCCACCCCGTGATCCACGCCTTCAAGTCGCGCGTTGCCGTTGCCGTCTTCGCAGCGTCGTCCGTGTTCGCCGCCAACGCCGCTGAAATCACCGGCGCGGGCGCCTCGTTCATCTACCCGGTGATGTCGAAGTGGTCGGCCGACTACAACGCCGCCACCAGCAACAAGGTCAACTACCAGTCGATCGGTTCCGGTGGTGGTATCGCCCAGATCAAGGCCAAGACCGTTGATTTCGGCTCCTCCGACGCCCCGCTGAAGCCGGAAGAACTGGCCGCTGCGGGCCTGGCCCAGTTCCCGTCGGTGATCGGCGGCGTGGTGCCGGTGGTCAATGTTGCCGGCATCGCCCCGGGCGCGCTGAAGCTGGACGGCACCGTGCTGGCCAACATCTTCCTGGGCAAGATCAAGACCTGGAACGACCCGGCCATCGCCGCACTGAACCCGGGCGTGACCCTGCCGAGCGCCAAGATTACCGTCGTGCACCGTTCGGATGGTTCGGGCACCACCTTCAACTTCGTCAACTACCTGTCCAAGGTCAGCCCGGAGTGGAAGAGCTCGGTCGGTGAAGGCACCTCGGTCCAGTGGCCGGCCGGCATCGGCGGCAAGGGCAACGAAGGCGTTGCCGCTTACGTGAAGCAGATCAAGGGCGGCATCGGCTACGTCGAACTGTCCTACGCGCTGCAGAACAAGCTGTCGTACACCGCGATGAAGAATGCCGCCGGCCGCTTCGTGCAGCCGAGCGACGCCTCGTTCGCCGCCGCTGCTGCCAGCGCCGACTGGGCCAGCGCCAAGGACTTCTACCTGGTGATGACCAATGCCCCGGGCGCCGAGTCCTGGCCGATCACCGCAACCAACTTCATCCTGGTGCACAAGAAGCCGAAGAACCCTGCCAACGGCAAGGCCACCCAGGAGTTCTTCCGCTGGGTCTACAAGAGCGGCGACACCCAGGCCCGCCAGCTGGACTACGTGCCGCTGCCGGACAGCCTGGTGCGCCAGATCGAGACCTACTGGACGCAGAACCTGAAGTAAGCGCGTTCCCCCGCAGGAACGGGATCGGCGGGTCCTCTCTCCCCCGCCGATCCCACCCGGGCGCGAGATCCTCGAGATCTCGCGCTCTTCTTGTTTTTGGGGGTCGGTCGTGAAGAGCGTTTGCGCCTTCGCTGATCCGTGGGTGAGTCGGTGGGCCAGGGCGTGCAGGACACGCCGTAAACCCTTCCTTGGGGGCTCGGCCACGGCATCCATGCCGTGGACGGTCCTGCACGCCCTGGCCCACCGCCTCTCGACAGTTCATCGGGGGCGCGGTGGGGTCATGGAAGGCAAGAGCGGGAGCAAAGGCAAGGGAGTTTGTAGAGCCGAGCCCATTCTCGGCTGGGTGCTGGAGCGTGCGGACCAACGGTCCGCACCTACCGAGGGCAAGGAGTCCGCACCTACCGAGGGCAAAGAGCAGTCGAGCCTGGCTCGACTCTACAAGGGCCAACCGACCGTCATGGTCGGTGCGCAGATCGGGGGTCCCCGGGGGCCCGCGGAATCGGGGCCAACCCCGTGAAACCCTTGTCAGAACGTGATCCAGGACACCTCTGTCATCGTCGTAATACGGCTGTAACAAAAACATCATTTCATAGCCGCATCCGCCGACGCCGTCGGCTCTACCCCGCTATGGAGTGACCATGAAACTGCACTCGGCCGGCCTCGCCGCCCTTTCCCTAGCCATCGCCCTGGGCCTGTCGGCCTGCGGTGGCGACAAGCAGGCCGCGCAGCAGCCGGCTGCCGACGGTGCCGCCGCCCCGGCCGCTGCCGGTGCCAAGGTGACCGCCGAAGTGTCCGGCGCCGGCGCTTCCTTCATCTTCCCGCTGGTGTCCAAGTGGTCGGCTGACTACAACGCCAGCACCGGCGCCAAGATCAACTACCAGTCGATCGGCTCCGGTGGCGGCATCGCCCAGATCAAGGCCGGCACCGTCGACTTCGGTTCCTCCGACAAGCCCCTGAGCAGCGAAGAGCTGGCCCAGGCCGGCCTGGCGCAGTTCCCGTCCGCCATCGGCGGCGTGGTGCCGGTGGTCAACATCGAAGGCCTGGAAGGCGGCAAGCTGCGCCTCAGCGGCGCCCTGCTGGCCGACATCTTCCTGGGCAAGGTCAAGACCTGGAACGACCCGGCCATCGTCGCCGCCAACCCGGGCGTGAAGCTGCCGGACGGCAAGATCACCCTGGTCCACCGTTCGGACGGTTCGGGCACCACCTTCAACTTCTCCAACTACCTGTCCAAGGTCAGCCCGGAGTGGAAGACCAAGGTCGGCGAAGGCACCTCGGTGCAGTGGCCGGACGGCGTCGGTGGCAAGGGCAATGAAGGCGTCGCTTCCTACGTGAAGCAGATCAAGGGCTCGATCGGCTACGTCGAACTGGCCTACGCGCTGCAGAACGGCATGCCGTACACCGCCATGCAGAATGCGGCCGGCAACTGGGTCGAGCCGAGCGCGGAAACCTTCGCCGCTGCGGCCGCCAGCGCCGACTGGGCCAGCGCCAAGGACTTCAACCTGGTCATCACCAACGCCCCGGGCGAGCAGGCGTGGCCGATCACGGCCACCAACTTCATGCTGATGCAGAAGCAGCCGAAGGACGCCAAGCGCAACCAGGACACCCTGGCCTTCTTCAAGTGGGCCTTCGAGAACGGCCAGGCCCAGGCCAACGAGCTGCACTACGTGCCGCTGCCGGCCGACCTGGTCAAGCAGATCGAGGCCTACTGGGCGACCGACCTGAAGTGATGGACATGACGGTGCCCGCCCCGCGCGGGCACCGCCTCTGCCACGCCGTGCCGCCCCGCCCCTTCCTGGCCCCGCCGTCCCCATGAATGCCATCGCCCAGCCTGTAGCCGCCCCGTCCACGCGTGACGCGCGTGATGCCCGCAACGACAAACTGTTCCGATGGGTGCTGGTCGGCACCGTCATCTTCGTCCTCATCGCCCTGGCCTGCGCCGCGCTGTCGATGCTGTGGGGCGGCCGCCATGCCCTGCAGATGCAGGGCCTGAGCTTCTTCTTCTCTGCCGACTGGAATCCGGTCGAAAACAAGTTCGGTGCCCTCGCCCCGATCTACGGCACCCTGGTCACCGCCGCCATCGCGATGGTCATCGCCGTGCCGGTCAGCTTCGGCATCGCCTTCTTCCTGACCGAAGTCGCACCGCGCTGGCTGCGTGGCCCGGTCGGTACCGCCATCGAACTGCTGGCCGGTATTCCCTCGATCATCTACGGCATGTGGGGCCTGTTCGTGCTGGTGCCGGTGATGACCGAGTACGTCACCCCGTTCCTCAACGAAACCCTGGGCGAAATGCCGATCATCGGCCCGCTGTTCCAGGGCCCGCCACTGGGCATCGGCATGCTCACCGCCGGTTTCGTGCTGGCCATCATGGTCATTCCGTTCATCTCCTCGGTGATGCGCGAAGTGTTCCTGACCGTGCCGACCCGCCTGAAGGAATCGGCCTATGCGCTGGGTTCCACCAAGTGGGAAGTGAGCTGGGACATCGTCCTGCCCTACACCCGCTCGGCGGTGATCGGCGGCATCTTCCTCGGCCTCGGCCGCGCCTTGGGCGAGACGATGGCGGTGGCCTTCGTGATCGGCAACAGCGTGCGCCTGTCGCCGTCGCTGCTGGAACCGGGCACCACCATCGCCGCGCTGATCGCCAATGATTTCGGCGAAGCCACTGAAACCTACCGCTCGGCCCTGCTGCTGCTCGGCTTCGTCCTCTTCATCGTCACCTTCGTGGTGCTGGCCATCGCCCGCCTGATGCTGATGCGCCTGTCCCGCAAGGAGGGCAACTGATGTCCAGCACCGCTGATTCGCTGTATCTGCGCCGCCGCATCGGCAATGTCATCGCCATTGCCGCGTCCTGCGCCACCGCCCTGTTCGGCCTGTTCTTCCTGGGCTGGATCCTGTTCACCCTGGCCTCCAAGGGCCTTGCCGGCATCAACCTGGATCTGTTCACCAAGATGACGCCGCCGCCGATGCAGGAAGGCGGCCTTGCCAATGCCTTCTTCGGCAGTGCGGTGATGTGTGCGCTGGCAATCGGCATCGGCACCCCGCTCGGCGTGCTGGCCGGCACCTGGCTGGCCGAGTACGGCAACGCCCGCAAGGCCGGCACCGTGGTCCGCTTCGTCAACGACATCCTGCTGTCGGCGCCGTCTATCGTGCTTGGTCTGTTCGTCTACACCCTGTACGTGATGCAGACCGGCGGCAACTTCTCGGCGTTCGCCGGTGCACTGTCGCTGGCCTTCATCGTGCTGCCGGTGGTGGTGCGCACCACCGACGAGATGCTCCGCCTGGTGCCCTCGCAGATGCGTGAGGCGGCGCTGTCGCTGGGTATCCCGCAGTGGAAAGTGATCGTGCAGGTGCTGTACCGCAGTGCCTCGGCCGGCATCATCACCGGCATCCTGCTGGCGCTGGCCCGCATCTCCGGCGAGACCGCACCACTGCTGTTCACCGCCTTCGGCAACCAGTACTGGAACAACAACATCTTCCAGCCGATGGCCTCGGTGCCGGTGGTGATGAACCAGTTCGCCGGCAGCCCGTATGAATCCTGGCAGGTGCTGGCCTGGGCCGGTGCCCTGGTGCTGACTGTCTTCGTGTTGCTGGTCAGCCTTGCCGCCCGCGGCATCCTGCTGCGCAACCGTATCTCCCATGACTGACCTTTCCGTGGATAACGCCATGAACGACCTTTCCAACGCCGTGCCGATGCAGCGCATCGCCGTGCCGTCCTCGCACGAGAGCCTGCACACGCCGTCGCCGGTGAAGCTGGCTGCGCGTGGACTGGACTTCTACTACGACAAGTTCCATGCCCTGAAGGGCATCAACCTGGAGATTCCGGAAAAGCGCGTGACCGCGCTGATCGGTCCCTCCGGCTGCGGCAAGTCGACCCTGCTGCGCATCTTCAACCGCATCTACGCGCTGTACCCGAAGCTGGAAGCACGCGGTGAGGTGCTGCTGGACGGCGAGAACATCCTGTCGCCGAAGTACCCGATGAACCGCCTGCGCAGCAAGGTCGGCATGGTGTTCCAGAAGCCGGTGCCGTTCCCGATGACCATCTTCGAGAACGTGGCCTACGGCATCCGCCACCATGAGAAGCTGAGCAAGGCCGACATGGCCGACCGCGTCGAGCAGGCGCTGCGCCAGGGCGCGCTGTGGGACGAAGTGAAGGACAAGCTGGGGCAGAGCGCACTGGGCCTGTCCGGTGGCCAGCAGCAGCGTCTGTGCATCGCCCGTGCGGTGGCCCTGCGCCCGTCGGTGCTGCTGCTGGACGAGCCGACCTCGGCGCTGGACCCGATCTCCACCAGCCGCATCGAGCAGCTGGTCGAAGAGCTCAAGCACGAGTACACCATCGTGATCGTCACCCACAACATGCAGCAGGCCGCGCGCGTGTCCGACTACACCGCCTTCATGTACCTGGGCGACCTGATCGAGCACGACCGCACCGAAGTGATCTTCTCGCAGCCGTCGCAGCGGCAGACCGAGGATTACATCACCGGTCGCTTCGGCTGAAACGCCAGTCGACAGACAGACAATGTCAGTCGAGCATGGCTCGACTCTACAAATCACGTCAGTCGAGCGTGGCTCGACTCTACAGAGTGGAATGAACATGAATCTTCCCAACGACCACATCGTCAAGAGCTACGACGAAGAGCAGCAGCGCCTGGTGGCCGAAATCGTGCGCATGGGCGAGATGGCCGTCGCCCAGCTCGAAGCGGCGATGGACGTGATCGAGAAGCGCGACGAGAACGCCGCCCATCGCATCATCGCCAACGACGAAGCGATCGATGCGCTGGAGCAGCAGATCAGCCATGACGTGATGCGCCTGGCGCTGCGTGGGCCGATGGCGCGCGACCTGCGCGAAATCCTCGCCGGCCTGCGCATTCCGGCCGACATCGAGCGCATCGGCGACTATGCGGCCAACGTCGCCAAGCGCTCGATCGCGCTGGGCAAGGTGCCGCCGCTGCCGCAGATCCAGGGCCTGCGTGCGCTGGGCCGCCTGGCCGCGCAGCAGGTCCGCCGTGCCATTGCCGCCTACCGCGACAATGACGCCGACGCCGCGCTGGAACTGCGCGAGGACGACGCCCGCCTGGACGCGCAGTACACCGCGCTGTTCCGCGAGCTGCTGACCTACATGATGGAAGACCCGCGCAACATCACCCCGTGCACCCATCTGTTGTTCATGGCCAAGAACCTGGAGCGCGTGGGCGACCACGCCACCAACATCGCCGAGAACGTATGGTTCCTGGTGCACGGCGAGCAGCCGCTGCCCCCACGTGAAAAGCGCGACGAGACGTCCAGCACCGGCCAGATCTGATACTGCACTGCAACACCGGAGTTGACTCCAAGGTGGCCGCTGTCCTGCTGACAGCGGCCTTTTTGTTTTGGGCGTTCCGGCAGTTCATCCACGCATGGCGTGGCCTACCAGGCCGCTGGTCTCCCCTTCTGTAACAAACCTCACGAAAATTTGAGTTCTTGGCGAGGATTCGTTGAGTAGGATCGCTGCACCATCGCTTCCACCGGCATCCCTGCCGGCTACCCGGGCATCTGCCCACACCACCCAGGAGCACCACCGATGAGCAGTTCCAACAAGACCCTGTCCCTGCTGACTGCTACCGCCCTGGCCGCTGGCCTGGGCATGACCGCCAGCGCTTCGGCGCTGAGCATGAGTGACCTGGCCCAGGGCTATCTGGTTGCTGGCCAGGCCGCCAAGGCCACCACCGATGCCAAGGCAGCGGACACCAAGATGGCCGCTGATGCGACCAAGCACGCCGAAGGCAAATGTGGTGCCGACGGCAAGAGCGCTGAAGGCAAGTGCGGCGCCGACAAGGGCAAGGCCGCCGGTGCTGCGGCAGGCGCCAAGGCCAAGACCGGCGACAAGAAGTCGGCCGAAGGCAAGTGCGGCGAAGGCAAGTGCGGTGCCAAGCACTGACGTCCGCGCGGCCGTCGTCCACCCGCGGTCGCCGCTTCGTGCGGCGGCCGCCGGGTTGGGCCTGCGCCGGGCGCTGCTGCAGGATCTGCGCGACGCGCCGGCCGGTGACTTCGACTTCCTCGAATGCGCGCCGGAGAACTGGATCCATGTCGGCGGCCCAGCCGGTGATGCATTGGCCGAACTGGCACAGCGCCATCCTCTGAGCTGCCATGGCCTGTCGCTGTCACTGGGCGGCAGTGCACCCCTGGATACGCAGCTGCTGGAGCAGGTCGGGAACTTCCTCGACACGCATCGCGTGCCGCTGTACAGCGAACACCTGAGCTACTGCAGCGACGATGGCCACCTCTACGACCTGTTGCCGATTCCATTCACCGACGAAGCCGTGCGCCATACCGCGGCACGCATCGCGCGCGTGCAGGACATTCTCGGCCGCCGCATCGCGGTGGAGAACGTCTCCTACTACCTGGCACCGGAACCGGCGATGGACGAACTGGCCTTCACCAATGCCGTGCTCGCCGAGGCCGACTGCGACCTGCTGCTGGACGTCAACAACGTCTACGTCAACGCCTGCAACCACGGCTACGACGCCGATGCCTTCATCGCCGGGCTGCCCGCAGAGCGCATCGTCTGCCTGCACGTGGCCGGGCACCTGGACGAAGCACCGGACCTGAAGATCGATACCCATGGCAGTGCTGTGATCGATCCAGTCTGGGAACTGCTGGCGCGTACCTATGCATGCATCGGCCCGCGCCCGACCCTGCTCGAACGCGATTTCAACTTCCCGCCCTACGCCGAGCTGCAGGGCGAGCTGCAGACCATCCGCCGCCTGCAGGCCACGCACGCCGAGAAAGCGCATGGCTGATGCTCCCGACAGACTGCGCGCGCAACAGCACGCGTTCACCGCGCACCTGCGTGATCCGCAGGCGGTGGCCGCACCGGTCGGGCTGGAACCACGCCGGGTGGCGGTATACCAGCGACTGCTGTTCAACAACCTGCTCGGCCTGTTGAGCAACGGCTTCCCGGTCTGTGTGCGCCTGCTCGGCGAACCGACCTGGAGCGCGCTGGTCCGCCAGTACTTCGCGACCCATCGCTGCCAAGCGCCACTGTTCACCGAACTGGCCGCCGAATTCGTGCAATGGCTCCAGGCACAGCTGCAGCTGCCGCACCCGGCGTTGGCCGAACTCGCTCATTACGAGTGGGTGGAGACCGCGCTGTACCAGTTGCAGGCTGAGCCGCTGCCGGCACCCGGCGACATCGATCCGCTGCAGGTACCGCTGCAGCGCTCACCCCTGGCGTGGCCGCTGCTGTACCAGTGGCCGGTGCATCGACTCGGTGCCGAGGATGCGCCAATGCAGCCGCCGGCCGAACCGACCGGCCTGCTGGTCCGCCGCGAGGCCGATGGCGAAGTGCGCTTCGCCGTGCTCAGCCCGCTGGCGGTATACCTGCTGTCCAGCATCGGCGAACAACCCGGCCTCGATGGACATACCTATCTGCGGCAATTGGCCGCTGCGAACGGCCTGGCTGAGGAGGCGCTGGCCGGGCCCGGTGCCGTGCTGCTGCAGCAGTTCCTGCAGGCCGGCGTGATCGGCCCGCTCACAGTCCCTGGCTGACGCCCCTTCCCCCACGGAGAACCACCGATGAACCTTCCGACCCTGGCCGCCACGCGTGGCCAGCTGGACCGTCTCGCCCCCTGGTTGGCCCCGCTCGGCCTGCGCCTGCTGCTGGCCTGGGAATACTTCGAATCCGGCCGCGAGAAACTGCGCGGCCAGAACTGGTTCGCCGACCTGCAGGACGCTTTCCCGTTCCCGTTCGACCAGCTGCCGGCCGCGCTGAACTGGCAGCTTGCGACCTGGTTCGAACTGCTCGGCGCGGCCTGCCTGTTGCTCGGTTTCGGCACCCGTTTCGCCGCCGCCAGCCTGCTGGTGCTGACCGTAGTGGCCACCTATGCGGTGCACTGGCCGATGGAATGGAACTCGCTGGCCGATCTCGCCATGGGCTACGCGATCAGCGACCAGGGCTTCGGCAACTTCAAGCTGCCGGTGCTGTTCATGGCCATGTTGCTGCCGCTGATCTTCACCGGTGCCGGCAGGCTGAGCGTGGATGCATGGCTGGCGCGGTGGTCTCCCTCGGGCACGCCTGCGCGGCCAGCAGTCCGGTAATCGCCAACCCTGGTCGGCGCACCGTGCCAACCAAGGTTGGCACCTACCGGAATCCTGAGCGCGCGGTGCCCCGGTAGGTGTCGACCTTGGTCGACACACGCCCGCGCAGGGATCGCATGCACCGAAGGCTGGCCGGGCGCTCAGGGTCGCTCTGCTAGAATTCACGCATGACTGACCCCACCCCCGCACCTGCCGCCGCTCCCGATTCCGCAGTCCCCCAAGCGCAGCGCGCGATGTCACAACGCTTCCGCGGCTTCCTGCCGGTGGTGGTGGACGTGGAAACCGGCGGCTTCGACAGCCAGCGCAACGCGCTGCTGGAAATCGCCGCGGTGCCGATCGAAATGGACGAGAACGGCCTGCTCTACCCCGGCCAGACCGCCAGCGCCCACGTGGTGCCGGCCGAGGGCCTGGAGATCGACCCGAAATCACTGGAAGTGACCGGCATCATCCTCGACCACCCGTTCCGGCTGGCCAAGGAAGAGAAGGCGGCACTGGACCACATCTTCACCCCGGTGCGGGCAGCGATGAAGAAGTACGGCTGCCAGCGCGCGATCCTGGTCGGCCACAACGCTCATTTCGACCTCGGCTTCGTCAACGCAGCGGTGGCGCGGACCGGCCACAAGCGCAATCCGTTCCATCCGTTCAGCGTGTTCGACACGGTGACCCTGGCCGGCATCGCCTACGGGCAGACCGTGCTGGCGCGTGCGGCCACCGCCGCCGGGCTGGGCTGGGATGCCAACGAGGCACACAGCGCGGTGTACGACACCGAGCAGACCGCGCGGTTGTTCTGCACGATTGCCAACGCCTGGCCGCGGTAACCCGTCGCATTCTGTAGAGCCGAGCCATGCTCGGCTGCGCCTTTTGCTGCGCTGCCGGGCGGTAGTCGAGCATGGCTCGACTCTACAGGCCGGCGTCGTTCCATCGATGCATGGTGGCGATTCAATCGCCGCACGGTAGATCCACGCCATGCGTGGATGCGTACCGTCTGACAGGCAATCAACCAATACTCGTACGATCGCGGCCGTCGCTCTTGGCGCGGTACAACGCGCGATCTGCGCGCTGGTACAGCAGTGCCGGGGTACGGTCGTCGGCATCCAGCTCCACCAGGCCTGCGCTGAAGGTCACGCGCAGGCCGTCCACGCCGGCCCAATCCGGGTGGTCGTGGAACAGGCCGCGCAGGCGTGCGCACAGCTGTGCGGCTTCTTCCAGGCGTGTGTCGTTGAGCAGCAGCGCGAATTCTTCGCCGCCGGTTCGCGCCGGCAGGTCCGAGTCACGGCAGGCGGCGGCGATCACCGTTGCCACCTGCACCAGCACCGCATCGCCGATGCTGTGGCTGTGGCGGTCGTTGACGTCCTTGAAGTGGTCGATGTCGAGCACCACCAGGCACAACGGATGGCCACTGCGCTGCGAACGGGCAAAGTCGCGCGCCAGGGTTTCATCGAAGGCACGGCGGTTGGCCAGGCCGGTCAGGGCGTCTTCGCGCGCCTGGCGCTCGAAGGCCTCGGCCTGCCGCGCCAACCGTTCGGCCAGCTCGGTCTTTTCCTGGTTCAGCGCCTGCAGGTGCACGGTCTTGGCCTGCAGGTCGAAAGTGGCCTCGTCCACACGCCGCGCCAGGCGCAGGTTGCTGGCCTTCAACTGCTGCAACAGCAACCGGTACAGCGCCACCAGCGCGGCCAGCAGCAGCAGGCCTCCCAGCGCCTGCACGCTGCGTCGCTGCCACCAGAACGGCTCCACGGTGAAGCTCCACACCGCTTCCTGCTGCGCCCAGCTGCCGCCTGGATGCGCCGCCGCCACGTGCAGGGTGTAATCACCCGGCGGCAGGCCGACGAATTCGACACTGCGCTGTGGGCCACGCTCGACCCAGCCGGCATCCAGTCCGTCCAGCCGGGTGCGGTAGCGGATCCGGTCAGACATCAGGTAGCTCAGGCCGACATAGCTCACCGCCAGCCGGCGGCCACCGGGGATGTAATTTCGCTCGGGGCCTTCCCAGTGCACCGGCGCGCCATCCACCTGCACGCTTTCGATCGCTGCCGGTGGCGAGGGGCGTTCGCGGAAACGCTGCAGGCGCTGCGGATCCACCGTACTCAGGCCACCAGCGGTGACCACCCAGAACGTGCCGTCCTGGCGCAGGATCGCCGAGGGGCTGGAGCTGCCGTTGGCCTGCGCGTTGGCCATACCATCAATCTCGTTGTAGCGCTCCACCACCACCCGCGGCGCGCGCCCGTCGGCAACCGCATTGAGCGTGGCCATGTCGGTGCGCAGCACGCCGCGGTTGCTGCTGATCCAGACGTTGCCCAGGCGGTCCGGCACCAGCTGGAACACCGCGTCCACCGGCATGCCCTGCTCCAGCCCGACCCGCGCCAGCGTTCCGTACTGCCAGCGGTACAGGCCGCGGTCGCTGCTGATCCACATCGCATCGCCCAGCTGGTGGAAGCCGAACACGCTGCGGCCTCCCCCCAACGGTGCCAGGTCGATCGACTGCACGCGGTTGCCGCGCAGCACGCGGATGCCTTCGATGGTGCCGATCCACAGATTGCCCTGGTGGTCATGCTCGAGCGCGGTGATCAGGCCGCTGGGCATGCCCGGCACGCTCGATACCTGCACACGGTCGCCGTCGATGCGTACCACCCCCTTCTGCGTGCCGGCCCAGACCACGCCCTGCGGGTCGACGCTGATCGCACGGATGTTGCCGCCAGGCATGCCGTCGGCCGCTGCATAGGTGTGGCGCAGGCGACCATCGCGGCCCAGCCGGTAAACGCCATCGCCGAAGGTGCCGACCCACAGATCGCCGTCCGGGCCCTGCGCCAGGCTCAATACCGACGGTGCCTTGCCACCGCGGTTGTGCAGCGGCACCGCGCGGAAGCGACCGTCCGCCGCCTGCAGGTCCAGGCCGCTGGCACTGCCCACCCACAGCTGGCGGTCGCGATCCTCGAACACAGTGCGCACGTAGTCGCCACTGAGCCCATCGCGCTCGGTGTAGCTGCTGAACAGCGTTTCGCGCAAGCGGTACAAGCCGCCGTTGGCACCGACCCAGATGCTGCCCTCGGCATCCTCGCGCAGGCTGACCACGCGTCCGCCCGGCAGGTTCAGGCCAGCCGGCAACCGCTCCAGGCCATGTGAGGAGATGCGCAGCAGCCCCTGGTTCTCGGTGCCCAGCCACAGGTCGCCATGGCGGTCCTGCAGCATCGAGGTCAGATGCAACTGGCCCGGCAGGCGATGCACCAGCACCAGTTGATCGTCCTCCACGCGGTACAGGCGCTCGCCGGCGACGATCCACAACGCACCATCCGGCGCCCGGTACGGCCATGACAGGCCACTGCCCGCGCCCAGTCCCCAGGCCGCCGGCGCACGCTTGAGCACGCCATCGTTGTCGCGCAGCACCAGCCCGTCGAGCGTGCCGATCCAGACCCGGTCCTGTGCATCGACCACCAGCTTGGTGAAGCTCATCGCCAACGGCAGGTCAGCCGCCGGTGCCTGGTAGACGATGCCCTTGTCCGCGACCAGGTAGCCGATGCCCTTGCCCTCGTACAGCAGCCACAGCCGCCCCTGGCTGTCCATCTGCATGGACTGGATCAGCACCTGCGGGGTACCGGCCTGATGCTCCCAGACCCGCCACTGGCCGTCGTTGCCGCGATGGCTGACGTTGCCGCGTGAATCACTGATCCACAATCCGCCCTGGCGGTCGACCAGCAGCGCGCCGATGCCGTTGTCGCGCAGTCCCGGTCGGGTACTGCGGTCGAACACGGTGAAATCCAGGCCGTTGTAACGCACCAGGCCTTCCCAGGTGGCAAACCACAGGTGGCCTTCAGGGGTCTGCGCGATGTCCCGGAGCGAGTTGTGCGGCAGGCCGTTGCGCGAGGTCCAGACGTCGATGGCGTAGTCGCGCAGCGGCGGTGCACCCTCCTGCGCCACGGCCGGCAGGGACAGCACCAGCAGCAGCCACAGCAGGCCCTGCCGCAATGCCCGACCGAATCCCGTGCCACAGCGCTCCACCCAGCGCCCGTTGTCCCCCTGTCCGCCCATCAGCGCAGCGGCGGTGGCCAGGTGCGGCTGCCAGGCCTGGCAGCGTGCGGGAACGGCCGGGCAGCGTGGAACGGCATGCCGGCGGGTACGGGCTGGCTCATCGAGGGGGAACTGGGAAGGTGCGCAGATGATAGGCGAAACTCCGCCCCCGGCGTCACCGCTCCGGGACGGCGAAACTCAGCCGCCGCGCCCCGGCGGCGTCACCTGCGCGCTGGCCGGCCACTGCACCACCGCTTCCAGCCCACCTTCGGCACGGTTGCGCAGCCACAGGCGCGCACCATCCTTTTCGGCCAGGGCGCGGGCGATGGTCAGGCCCAGCCCGGCACCGCCGGTCTCGCGCGAACGCGAGGTCTCCACCCGCACGAACGGGTCGAACACCCCCTCCAGCTGATCTTCGGCCAGGCCGGGGCCATCATCGGCCACCACCACGGTGATCGCGCCGCCACTGCGCTCGACCCGCACCCGCACCCGGTAGGCGTACATCACCGCGTTGTCCACCAGGTTGGAGAACAAGCGGTGCATGGCCAGCGGACGCAGCATCAGCACCGCCCCGCTGCCGCCTTCGAAGACAACGTCGCCGCCGCCCTCGGCCGTGTCTTCGACAATGCTTTCCAGCAGCGAATCCAGGTCCAGTGCGGCGCGCTGCTCGGCACTTTCCGCACTGCGCGCCAGCTCCAGGCCTTCGCGCACCAGCGCCTGCATCGCCGCCAGGTCGCCAATCAGGCGTTCGCGCAGGGTCTCGTCGCTGACGTTCTCCAGACGCAGGCGCAGGCGGGTCAATGGCGTCTGCAGGTCATGGGTGATCGCCGCCAGCATCTGCGTGCGTTCGGCCAGGTGCCGCTGCAGGCGATGCTGCATGGCGTTGAAGGCTTCGGCGGCGCGCTGCACTTCGCGCGGACCGCGCAGGGGCAGCGGATCGCGCTGCAGGTCATCGCCGAGATCTTCCGCCGCTGCAGCCAGCTCCTGCAGCGGTGCGCTGGCCATGCGCGCGACGATGTACGCCAATATGGCGATCGCCAGCACCAGCAGGGTCAGGAACCACGGGTCGACGGCGAGGATGCCGTTGTGCGCCACGGCCGGCGAATCCAGCGCCAGTTTCAGCAGCGTGCCATCGTTGAGGGTCACGTCCACCGCGCGGCACTTGGGCGGGATGAACGCCGGATCACGCTCACGCGGATGCCTGCGGTGCCCGGGCGGCGGCGGCGGCAGCAGGTCCTGCAGCTTGGGAATGCAGGAACGGAACGAGGCGAAGTGCACATGTGCACGCGACACCGGACCCGGCCGGTCATCCAGCACCTCCATCAACGCGGTATCGGCCCGCCCCAGGCGTGCACCCGGTTGCAGCGCACGCACGCTCGGCCCACCAATCTCGAGCAGGCGCTCGCGCAGTTCGGGGTTGCCATCGAGCAGGTTGACGTAGCCCTGCAGGCGATCGGCGATGCGGTTCAGGTTCTGCCGCTCGAATTCCTGCTGGCGCTTGGAGGTGGCCAGCATGGTCGCGCCGATCGCGGCCACGCTCATGCCCAGCAGCAGGATCACGAACAAGCGCCCGACCATCGAGGACATGAAGTGGCGCAGGCGCTTCATCGCGGCTTATTCCAGGTTGACGGCCGAGGCAAGCACGTAGCCTTCATTGCGCACGGTCTTGATCAGCCCATCCGGGCCGCCGTCATCACCGAGCTTGTTGCGCAAGCGGCTTACCTGCAGGTCGATCGCACGGTCCTGCGCCTCGTAGTTGCGGCCACTGCTGAGCGCGACCAGCTGCTCGCGCGACAGCACCTTGTTGGCGTGTGCGATGAACACCCGCAGCAGGCGGAATTCGGCACCGGACAACACCACCACGCGGTCATCCGGGTCCACCAGGTGGCGATGCTCCAGGTCGAACACCCAGCGCGAGAAGCGCGCGCGGCGCACCGCCAGCGGCTCCAGGTTGGCCGGCAGCGCCTCGGTCCGGCGCAGTACGTTGCGGATGCGCGCCAGCAGCTCGCGCGGTTCGAACGGCTTGGCCAGGTAGTCGTCCGCGCCCATTTCCAGGCCCAGCACGCGATCGATCGGCTCGGCACGCGCGGTCAGCATGATCACCGGCGTGTTCGAGCGCGCGCGCAGGTCGCGGCACAGGGTCAGGCCATCCTCGCGGGGCAGGTTGAGGTCGAGCACGATCAGATCCACATGCTCACGGTCCAGCAGCTGGCGCATGGCGGTGCCATCGGCGGCCGTGCTCACCTGGTAGCCGGCACGGCCGAGCTGCTCGGCCAGCAGGGTGCGGATGTCGTTGTCGTCGTCGACGATCAGCAGTCGATGCATCGGGTTTTCAGTCTCCATGTCGCGATCATCCCGTGTCGGCAGCTGAACCGCATCCGGGGCAATGCGTACCAGTGTATCCACCCATGGGCGGGATACCTGTGGTTACGCGTATTCACCGACAGTGTTACATAGAGACATACCCCGAGGATTGAGCCGCCCATCGCCCGGTCTTCACAATGCCCACCAACGCCGCCACCGCGGCCCCGAGAGTGAAGCCACGACGTGACGTTCCGCCTGCTGCCTGCGACCCGCCGGGGTCGCCTGATACTGATCGCCCTGCTCGTCTTGATCGTCGCCGCAGCCGCCTGGTGGTTGCTGCGCAAGCCTGCCGCCCCGGCGGTGGCGACCACGCCGGTCAGCCGTGGTGACATCGAGCAGACGGTGGAGGCCACCGGTGTGATCGACGCCTACAAGCTGGTCAGCGTCGGTGCCCAGGCCTCGGGCCAGATCAAATCGCTGAAGGTGCAGCTGGGCGATACCGTGAAGGAAGGCGACCTGATTGCCGAAATCGACGCCACCACCCAGCAGAACCAGGTGCTCAATGCGCAGGCCTCGCTGGACCAGGTCACCGCCCAGCGCGCCGTGCAGCAGGCCACCCTGCGCCAGGCCGAACTGGAATTCGCGCGCCAGCAGCAGATGCTGGCCGCCGAGGCCACCTCGCGCCAGGAATACGATGCCGCCGAAGCACAGCTGAAGACCGCACGTGCCCAGCTGCAGTCCTACGAGGCACAGATCAAGGGCCGCGAGACCGAGCTGGGCACCGCCCGCGCCAACCTGGCCTACACCCGCATCACCGCGCCGATGGACGGCACCGTGGTGGCGGTGGTGGCCGAGGAAGGTCGCACCGTGAACGCCAACCAGACCGCACCGACCATCGTCATGCTGGCGCGGCTGGACGTGGTCACCGTCAATGCCGAAATTTCCGAAGCCGACGTGGTCAAGATCAAGGCCGGCATGCCGGTGTACTTCACCACGCTGGGCGATCCGGATCGCAAGTACCACGCCACGCTGCGCCAGATCAATCCGGCGCCGGCCTCGATCGCCAACGAGAGCTCCTCCAGCTCCAGCAGTTCTTCAAGCTCCAGCTCCAGCAGCGCGGTCTACTACAATGCGCTGTTCGACGTGGAAAACCAGGATGGCACCCTGCGCATCGACATGACCGCGCAGGTCTCGGTACTGCTCAAGCAGGCCAAGGGCGTGCTGATGGTGCCGGCAGTGGCACTGGGGCCGAAGCGTCGCGGCGACGAGCGCATGGTGCGGGTGCTGGACGACAAGGGCCAGCCGCAGCCGCGCAAGGTCACCGTCGGCATCAACAACGGTGCCTCTGCCGAGATCCTGTCCGGGCTGGAGGAAGGCGAGCGCGTGGTGGTCGGTGAGGCCGGTGCGGCCGGTGCCAGCGCCGGCGGTGGCAACCGTGGCGGCATGCAGATGCGGGTCGGCGGCCCGGGCATGGGGCGCCGATGAGCACGACGGCGCCGCTGCTGCGCCTGCGTGACCTGCGACGCGAATTTCCGGCCGGCGACGATGTGATCGCCGTGCTGCGCGACGTCAATCTCGACATCCACGCCGGCGAAATGGTGGCCATCGTCGGCCAGTCCGGTTCGGGCAAGTCGACGCTGATGAACATCCTTGGCTGCCTCGACCGCCCCACCCGCGGCAGCTACCAGGTAGCCGGCCGCGAGACCGGCAGGATGGAACCGGACGAACTGGCCGAACTTCGCCGCGGGCATTTCGGTTTCATCTTCCAGCGCTATCACCTGCTGGGCGATCTCGATGCGCGCGGCAACGTGGAGGTGCCGGCTGTGTATGCCGGCAGCCCTGGCCCGGTGCGCAACGCACGTGCCGAGCAGCTGCTGCAGCGGTTGGGCCTGAGTGACCGCATGCACCACAAGCCGGGCCAGCTGTCCGGTGGCCAGCAGCAGCGCGTGTCGATCGCGCGTGCGCTGATGAACGGTGGCGAGGTGATCCTGGCCGACGAACCGACCGGCGCGCTCGACACCAAATCCGGCGAGGAAGTGATGGCGATCCTCGGCGAGCTGCACGCCGAAGGCCACACCATCATCATCGTCACCCACGACATGAGCGTGGCCGAGCACGCGCAGCGCATCATCGAGATCCGCGACGGCGAGATCATCGCCGACCGCGCCAACCCGAATGCGCCGACCTATCGCGCACAGCGCGAGGCCAGCACCGGCGTGGCCCGCGGCAACAGCTGGCGGGCCGCGCGCGACCGCTTCACCGAAGCGTTCCGCATGGCGTTGCTGGCGATGAATGCACATCGGCTGCGCACCTTCCTGACCATGCTCGGCATCATCATCGGCATCGCCTCGGTGGTCTCGGTGGTGGCGCTGGGCAATGGCTCGCAGCAGCAGATCCTGCAGAACATCAGTGCGCTGGGTACCAACACCATCGACGTCTACCCCGGCCGTGGTTTCGGCGACATGCGCTCGGCCCGCGTGCAGACGCTCAAAGCCAGTGATGCCGATGCGCTGGCCCGGCAGAGCTACGTCGACAGCTCCACACCCAGCGTGTCAACCTCGGTCACCGCGCGTTATCGCAACCAGTCCTCCACCGCCCAGGTCAGCGGCGTCGGCGAGCAGTTCTTCCGGGTCAAGGGCGTGACCCTGCTCAGCGGCAGCTTCTTCGATGCCGATGCGGTGAAGGGCCTCGGCCAGGTCGCGGTGATCGACGAGAACACCCAGACCCAGTTCTTCCCCGATGTCGATCCGATCGGCCAGGTGATCCTGCTCGGCAACGTGCCGGCACGCGTGGTCGGCGTGGCCAAGCGCCAGAGCTTCGGGTTCGGCGGCAGCACCAGCCTGAGCGTGTGGCTGCCGTACACCACGGTGATGTCGCGCATGCTCGGCCAGAGCCACGTGTCCAGCATTACCGTGCGCGTGGACGACGCCACGCCGATGGATGCGGCACAGGAAGCGATCACCCGCCTGTTGACGATGCGCCATGGCACCGAGGACTTCTTCCTCAGCAACAGCGCCGAGATCCGCCAGACCATCGAGCAGACCACGCGCACGATGACCCTGCTGATCGGCGCCATCGCTGCCATCGCGCTGCTGGTGGGCGGCATCGGCGTGATGAACATCATGCTGGTGTCGGTGACCGAACGTACCCGCGAGATCGGCGTGCGCATGGCCGTTGGTGCACGGCAGAGTGATATCCGCCAGCAGTTCCTGATCGAAGCAGTGCTGGTGTGCCTGCTCGGCGGCGTGCTCGGCATCGGCCTTGCCCTGCTGCTGGGTTCGATGATCGGCCGCTTCGCCAGCGACTTCCAGGTGTTGTTCTCCACCGCCTCGATCGTTGCCGCGTTCGCCTGCTCGACCCTGATCGGCGTGGCGTTCGGCTTCCTGCCCGCGCGCAATGCCGCGCAGCTCGACCCGGTGGAGGCCCTGGCCCGCGAATGAAGATGATGACCCGACTGCCCTTACCTGTCCCCTCGCGCCTGTTGCTGGCGGGCGCCGTTCTGCTCGCCTTGTCCGGTTGCGCATCCATGGGCCGCTATCCGGTGCAGGCCCCCGACGTGGCGGCGACTTACGGTCGTGGCGACGCCACCCTCAATGCGCCCGCCGACGATCCGCGCAGCAGCCTGGATACTCCGGGCCGCGACATCCGCCAGGACACCTGGTGGACCGGTTTCGGCGATGAACGACTGGACCGCCTGGTGGCGCAGGCACTGGCGGCCAACAGCGATCTGGCCGCCGCCGGCCTGGCCGTGCAGCGCTCACGCCTGCAGGCTGGCCTGGCCAGCAACGCGTTGTGGCCGCAGCCTTCGTCTTCAGGTGTGAGTGGCAGCGCCAGCCGCGCCACCGACCAGGCCGACGACTGGCGCCGCAGCTATTCCACCGGCGTCTCGCTGGGCTGGGAAGTGGACCTGTGGGGCCGCCTGCGCACCCAGCGCGACATCGCCCGCTGGGAAGCCGAGGCCAGCGAGGAAGACCGGCAGAACACCGCGCTGCTGGTGATCGGCGACAGCATCACCCAGTACTGGACGCTGGCCTACCTCAACCAGTCGATCGCCACCGGCCAGGCCAACCTGGAGCGGCTGGAGCGCACCCGCGAACTGGTGCAGGCACGCTTCGACGCCGGTGCGGTATCGCGCCTGGAAGTACGCCAGGCACTGCAGAACCTGCAGTCGCAACGCGCCTCGCAGAGCGCACTGGAACAACAGCGGGTGGAAGTGCGCAATGCCCTGACAGTCCTGCTGGACGGCACGCCGTGGCCGCAGCAGGACGAACCGCAGGACCTGCTCGGCGCTCGCAGCCCAAGCATCGCCGAGGGCCTGCCGACCGACCTGCTTGGCCGCCGTCCCGACCTGCGTGCGGCCGAACTGCGGCTGCGCAACAGCCTGAAGACCATCAAGGTCACCGCCACCCAGTACTACCCTGCGCTGAGCCTCACTGGCAGCCTCGGTTCCAGTGCGACCTCGCTGGGCGACGTGCTGCGCAACCCGGTGGCCACGCTCGGCGCCGGCCTGTCGTTGCCGTTCCTCAACCTGCAGCGCGCGCAGCTGGATACGGACATCGCCGGCACCGCGTACCAGATTGCTGCAACCAATTTCCGCAAGACGCTGTACACCGCGCTTTCGGAAGTGGACAACGCACTCTCGGCACGCGAGCAGCTGGTCCGCCAGGTCGCGGCCTCGCAGGCCTCGTACGACGAAGCGGTGGAAGTGGAGCGCGCGCAGGAAGTGCGCTACCGCGTGGGTGCCACCGATCTGCGCACCTGGCTGGAAGCACAGCAGACCCGGCGCGACGCCGAGCTGTCGCTGGCGCGCGTGCGCCAAGGCCAGCTGAACAACGACGTGACCTTGTTCAAGGCACTGGGCGGCAGCGCGGGGTGAGGCGGCGGGAGCGCCAACCAAGGTTGGCGACTACCGGTAGGTGTCGACCTTGGTCGACACGGCCGATCCACGCCATGCGTGAATCGGATCGCCGGTAGCGGGGGGGGGGGGTTAGTGGAGGAGGCCGACGGGGATTGGGAGGGGGGTAATGGAGGGAAGTGCACAAAGTTTGTGTATTAGGTTCGGGCAGTGTGTTCAATTGGGTT
>NZ_JBXAWS010000032.1:0-23084 GCF_057292075.1 Stenotrophomonas sp. 1L-E-5-B-C3
ACAGCAACTTCAACGAGTCCGAGGGCGTGCATGTGATCCGCACGCCGCGCCATGCCGGCGTGCTCAGCCCGATCGTGCACACCATCCCGGTGCAGTTGCTGGCATATCACACCGCACTGGCGCGTGGCACCGACGTGGACAAGCCGCGCAACCTGGCCAAGAGCGTGACGGTGGAGTGAGAAGAGATGGAGTCCAGAGCCGCGCTGGCTCTGGTTTCCCTCAAGCTTGGGGAATGCGGTTGCAGGCGCCCGCTAGCCGGGCAACAGGGACATCAACTCCGCCCGTAGGTATCCTCGAACCGCACGATGTCATCCTCGCCCAGGTAGCTGCCCGACTGCACCTCGATCAGTTCCAGCGGCAGCTTGCCCGGGTTGCGCAGGCGATGGGTCACGCCCAGCGGAATATAGGTGCTCTGGTTTTCGCTGAGCAGGATCACCTCATTGCCGCGAGTCACTTCAGCCGTGCCGCTGACCACGATCCAGTGCTCGGCGCGATGGTGATGCATCTGCAGGCTGAGCGTGCCGCCGGGCTTGACGGTGATGCGCTTGACCTGGAAGCGCTCACCATTGTCGATCGAGTCGTAGGCACCCCAGGGGCGGTAGACCTTGCGGTGCCAGGTGGCTTCGCTGCGGCCTTCGGCCTTCAGCTTCGCCACCACCGTCTTGACCTCCTGCATGCGGTCGGCCTTGCCGACCAGCACCGCGTCATCGGTCTCGACCACGATCACGTCATCCAGGCCGACCAGTGCAACCAGGCGCTGCGCATAGGCGTAGGTGTTGCGGCAATCGATGGCGATCACATCACCCTGGTGGGCGTTGCCATCGCCATCCTGCTGCGAGACATCGCGCAGCGCGGTCCACGAACCGACGTCGTTCCAGCCGGCATCCAGCGGAATCACCACCGCATCGGCGGTCTTTTCCATCACCGCGTAGTCGATCGAGTCCGAGGGCACGGCGGTGAAGGCGTCCTTGTCCAGACGGGTGAAGTCGGCATCGCGGCGGGCCTGCTGCCAGGCCTGGCGGCTACTGGCCAGCATTTCCGGCTGGAAGCGTTCCAGCTCCTGCAGGTAGCGCGACGCCTTGAACAGGAACATGCCGCTGTTCCAGTAGTACTGACCGCTGCTCACGTAGCCGGTGGCGGTTTCGAGGTCGGGCTTCTCGACGAAACGCTCGACCGCACGCACGCCCTGTCCATCAGCGGCTTTGATGTAGCCATAACCGGTTTCCGGGCCGGTCGGTACGATGCCGAAGGTCACCAGCTTCCCAGCGTCGGCGGCACTGGCCGCGGCCTGCACTGCACTGCGGAAGGCAGCCTCGTTGGTGATCACATGGTCAGAAGGCAGCACCAGCAGCAGTGCGTCGGCACCGTCACGGGTGGCTTCCAGCGCGGCCACGGCAATGGCCGGTGCAGTATTGCGGCCCACCGGCTCGAGGATGATCGCGGCCGGTTCGGCGCCGACCTGCTGCAGCTGCTCGGCAGCGACGAAACGGTGTTCTTCGTTGGCGATCACCAGCGGGCCATGCGCCGCCAGCGGGGCGACGCGTTGCCAGGTGGCCTGCAGCATGGTCAGCTCGCCCGCCAGCGGCAGGAACTGCTTCGGATACGCTTCGCGCGAAAGCGGCCAGAGGCGGGTGCCGGATCCGCCGGAGAGAATGACGGGCTGGATGCTGCTCATGCGGGCCTCGGTTACTGCTGGATCAGACGGGAAATTTCGTCGGTGCGCGCCTGCATCAACGCAGCGTCACCGCGCGCTTCGACGTTCAGGCGCAGCAGTGGTTCGGTGTTGGAACTGCGCAGGTTGAAGCGCCAGTCGCCGAAATCGGCGCTGATGCCGTCGGTGTGGTCCAGCGCGGGCGACTGCGCCGCGAAGTGCTCCATCACGCGCGCGACGGCGGCCTTGGCATCGTCCACCTTGAAATTGATCTCGCCGCTGCAGGGATAGGCGGCCATGCGGTCTTCAACCCAGTCGGCCAGCGAACGACCACTTTCGGAAACCAGCTGCGCGATCAGCAGCCACGGGATCATCCCGGAGTCGGCATAGGCGAACTCGCGGAAGTAATGGTGGGCGCTCATCTCGCCGCCGTACACCGCATCTTCGGCACGCATCTTTTCCTTGATGAAGGCGTGGCCACTCTTGCACTGAACGGGCACGCCACCGGCCTGCTCGACCATGTCCACGGTGTTCCAGACCAGGCGTGGATCATGCACGATCTTGCCGCCCGGATTGCGCGCCAGGATCGCCTTGGCCAGCAGGCCGACCAGGTAGTAGCCCTCGATGAAGCGGCCGGAATGATCGAAGAAGAAGCAGCGGTCGAAGTCACCGTCCCAGGCAATGCCGAAGTCCGCGCCGTGTTCGCGCACCGCATCGGCGGTGGCGGCGCGGTTTTCCGGCAGCAGCGGGTTGGGAATACCGTTGGGGAAGCTGCCATCGGGTTCATGGCAGATGCGGATGAACTCGAACGGCAGGTGCGGTGCCAGCAGGTCGACGATGGCACCAGCACCGCCGTTGCCGGCATTGACCACCAGCTTCAGCGGCTTGAGCCTGCTGGTATCGACATAGCTGAGCAGGTGCTGGATATAGGCACTCTTGTCATGCTGGGCGACTTGGCCCGCGCGAGGCGGCTGGGCCTCGGAAGTGTCGGCGGCGGCCGCATCGGAAATCGCGAACAGGCCGGTATCCGAGCTGATCGGCCGCGCGTTCTCCTTGACCAGCTTCATGCCGTTGTAATCCATCGGGTTGTGGCTGGCGGTGACCATCACGCCGCCGGCCGCACCCAGGTGGTCGGTCTGGAAATAGACTTCCTCGGTACCGCAGAGGCCGATGTCGATCACCTCGCGGCCGGTGCCGCGCAGGCCGCCCGCCAACGCGTCCTGCAAGCCTGCGCTGGTCAGGCGCACATCATGGCCAAGCACCACCGGGCCGGGAGCGAGCTGCGCGGCCAGGGCGACGCCGATGCGGCGGGCCAGGTCTTCGTTCAGTTCCTCGGGCACGCGGCCACGGATATCGTAGGCCTTGAAGGCGGGCAGGGGCATCAAACCAGTCCATCAGGAAGAGAATCCCGATTATAGCGGGAGGGTCTGCAAACGGCGGGTGAGCCGGGGGCGGATCCCCCTGTGCCGGGGCGCAGGCGGGGGGCGGTCGCGGCTGGGCGGAACATGGCCAGCAGGCAGTTCGCTTACAATTGCGCGCTGAATACCGAGGGTGTGGCCTGTCGTGGCCACCGCCGATTGGCCTGCTGCTCCAGAAGGTTCGAGGATTGCTTTGAAATTCACTCACGATCAGAAGCGCGTGCTGGTGACCGGCGGTGCCGGCTTCCTGGGGTCACACCTGTGTGACCGCCTCATTGCGGCCGGCCATGACGTCCTCTGCGTGGACAACTTCTACACCGGCAGCAAGGCGAACGTGGATGGGCTGCTGGGGCACCCACGCTTCGAGCTGATGCGCCACGACGTGACGTTCCCGCTGTACGTGGAAGTGGATCGGATCTTCAATCTGGCCTGCCCGGCCTCGCCGATCCACTACCAGCAGGATCCGGTGCAGACCACCAAGACCAGCGTGCATGGTGCAATCAACATGCTCGGCCTGGCCAAGCGTCTGCGCGCGCGCATCCTGCAGGCCAGCACCAGCGAGGTCTATGGCGATCCGGAAATCCATCCGCAGGTGGAGGGCTACTGGGGCCGGGTCAACCCGATCGGTATCCGTAGCTGCTATGACGAAGGCAAGCGCTGTGCGGAAACCCTGTTCTTCGACTATTGGCGCCAGCATCAGCTGGAAATCAAGGTCATGCGCATCTTCAATACGTATGGCCCACGCATGCACCCCAACGATGGCCGCGTGGTCAGTAATTTCATCGTGCAGGCGCTGAAGGGCGACCCGATCACCATCTACGGTGACGGCAGCCAGACCCGTAGCTTCTGCTATGTCGACGATCTGATCGAAGGCATGCTGCGCCTGATGGATTCGCCAGCCGACCTCACCGGCCCGATCAATATCGGCAATCCGGCCGAGTACACCATGCTGGAACTGGCTGAAACCGTGCTCCGGCTGGTCGGTGGCTCGTCGAAGATCGAGTATCGCCCGTTGCCTTCGGATGATCCGCGCCAGCGCCAGCCGGATATCAGCCTGGCCAGGGCCGATCTTGGCTGGGAACCCAGAGTCGGCCTGGAGGACGGCCTGAAGGAAACCATCGCCTACTTCCGCCATCGGCTGCAGGCCTGAGGTGCCGACGATGCGCAAGATTGTGGTGATGCCGGTCTATGAGGACCTGGAAGCGTCTTCGAAGCTGTTCATCGAGCTCGCCCGCACGCAGGGGCCGGACACCTATGTTGTGGCTGTCGACGACGGCTCGGTACGGCAACCACTGCCGATCAGTGCCATCGAGGCCTCAGGACTGGAAGGCGTGGTGATCCGCCTGCGGCGCAACGTCGGGCACCAGCGGGCGATTGCCATCGGCCTGAGCTATGTGGCCGAACACTTTGATGGCGACAACATCGTCGTGGCCATGGATTCCGATGGAGAGGACACGCCTGAGAGCATCACCGCGCTGGTTGCCGGCCTGGATTCGGCCGATGTCGACGTGGTTGTGGCCAGCCGCCGGAGCCGGGTGGAATCGTTGAGGTTCAAGGCCTTCTACGTGGTGTACAAGCTTCTGTTCTCGCTGCTCAGCGGGAGGCAGATCAGTTTCGGCAATTTCATGGCAGCGAAAATGTCAGCGGTGCGCCGGTTGGCATCGATGCAGGAGCTCTGGATCCATGTTGCGGCCTGCGTGCTGGGGTCCAAGCTGCGCGTGCAGACCTGCGCGCTGGATCGGGGGCCACGCTACGCCGGCCGCAGCAAGATGAACTTTGTCGGCCTGGCCCTGCACGGGTTTCGCGCGCTGATGGTGTTTGCCGAGGATGTGCTGGTGCGCGTGGGCATCGCCTGCACCGTGGTGGCGGCACTGTCGATCACCGGCGGTGTCGTCGCAACCGTGCTGAAGATGCTGGGCTTTGCATCTCAAGGGTGGTTCTCGCTGGCATTCGGCATTCTGGTGCTGGTGTTCCTGCAGACGGCCGCACTGACCCTGATCATCCTCATGCTGTCGGGCATGATGCGCAGCGGTGGCGTGCTTGGCGTCGGCAGCTATCGTGAATTCGTCGACGAGGTCCTGCATGCCACCCGTCGTAGCGCGTAAGGACGCGCTGGCTGGCCAGTTCATTCGTTATGTGATCAACGGCCTTGCCGCCACGGCCGTTCACTACGGGGTGCTGCGCTTCAACATCGAGGTGCTGCACATCCCGCTCGCCGCGGCGGCCAATGCTCTGGCAGCGGTGTTTGGCATCATCGCCTCGTTCCTTGGCAGCCGCTATTTTGTCTTTCGCGGCAGACAGGGAAACGTGGCGCGGCAAGGCTCGTTGTTCCTGCTGGTCTATGCCGGCATCGCCCTGTTGCATGGGCTGGTGATGTACGTTTGGGCAGACCGGTTGCAGCTGGATTACCGTATCGGTTTCGTGCTGGCCACGGGCATGCAGATGACCATCAGTTTTGCTGCCAATAAATTCCTGGTGTTCAAATGAACAGATACCTGCGCGCCGTATTGGCGACCGTCATCTTCGTGGTTGCCCTGCTGCTGGTCTACTACGTGCATATGCGCCACTTCCGGGTGAACGTGGTGCTGTACGCCAGTATCCTTGATGCGGTGATCGCCCTTGTGGTCGTGTTCGCAGGGCTGTATCTGCTGAAATGGTTCCGCGATTTCAGTCGTCTGGAGCTGATCCAGCTCGCGGCCATCTGGCTGCTGGGCGGCTACGTGTTCGCGATCTCCGTACCCACAGTGATTGATCGGTCGCTGTCGTTCTACATTCTGGAAAAGCTGCAGCAGCGTGGTGGTGGCATCCGCGAGGATGCATTCCGCGAGGTCTTCACCGAAGAGTATGTGCGTGAGCATCATCTGGTGGAGGTGCGTTTGACCGAGCAGCTGCAGTCCGGCACGGTGCAGATCGATGGCGGCTGTGTCAGGTTGACAGCCCGGGGTGAGCGCTTGGCCTCATTCAGTCGCTTCTACCGGAAAAACCTGCTGCCGACCCATCGCCTGTTGATGGGCCAGTACACCGATGCGCTGACCGATCCTTTCCGCGACAGCCGGATGCCGACTGACTACCGTTGCCAGTAGTACGCGCGTCCTGGCATTCGTCCAGGATCCATCGCTTTCCCGTCCTTTCATGGAAGACATGAGTAACCTATCCGTTCGCAGACGCCCTTCGCCCTGGCAATGGGCTGCCGCCGCCTTGCTGGGCGTGTTGCTGGTCCTCGCCCTTGCTTCGGTGGCGCGCCGCTCGCACTTCGAAACCCCTCTGCTGCGCCAGGCGCTCGCTGAAGATGCAGGCTTTGCAGCGTCCGTACCGCGCGAGGTGGTGGATGCTCGTGAACTGATGCGCGCGCAGCGCGAGGATCTCTCGCCGTTGTCGCTTGGGCAGGGTCTGAAAGACGACCCGTTGCTGCAGCAGCGCATGTGGGAGGCGCTGTATCCGGCGCGCTTCAGCGATGCCGATACGCCACATCGCCTGCTGAAGGCGGATGACCCGCTGGCTGCCACCTGCCAGGTTCTCGACAGGAGGGGAAATGTCGTTCTTGCCAACTGCCGTTGAACTGGGACGCCGTGCGGCGCTGGCCATGCTGGCCTCGTTGCTGTTGTGCTATGCCCTGGCGGCCACAGGCCTGATGGGGTGGCCGGTGCTGGTTGCCTTCGCTATCTTCCTGGTCAGTGCCTTGCTGGCGCTTCCCGCGGTGCGTGATCTGCGCGTGTCGCCGTTGGTGCTGCTCGCCTGCGCACTGGTGCTGATCGCATTGGGCAGTCCCAGTGACGGCTGGGACCCGCGGTCGATCTGGCTGTTCCATGCCAAGCGCATCTTCCTGGAGGGCTCGCTGTATGCCCAGCTGGACGACTACGCGCCGTGGAGCCACAACGACTATCCGGCGCTGGTACCGTTGCTGATGGCCTCTGCCGCGGGCCTGCTGGGGCACTGGAACGAGCTGCTGCCCAAGGCTGTGGCCCCGTTGCTGCTGCTGCCTGCCTTGCTGTTGATCGCGCCTAGCCTGCGCTCGCGCTGGTTGGTGGCGCTGTTTGCGTTGTTGCTGCTGAGCACGGGCCGCGAGATGCTGCTCAACGGCTACATGGATGCGCTGGTGGCAGTCTATGCAGTCGCGGTGGTGGCAACCGCTGTCCGCGCCCGCACGACGGGCGGTAGGCCGCGTGCTGGTGAGCTGATCGCATTCGTCCTGCTGGTGGCCGTGCTCTCGATGCTGAAGAACGAGGGCGCCGTGCTGGCTGCCGTACTCACAGCATCCGTGCTGGTGGATGGCCTGTTGCGGGAGCGCCGCCTTGCTTGGCACATCGTCCTTGCCGTGCTCGTGGCCCTGTTGCCGCTGCTGGCATGGAAGCTGAGTGTGGACGGAGCGGGCGTTGGCAATGATCTGGCGGGCAGCGACATGAAGGGCCAGCTGCTCGCTCGCCTGGTCAGCGATGGTGGGAGTCAGCTCATCCTCAAGCGACTGCTCCTGGATGCCTGGGTACTGGTTCCGTTGCTGTTGTTGGCAGTGTTCTGGCGACGGACGTTGCGCACGCCGGTGGCGATGACGTCGCTGCTGGCGGCGCTGGCTTACGCCGCGGTGCTGTTCCTCGTCTATCTCGGCACGCCGCATGACCTGGATTGGCACCTGCGGACCAGTGCGGATCGTGTCCGCCTGCCCGTGCTCCTGCTGTTGGCCTTCGCGATGCTGTCCGTGTTGGGGCGGCGCGCAACCCCGGTGGCTCGAGCCGAATGATGTCGCGGCGTTGGCCGCAGCCCCAACGCTCTAGCGGACCTTGCTTTGCCGGCCGGCCTTGCGTCGCGCCGGCAAAGCACCCGGCAACGGCGCCAGCAGCGCCTGCACGTCCTCTTCGCTGAAGCGCGGTCCGGCGCTGCCGCCGCCTTCAAGAATCGATTCGGCCAGCATCGCCTTGCGCTCCTGCAGCTCGGCGATCCGCTCTTCGATGCTGCCGGCGGCAATCAGCCGGTAGACGAACACGGGCTGCTGCTGGCCGATGCGATGGGCGCGGTCACTGGCCTGGTTCTCGGCGGCCGGATTCCACCAGGGATCGAAGTGGATGACGGTGTCGGCGGCGGTCAGGTTCAGCCCTACGCCGCCGGCCTTCAGGCTGATCAGGAACAGCGGCACCTCGCCCTGCATGAAACGCTGCACCGGCGTGACCCGGTCCTGGGTATCACCGGTCAGGGTTACATAGGCCAGGCCCAGCCCGTCGAGCGCCTGCGCAATCAGCGCCAGCATGCCGGTGAACTGCGAGAACAGCAGGATGCGGCGGCCTTCCTCGACCATCGACGGCAGCATCTCGCGCAGCAGCTCAAGCTTGGCCGAACCGGCATTGCGTGCCGGCGTTTCGCCCGGCAGCAGGCGCGGATCGCAGCAGACCTGGCGCAGCTTCAGCAGCGCATCCAGTACCCGGATGTGGCTGCGTGCCAGTCCGCTGTCGCTGATGGCCTCGCGGACCTGCTTCTCCATCGCCGCACGTACGGTTTCATAGAGATCACGCTGCCCGCCCTCCATTGTCACCGCACGGGTGATGAGGGTTTTCGGCGGCAGTTCGGCGGCCACCTGGTCCTTGCGCCGGCGCAGGATGAAGGGGCGCAGCCGCTGCGCCAGCAGTTGGGCACGGCGCTGGTCGCTGCCGCGTTCGATGGGGTGGCGCCAATGCTGGTTGAACAGCTTTTCACTGCCGAGCAGCCCGGGCAGCAGGAAGTCGAACTGCGTCCACAGTTCGCCCAGATGGTTCTCCAGCGGCGTACCGGTCAGGCACAGGCGATGACGCGCCTGCAGCGTGCGCAGCGTGACCGCCGCCCGCGATTTCGGGTTCTTCACCTGCTGTGCCTCATCCAGGATCAGCAGGTGGTAGGAATGCGCCTGCAACGCCTGCTCGTCGCGCCACAGCAGGGGGTAGGTGGTGAGCACGAGGTCATGTGCGGGAATCGCGTCGAACAGCGTCTCGCGGGCCGGTCCGTGCAGGGTCAGTACGCGCAGGTCAGGGGTGAAGCGTGCCGCTTCGCTCTCCCAGTTGTGCAGCAGCGAGGTCGGCACCACCAGCAGCGCCGGCCGGTCCAGGCGGCCACTTTCCTTTTCGACCAGCAGATGGGCCAGGGTCTGCAGGGTCTTGCCCAGGCCCATGTCATCGGCCAGCACGCCGCCCAGCCCCTGCTGGCGCAGATACTGCAGCCACGACAGGCCTTCGCGTTGGTAGCTGCGCAGCGTCGCCTGCAATCCCGCAGGCGGTGCCACGTCTTCCGGTGCTGGCGCCTGCAGCAGGCGCTGCACGAGTGCCTGGGTGTCCTTGTGACCCCGGAACTGCAGGTGTGCATCGTCCTGCAGCGCCTGCAGGCGGCCGCGGTCGTGCGCCGACAAGCGCAACGGTGCACCACGCTGGGTAAACAGGTCGGCCAGCAGGGCCATGATCGGCTTCAGTCGCGACGCCTGCAGCGCCAGGCGCGTGTTGCCGCTGGCAGTCAGCAGGATGTTCTCGTCATCGCCAATGGCGTCCAGCTGGCCGCGCGACCAGCGCGGATCGGCGTGCAGCACCTGCTGCAGCAGCGGAACCATGGACACTTTGCGGCCATCCACCTGGATCTCCAACCCCAGGTTGAACCAGCCCGCGTCCTCCGGGTCTGCCTGGATGTCCAGATCGATCTCATCCACCCGGGTGATGCGATGGCGGAAATCGTCATCCGTCTCCACCTTCCAGCCGAGGGCCTCCAGTCGTGGTACATCGCCCAGAAGGAATCCGGTCCAGTCATGGGTACGCAGCTGGAATTGAGGGCCTGCGCCATCCAGAACCGCGCGTGGCTGCGGGTCGCGGTGCAGCTTCACACTGCGCAGCTCGCCTTCCCGTCGCGCTTCTTCAGCCAGGTCGCGGGGCAACAGGGCCAGCCGGCCCTCGGTGTCGTGGGCGAACAGGCTCGGGTCATCCAGGAACCGCACATGCTCGTCGTACTCGAAGGCCACGGTCGCGATATCGGCCCATTGCGACGGGTCGCGGCGGCCGAGCCATGCCGGCCGGAACTCAATCGTATGCAGGCGCAGCACGGGGATCATCGCGCTGATCTGCAGGGTGGGCAGCGTGTCGCTTGCACCGGGGCGCGGCAGGGCAGGGTCGATCTGTTGCAGCATCTGTGCGACCACCGCTTCTTCGTTGGGTAACAGATTGGGCAGGCTCAGGAAGGCGTCGGCGTCCTCGGCCCTGACATCCAGCAGCAGCGGACCGACCTCGCCGGTGACCGGGTCCAGATAGCACGCACTCCGGCCCAGGACCACGCCTCTGGCGCCGCCCTCCACGCTCAACGCGGGTTCCAGCAGCGTCGCGCCCTGCGTCATGCCAACGGTCCAGCCCAGTTCGCCGCGGCGTGGAGCTCCTGACCGGGCCGGCACGTCGCCGTGCGTACCGCAGGAGACCCAGCCATGGCCGCTGGAGACGATCAACTGCAGGGTGGCCGCGAAGTCGATCCATTCGTCCTTCGTCGCGGGCTGCCGCTGGGTGCGTAGCTGGATCATCACCGCCAGATCAGTCGGCGTGAGATATGCCGGAGGATCCAGCAGCAGGTCCGCGGTGATATCCATCCACTTGCCCGTGCTGATCGCACCATCGGTCCCGTACTTGACGCGCCGGACCAGCACGGCGGGGTGGTGGTTATAGGTGGACAGTTCGAAGATGACACCGTTCCGGCGTGGCTGGGCCGGCTGGATCCGCGCGCTCTGCCAACGCGAAAGCTCCGCCAGCAGTTCAGGACGCGGCGGTTGCGTCAGGTTCTGTTCGGTCAGGGGGCTTTCGTCGTCCATGGCAAGCGAATCCAGCATGTACGAGACCAGCACCGCCGCCACATGCTTGCAGGTGCGGCCGACGGGGCAGGAACAGGCACTCTGCAGGCGGCTGCGCGCGGTGCGCGTACTGGCCGTCAGATCGATCTCCACGTAGTAGGGATGCCTGGCCGAACCCTGTACCTCGGCCGTCAGCAGGCCATCGCGGAGTTGCCGGTTGCGCACGCCACCCAGGCACTGCTCGCTTTTCTGCAGTGTCCATTCGTCTATCCAGCGGAACAGGTCTTCGTCTGTGAAGGTCGGCGTCATCGTAGATGGAGGGGCGCAGGCGCTGCAGCACCCTTCTGCGTGGAATCGGCCATTCTACCCAATGCCCGCCTGGTGCTCCGTCAATGCTGCGGCGCATCCAGGCCCTTCGCCGCCCTCCAGCTAGAATGCGGTCATCCTCAACGTGCAGGGTAGTACAGCAATGCAGCAATCGACTTCCACCGGCAAGCGCGGCAAGCGCTTCGCCAGTGCGGCGGAGGCCCTGCAAGGGGTGGTCGCCGATGGCCAGACGCTGGCCGTGGGCGGCTTCGGCCTGTGTGGCATTCCCGAGGCCCTGATCGCCGCGCTGCGCGACAGTGGCGCCAAGGGCCTGACCGTGATCTCCAACAATGCCGGCGTCGATGGTTTCGGCCTGGGCCAGCTGCTGGAAACCCGGCAGATCAAGAAGATGATTTCGTCCTACGTGGGCGAGAACAAGGAATTCGAGCGCCAGTTCCTGGCCGGCGAGCTGGAGCTGGAATTCAATCCGCAGGGCACCCTGGCCGAGCGCCTGCGTGCCGGCGGTGCGGGCATCCCGGCGTTCTTCACTGCCACTGGCTACGGCACGGTGGTGGCCGAGGGCAAGGAAACCCGCGAGTTCGACGGCAAGCACTACGTGATGGAGACCGCGCTGCGTGCCGATGTCGCGCTGGTCAAGGCGTGGAAGGCCGACGAAGCGGGCAACCTGGTGTTCCGCAAGACCGCGCGCAACTTCAACCCGGCCTGCGCGATGGCCGGCAAGGTCTGCATCGTGGAAGTGGAGGAGGTGGTGCCGGTGGGCGCCATCGATCCGGACCAGGTGCACCTGCCGGGTATCTACGTGCATCGCATCGTGCACAACCCGCATCCTGAAAAGCGTATCGAACAGCGCACCATCCGCGCGGAGGGCAACTGACATGGCGTGGACCCGCGATGAGATGGCGGCACGTGCCGCACGCGAACTGACTGATGGCGCCTACGTGAACCTGGGCATCGGCCTGCCGACCCTGGTTGCCAACCACATCCCCGAAGGCGTGGACGTGTGGCTGCAGTCGGAAAATGGCCTGCTCGGTATCGGCCCGTTCCCGACCGATGCCGAAGTCGATGCCGACCTGATCAACGCCGGCAAGCAGACCGTGACCGCACGCGCCGGTGCCAGCTACTTCGGCAGCCACGACAGCTTCGCGATGATCCGCGGCGGCCACGTCAACCTGGCCATCCTCGGCGCCATGCAGGTCACCCACAAGGGCGACCTGGCCAACTGGATGGTGCCCGGCAAGATGGTCAAGGGCATGGGCGGCGCGATGGACCTGGTGGCCGGCGTGCAGCGCGTGGTGGTGCTGATGGAGCACACCGCCAAAAACGGCGAACACAAGATCCTGGCCGAATGCACGCTGCCGCTGACCGGCGTGGGCGTGGTCGATCGCATCATCACCGACCTGGCGGTGTTCGACGTGACTGACAAGGGCCTGTTGCTGGTGGAAGCGGCGCCGGGCGTCAGCGACGACGAACTGAAGGAAAAGACTGGCGTGGCGTTCGTTCGCGCGTGACGCCGGAGGTTCAGCCCCCGCGGGCATATGGGTAGCCCGCGGATGCTGGTTGTGGGGGGGCGCCGTGCACCTGGGAGGTGTCGCCCACGGAGAAGCCGGCGCACGTGGCCACGGCACCGGTCGCGCGCTCGATGGCATGGGCCAGGGTGCCATCGATCTGGCCGGCTTCGACCTCGAACATGCTGGGCAGCAGGTGCGCATCCAGCAGCGGGCGCAGTGCCTGCAGGCGCACCCAGAACATGCTGCCGGACGCGAACTGACCGTCGCCGGGCGCACCGTCCAGCCCCAGCTGTGCCCACAGCCGCTCCATGCGCTGTGCATTGCCACCGATGTAGTCGGCCACATTCAGCAGATGCCCGGCAGGAGCCATCAGCCCCAGGCGGGGATCGGCTTGGAGATGGGCCAGGTTCGCCGCCGCCTGGGCCGGGCCCAGCAGCGCATCAACCATCTCGCGCCGCCACTGGTCACCGTTGTCGCGATGGGTGGAGCGCTTGGTATGCAGCTTCAGCACCAGCGATTCGTTCTGCTGCAGCAGCCGGTCGGCGGCATGCAGGAAGGGCAGGATGTCGCGGCCGTGGTTGTCGTAGGCCCAGATCTCGGCAGGCAGTCCGTGCGACTCGGTGATCGACTGCACCTGTGCTTGCCGGTCAGATGTGGTGGTGATGACAAGACGTGCCGGAAGCCCGCTGTCCTTCACCGCGCTCAACAGCTCGGGCAGCGCGTCCAAGTGCCAGGCATGGATGACGACGCACGGCCGCGATGGTGCAGGCTGCGAGGGCGTCATTGCGCGGCGGGTGGCCTGCAGCCAGGCATGGCCGAGGCGGGCGTCGGGCTCGAGCACAGCACTTTCCGCCCATTCGTTCCAGGCGTTGATGAACACCATGCGCCTGGCCGGCGGAACATCGCGCAGGCGTCCGTGCACCGTGTCGTGCAGCCAGTCAGCATAGCCGCGCGGCGACGCGTGCAGCAGGACGCGTCCGCGTCCGGGGCGGCGGGCCTCGTTGTCCCAACCCGGATTTACGCCCGGATACAACGGATAGTCCGGTAACGGTGCCGTGCGCATCTGCGCCGCCAGCTCGCGCCAGTCGCGCACGTCGCCTTCGTAGCCGGGGTTGAGCAGGAACTGGGACGTGTTCAGCTGACGTGGAGCGGCTATGTTCGGCGGGAACTCCACGGCGGCATCGAAGCCGATATCGCGTGGGTCCGGGCGCTCGAAACTCTGGACATAGGCCAGATGGATCTCGCCGATGCCATTGTCACGGCACCAGCCGCGCCAGCGCGCGGCCGTGGCCTTGGGATCGGGCAGCAGTTGCGGGCGATACAGCAGCAGCACGGGGTGTCCATCGACCTTCAATGCCCGGCGGTCCCGCAGGTATTCGGCGATGTGGGCGATGAAGGCCAGATCATCCTGCTCGCTGTGCTGCTGGCCGATCAGCACGTCCTGGTTTCGACCATCCCAGCGCCGGGTCCAGTTCTCGTTGGCCCAGCACAGGCAGAAAGGCAGTTCAATCGTGCTGTCGGCCAGCCATTGACGCAGGGGCTGCTCCATCAGCGTGTGGCCACTGAACCAGTAGAAGTAGAAGCAGAAGGCACCGATGCCGTGGTCTGTGGCCAGTTTCGCCTGCGCACGTAGCGTCTCGCCAACGCGAAGGTCGTAGAAGCCCAGGTCGCCGGGCAGGCGCGGTTGTACATGACCCTCGAACTGGGGTAAGGCGCGGCTGACATTGCGCCACTCGGTGAAGCCCTTGCCCCACCACGCATCGTTCTCTTCGAATGGATGGAACTGCGGCAGATAGAAGGCCACCAGCGTGGCTGGCGGTGCTGCCGGCAATGGTGCGTCTTCCGCGGCGGCGTAACCGATCGCCCGTTCATCGGCACGCAGCAGCGCACGCGCACCATCGGCTGCTGCGCCGACACGACCGCGCGGCGGCGGTGGGCTCCAGCTGCCGATGCGGTCCAGGCCTTGGTTGCGCAGGCGATCGCGCAGCGCCGCGGGCATCGGCAGGGCACGGAACAACGCGCGCAGGACGGAGAAGCTGAGCTGGCGGATGCCGGACGCTGCGCCACTCATTGCTGGAACCTGGGAAGGAAGACAGTGCGCATTGTTCGGGACCAGCATCGGGACTGAGCCCATTTTCCGGCAATCGCCGTTGCAACGGCAAATCTGTCCGATGCTACTGTGCTGGCATGCTCTTCCCCCACGACCTGCCCGATGCCGAAGTCCAGCACTTGCCCGGTTGGTTACCGGCGGGCGAGGCCGATGCATTGCTGCTGGCGCTTCGGGCCGAAGTGCCTTGGGAGGTGCATCGCATCCGCATGTTCGGCAACTGGGTGGATTCGCCGCGGTTGAGCTGCTGGATAGGCGATCCGCAGGCCCGTTACCGCTATTCCGGTGCTGAATTCGTGCCGCATCCGTGGCCGCTGTCGCTACAGGGCGTACGTGAGCATCTGGAAACCGAAGGTCTCGGCCGCTTCAACAGCGTGCTGCTGAACCGCTATCGCGGCGGTGGCAACTACATGGGCTGGCACAGTGATGACGAACCCGAACTGGGGCCGTCGCCGGTGATTGCCTCACTGAGCCTGGGCGCAGCGCGGCGCTTCCTGCTGCGCCGTCGCGATGACCCGGCGCGGAAGGCCGAATTCCTGCTTGGCCATGGCGATCTGCTGGTGATGGCGGGGCAGACGCAGAGGTTCTACCAGCACGCGTTGCCGAAGATGGCGCGGGTGCAGGGTGAGCGCATCAACCTGACCTTCCGCTGGATTACGCCGCGCTGAGGAATTTGGGGTCAGTGACGTGGGGTCAGAGCCCTTTCCCGAGGGGGAAAGGGATCCGACCCCTGGTGCGTTCAGCGGGTCACGGTCGGTTGGTCGGCCTGCCCGCTCTGCAGCGTCCAACCGACCACATCCTGCGCCAGCTGCTGCAGGCCACGCTCGAACGCGGCAGTGACCGCCGGCACATCGGTGCTGCCGACCGGCTGCGACTGGCGGAAGGTACGGTCAGCGACCACGCGCTGGTCGGCGACGTGGATCAGCTTGGCGTTGACCTCGATCACCACCGTCGGCGTCGCCTGGCCCTGGTAGTCCGATTCGAAGCGGCGCACGTCGGTGGACAGCTTGTAGTCGGCGCGGATGCCGGCGGTGCTGCGTGCCACGCCACGGATCCGGCCGGAATCCTCGAAGCCGCGCAGCAGGGTGTCTTCGATCATGTCGGTGGCCGGCTGCGCCCAGCTGGCCCCCTTGTAGATCTCCAGCTGCGATGGCGTCGGCCGCACGTTGATGCGCGGGCTGTCGACCATGCGTGCGGCGCTGGGCTTGGCCAGCACCAGCTGCCAGCTGGCCTGCGGCCACGCCGGGTCGGCCTTCACCTGCACCGAGGGCGAGTAAAGCGTCACCGCGGTTTTCTCGCTGCTGCCGAGGATGGAGCAGCCGCCCAGCAGGGCGAGCATCGAAGTGGCCAGCAGCAGGCGCGGAAGGGTGGTCGGGCTCATTGGGGTTCGAACTCCTTCGGGGCGTCGCGGCCAAGCAGGTAGCGCGCGGGGTTGTTCTCGAGGCGGTCGCTGACCCGGCGCAGGTCGCGGATCAGCCCGCGCAGTTCGGTCAGCGTCGGGCCCAGCTGGCCGAGACCGTCGTTGGCGAAGCTGTTGATCGCGGCGCGGTTCTCGCCAAGGATCGAATCGGCGTTGCCGGCGGCCGAGTCGAGCTTGACCAGGGTGCCGTCGAGCTTGTCGATGATGCCCGGCAGCTGCTGCACCAGGTTCTTGTCCAGGCGCTCGATGGTGCCGTTGGTAGTCTTCAGCGTGGTGTCGAGGCTGCGCGCGGCATCGCGAGCGCTGAGCAGCAGCGCCTGGGTACCCTGGTCGCGGTCAGCCAGGCCGCCGCTGATGGTTTCCAGGTTGGCCAGTGTTGCGTTGATGGACGCCACGTTGCGGTCGCTGAGGATCTGGTCCATGCGCTCGACGATGCGGTTGGCCACATCGGTGATGTTCTGCAGGGCCGACGGTGTGGTCGGGATGATCGGTGCCGGGTCCTTGTTGACCGTGGTCAGCGCCGGCGACTGCGGCGTGCCGCCACTGAGCTGGATGATCGACGGGCCGGTCAGGCTGGTGATCGCCAGCTTGGCACGAGTATCGGTCTTCACCGGCGTGGTCGAGTTCAGGCGGATGCGTGCGACCACCTGGCGCGGGTCATCCGGTACCAGGTTCAGTTCGATGATCGAACCGACCGCGATGCCGTTGTACTGCACCGGGCTGCCGACCGACAGGCCGGTGACCGCCTCGCGGAACACCACGCGGTATTCCTGCCAGGTGCGGTCGGAGGAGTACTTGGCGGCCCACAGGCCGAAGGCCAGCAGGGCCAGGCCGGTGATCAGGGTGAACGCGCCGATCAGCACGTAGTTGGCTTTGGTTTCCATGGCTCAGGCACTCTCGATCTGTTCGCCGCGGGCGGCACGCGCGCGCGGTCCGTGGAAATACTCCTGGATCCACGGATGGTCCAGTTTCTCGATCTCCG
This sequence comes from Stenotrophomonas sp. 1L-E-5-B-C3, assembly GCF_057292075.1. Taxonomy (NCBI): domain Bacteria; kingdom Pseudomonadati; phylum Pseudomonadota; class Gammaproteobacteria; order Lysobacterales; family Lysobacteraceae; genus Stenotrophomonas; species Stenotrophomonas sp. 1L-E-5-B-C3. The sequence goes on from NZ_JBXAWS010000032.1 coordinate 17,185, forward strand.
GCAGCGGCGCATTGGCCACCACCTTGCGGTCGGCGATCACCGCCACCCGGTCGCAGATCGCGTACAGGGTGTCCAGATCGTGGGTGATCAGGAACACGGTCAGGCCCAGTGCTTCCTGCAGGGTCTTGATCAGGCGGTCGAAGGCCGCCGCGCCGATCGGGTCCAGTCCAGCAGTGGGTTCATCCAGGAACAGCAGCGGCGGGTCCAGGGCCAATGCACGGGCCAGGCCGGCACGCTTGCGCATGCCACCGGACAGCTGCGAGGGCAGCTTGTTGATCGCGTCGGCGGGCAGGCCGGCCAGCTTCACCTTCAGCAGCGCCAGTTCGTAGTGCCAGCGCTCGGGCAGTTCGCGGTGGTGCTCCTTCAGCGGTACCTGCACGTTCTCGCCCACCGTCAGCGACGAGAACAGCGCGCCGTCCTGGAACAGCACGCCGGTGTTGCGTTCGATGTGCAGGCGGCTCTCGGCATCGTCGGCGCGCGCATCGCGGCCGAGCACTTCGATCTGCCCGGCATCGGGCACGCGCAGGCCGAGGATCGAGCGCATCAGCACCGATTTGCCGGTGCCCGAACCACCCACCACGCCGAGGATCTCACCGCGGCGCACGTCCAGGTCCAGGTCCTCGTGCACGGTCTGGCTGCCGAATCGATTGATCAGGCCACGCACGCGGATGGCGAGGTCGTGGCCGTCATCGTCGCGCATGGGCACTTCTTCGGGTGTCGGATGCGTGCTCATGTCACCAGTCCATGTGCATGAACCACAACGCCGCGAAGGCGTCGATGATGATCACCAGCGAGATCGTCTGCACCACGCTGGAGGTGGTGCGCTCGCCGACCGACTGCGCCGTGCCTTCGACCTTCAGGCCTTCCAGGCAGCCGATCAGGCCGATCACCAGCGCGAACACCGGCGCCTTGGACAGGCCCACCAGCATGTGCCGCACTTCCATCGTGTCGTGCATGCGGGCGATATACATCTGCGGTGGAATATCCAGGTCGAATGCGCCCACCGTGATGCCGCCGGCCAGGCCGGCGACCATCGCGATGAAGGTCAGCAGCGGCAGCGTGACCAGCAGCGCGAACAGCCGTGGCAGTACCAGCAGGTCGATCGGGTCCAGGCCCAGTGTGCGCATCGCATCGATTTCCTCGCGCGCCTTCATCGCACCGATCTGCGCGGTGAACGCGCTGGCAGTGCGGCCGGCCAGCACGATCGCGGTCAGCAGCACGGCGAACTCGCGCAGGAAGGCGATGTTGACCAGCTCGACCACGTAAATCTCGGCGCCGAAATCGCGCAGGATGGTCGAGCCGAGGAAGGCGATCACCGCGCCGACCAGATAGGACAGCAGCGCCACCAGCGGTACCGCATCCAGCCCGACCTGCTCCATCTGGTGCACGGTGGCGGTCAGGCGGAAACGGCGGGGTTCCTTCACCAGGCGCGCGGCCTTGACCAGGTTCTCGCCGAGGAAACTGCACAGCGCCTTGATGTTGTGGCCGGTGGCATGGACGCTGACACCCAACCGTTCCAGCGCGGCCAGCACGCCGAAATCGCGCTTGGGCTTGGGCCGGTCGTCGGCCACTTCCTCGATGGTGCACACCAGCGCCTGGTGATCCGGACGGAACTGCAGCGCGTCCTCGCCGAGGTCGGCGCGATGGGCCACGCGCAGCACCTGCAGCACGCCCGCCGAATCCATCTTCTCGATGCCGGTGGCATCGATGCCGGTCAACGTGTCGGGAACGTCGCGCAGGACTTCGGCCGCGGCCAGCGCGGTCTTCAGGGTCCAGGTGCCGGACAGGCGGATCAGGCCCGGGTCATGGGCATCCTGTTCGAGCTGGGGGGCGTGGTTCGGGGTCACTTGGGCCATTCGGGTCGCAGCATAACCGTTCTGTATCGGGCTTCGCGTCGAACTCGGATGAATTTCTCCGGTAAGCCCCAGCCTAGGTAATACTACGGCGCATGTCCGCAGACGCTCACACGATCCCCACGCCCCAGGCCACCTACGCACAGCGCGTGGCCTTTGTTTCCGAGATCGCCGGACGCCTGCACAGCTATGGCACAACGGCTCAGCGCCTGGAAACGGCGGTGGTGGCACTGGCCCGCCAGCTCGATCTGGATTGTGAACCGTGGTCGAATCCCACCGGTATCATTCTCAGCTTCAGCGACCCGGCGCAGGCGATCGGCTCCAGTGACATCACCCGCGTGATCCGCCTGGCGCCCGGTGAAAACGATCTGCACAAGCTCAGCGTCGCCGACCATATCGCCGAGGAAGTGGCCAACGGGCGGATGAGCATCGCCCAGGGCCACACCGCGCTGCGCCAGCTGGACAAGGATCCGGGCCGCCGCGGCAAGCTGCGCACCATCCTTTCGTTCACTCTCGGTGCGGCCGGCGTGGCCGGCATGTGGAAGCTGCCGTGGCTGGACATCGCCACCGCCGGTGTCATCGGCCTGATGATCGGCCTGCTCGGCATGGTCACCGATCGCCGCCCGGCCACCCGCGAGGCAGCCGAGGCACTGGCTGCGCTGCTGGCCGGCCTGGTGGCCACGCTGGTGGCGTCCTTCGTCGGCGCGCTCAACCTCAATACGGTGATCATCGCCTCGCTGGTGGTGCTGCTGCCAGGCATGTCGCTGACCAACGCGGTCAACGAGCTGGCCAGCCAGCACTGGGTGTCGGGTACCGCGCGCTTTGCTGGGGCGTTGACCACCATCATGAAGCTCAGCGTCGGCGCAATGATCGCGGTGACCCTGGCCGACGTGCTCGGCCTGGATCCGGTGATCCGTGCGACGCGCCCGCAGGGGCCATGGGTCGAGTGGGGTTCGCTGCTGACCGCGGCCTTCGCTTTCGCGATGCTGTTCAAGGCCAACCGTCGCGACTATCCGTGGGTGATCGCCGCCTCGGTGGCCGGCTATGCGATCTCCAAGTTCGGCGGCCATGCCTGGGGTGCGCCGGCCGGCATCTTCCTGTCGGCGATGCTGCTGACCGCCGGTGGCAACCTGTTCGGGCGCCTCGTTGGCCGCCCGGGCGCGATCATCCGTCTGCCCGGCATCATCATGATGGTGCCCGGCAGCACCAGCCTGCGCGGCGTGCTGACCCTGGTCCAGCAGCAGGACGTAGGCGCCGGCCAGAGTGTGTTCCTGACCGTGCTGAACGTGGTGATGGCGCTGGTTGCTGGCCTGCTGTTCGGCAACCTGCTGATGCCGGCCCGCAAGACGCTGTGATCAGGCGGTAGCGCCGGGCCATGCCCGGCGGATCGGGGAACCAACCGCTGCGCTCGCCGGGCATGGCCCGGCGCTACCTAAAAAAAACGCCGGCTTTCGCCGGCGTTTTTCATTGCATCCCGATCCGGCCTCAGGCCTTCTTGATCAGGAAATCTTCCGGCTTCTTGTTGCCCTTGGCGGTCAGTTCGGCCATCCAGCGCGGCTGCTTGCCGCGACCGGTCCAGGTTTCCTTCGGATTGGCCGGGTTGCGGTACTTCGGGGCAACCTTGCCCAGCTTGCGGCCGGCGGTCTTCGACGGTGCCTTGGCGGCCTTGGCCACTTTGCGCGCGCGCGGGGCCGGGGCATCGCCGAACAGTTCCTCGATGGTGTAACCCTCGGTCTTGGCCAGCTTGATCAGCTGGGCCCGGACCTTGGTGATCGGCCGGCGCTTGGCGACGATGGTCTGCTGCTTCTTGGCGGTGCGGATCAGGGCGCCCAGCTCGCGTGCCGACAGGCCGGTCAGGTCAATGCTCATTTACGGTTACTCCGGAAACTAATGTGTGGACGGGACGAGCCAGTCCATGGCGTCGGCGGACAGAATAGTGATGAATTAATCAGAGCACAAATGCAGGCAGGACAGGGCTTGGCGGCATGCCGGCTGCATTGCGTCGATTTTGACCGGATTATGTCCGCTGCAATATCGATCAGATGAACACAACGCAAAAAAAGACCGGGGCATGCCCCGGTCTTTTCTTGATCAACCCTGCAGGCGCTGCAGCAGGGTGGCCTTGTCCAGGCTTTCCGCTTCGCTGGCGCGGCGCGAGCGGTACTCGTAGGTACCGGCGGCCAGGCCACGTTCGCTCACCACCACGCGGTGCGGGATGCCGATCAGTTCCATGTCGGCGAACATCGCGCCCGGGCGCAGGCCACGGTCATCGAGCGCCGCGTCCAGGCCCGCATCGCGCAGTTCCTGCAGCAGGTTGGTGGCGGCGTCGGCCACGGCGGCGTCCCCCTTCGGGTTGATCACGCACACCACCACCTGCCACGGCGCCATCGCGTCCGGCCAGATGATGCCGGCATCGTCATGGTTCTGTTCGATCGCGGCAGCCACCACGCGCGAGATGCCGATGCCATAGCAGCCCATCGCCATCACCGCGGCCTTGCCATTCTCGTCCAGCACGGTGGCATCAAGCGCTCGGGCGTACGTACGGCCGAGCTGGAACACGTGACCGACTTCGATGCCACGGGCGATCTTCAGTTCACCACCGTCCAGCGCGCGGTCACCGGCACGCACGTTGCGGATGTCGGCCACTTCCGGTTCCGCCAGATCGCGGCCCCAGTTGACGCCGGCCAGGTGGAAACCGGCTTCGTTGGCGCCGACGACGAAGTCGGACATCGCCGCCACTTCGCGATCAGCCACCACGCGGATGGCCTTGGCCGGCGCAATCGGGCCGAGGAAGCCCGGCACGCTGCCCAGGTGCTCGGCGATTTCCGCCTCACTGGCGAAGCGCTGTTCATCCAGGCCGGCAACCTTGGCCAGCTTGATCTCGTTGACCTCGTGGTCACCGCGCACCAGCACCAGCACGAACTGCTGTGCTTCGCCTTCGCCGGCGATCAGCGCCACCGACTTCACCGTGCGCTGCAGGTTGATGCCGAGCAGGGCCGCGACATCCTCGCAGGTCTTCTGGGTGGGGGTATCGACCTTGCGCATGGCTTCGCTGGCGGCCGCACGCGGTGCCGGATCGGCGGCAATCGCCGCTTCCATGTTGGCCGCGTAGTCCGAGCCGGTGGAGAACACCAGCGCATCTTCGCCGGAATCGGCGATCACGTGGAATTCCTGCGAGGCGTCGCCACCGATCGCACCGGAGTCCGCCTGCACCATGCGGAAATCCAGGCCGAGGCGGGTGAAGATGCGGCTGTAGGCCGACTTCATGTTCTCGTACTCGCGCACGAGGCACTCATCGTGCAGGTGGAACGAGTAGGCGTCCTTCATCAGGAATTCGCGTGAACGCATCACGCCGAAGCGCGGGCGGATCTCGTCGCGGAATTTGGTCTGGATCTGGTAGAAGTTGACCGGCAGCTGCTTGTAGCTGGACAGCTCGCTGCGCGCGAAGTCGCAGGCGGCTTCCTCGGCGGTCGGGCTGTAGCAGAAGGTCTGGTCCTTGCGGTCCTTGATCTTCAGCAGCTGCGGGCCGAACTTCTGCCAGCGGCCGGTCTGCTCCCACAGTTCCTTCGGCTGGATGGTCGGGATCTGGAATTCCACGGCACCGGCACGGTCCATTTCCTCGCGGACGATGCGTTCAACCTTGCGCAGCACGCGCAGGCCCAGCGGCGACCAGGTGTACAGGCCGGATGCGAGCTTGCGGATCATGCCCGCGCGCAGCATCAGCCGGTGGCTGGTGAGCTCGGCGTCGCTGGGGGTTTCCTTGGTGGTGTGCAGGTGGAACTGGGAGAGGCGCATCGGCGGCTTCGGATAACGGCAGAGACGCCTATTCTGCCAGCCCGGCCGGGGGGAGGGGTATCGGCAGGGCTGCGCCCTGCACCCGCCTCAAGCAACGTCAACTGCAACAGCAACAGCGGGTTTCCCGTGGGATGGCGGGGTGGGTCCGGTTGCGGGAGACGCCGTAAACCCGTCCATGAAGTGACCCCCGGGAATTGGACACCAGATCCAACCCCGAGGGATACATGAACAGATACGACGCGCGTTTCAAAC
>NZ_JBXAWS010000033.1:0-20580 GCF_057292075.1 Stenotrophomonas sp. 1L-E-5-B-C3
GGCGACGACACCCCGATCATCGCCGGTTCGGCCCGTCTGGCGCTGGAAGGCGACCAGAGCGACATCGGCGTGCCGGCCATCCTGAAGCTGGTCGATGCCCTGGACAGCTGGATTCCGGAGCCGGAGCGTGCGATCGACAAGCCGTTCCTGATGCCGGTGGAAGACGTGTTCTCGATCTCGGGCCGCGGCACCGTAGTGACCGGTCGTATCGAGCGCGGCATCATCAAGGTCGGCGACGAAATCGAAATCGTCGGTATCCGTCCGGTGCAGAAGACCACCGTGACCGGCGTTGAAATGTTCCGCAAGCTGCTGGACCAGGGTCAGGCAGGCGACAACGCTGGCCTGCTGCTGCGCGGCACCAAGCGTGACGACGTCGAGCGTGGCCAGGTTCTGGCCAAGCCGGGTTCGATCAAGCCGCACACCAAGTTTGAAGGCGAAGTGTACGTGCTGTCGAAGGATGAGGGCGGCCGTCACACCCCGTTCTTCAACGGCTACCGCCCGCAGTTCTACTTCCGCACCACCGACATCACCGGTGCAGCCCAGCTGCCGGAAGGCGTCGAAATGGTGATGCCGGGTGACAACGTCAAGATGGTCGTCACCCTGATCAACCCGGTGGCAATGGACGAAGGCCTGCGCTTCGCCATCCGCGAAGGCGGCCGTACCGTCGGCGCCGGCGTGGTCTCGAAGATCATCGAGTAATCTGGTAGTATCTGCGCCCCGATGTTGCCTGGGTAGGGCATCGGGGCGTATCAAAATGGGAAAGCAGGCACAGGATGTGCCTTGTGTTCCCCGGACCAGGAAGGGTCAATGCCATTCAGGCGGCGTCAACAGGAGACTGTTGACAGCTGCCTTGCGTGCCATTATGCTTCTACGTCTGGGCAGACCGGGGAACGGGTCTGCCTACGTTTTTGAGGTCCATGGATTGACCTTGTCGGCCTGCAGGAGTGCGGGCCGTCTGTATTCAGGAATTTCATGGGACAAAGCAACCCAGAGGCTTTGTCTGTCGCTCTTTTAACGAAGGAACCTACCGCCATGGCGGACCAAAAGATCCGGATCCGGCTGAAAGCGTTCGATCATCGTCTGATCGACCGTTCGGCCAGCGAGATCGTTGAGACGGCCAAGCGGACCGGCGCGCAAGTGCGTGGCCCGATCCCGCTGCCGACCAAGATCGAGCGTTATACCGTTCTCGTCTCCCCGCACGTCGACAAGGACGCGCGTGACCAGTACGAGACCCGCACGCACAAGCGCGTGCTCGATATCGTTGACCCGAATGACAAGACCGTGGACGCGCTGATGAAGCTCGAACTGGCTGCCGGCGTCGACGTTCAGATCAAGCTGACCTGAGGACTACGACCATGACGAAGAAGTATTCGTTGGGCTTCGTGGGCCGCAAGGCTGGCATGAGCCGCGTGTTCACCGAAGATGGTCGTTCCATCCCGGTGACCCTGATCGAAGCAACCCCGAACCGCATCGCGCAGATCAAGACCGTCGAAACCGACGGCTACAGCGCCGTGCAGGTGACCGTCGGCGCGCGTCGCGCTGCCCTGGTCAACAAGCCGGAAGCCGGCCACTTCGCCAAGGCGAAGGTGGAAGCGGGTCGTGGCCTGTGGGAATTCCGCGTTGAAGACGCGCAGCTCGGCGATTTCGCCGTTGGCGGCGAAGTCAAGGCGGACATCTTCGAAGTCGGCCAGATCGTCGACGTCCAGGGTGTCACCAAGGGTAAGGGTTTCCAGGGCACCATCAAGCGCCACAACTTCCGTATGGGCGATGCAACCCACGGTAACTCGCTGTCGCATCGCGCGCCGGGTTCGCTGGGTCAGCGCCAGACCCCGGGTCGCGTTTTCCCGGGCAAGAAGATGTCGGGCCACATGGGCGCGGTGCAGCAGAGCACCCAGAACCTGGAAGTGGTCAAGGTCGACGTGGAGCGCGGTCTGATCGCGGTTCGCGGCGCCGTTCCGGGCGCGGCGGGTGGCGATGTAATCGTCCGTCCGGCGAGCAAGGCATAAGGAGAGATGACGATGGAACTCGTTATCACGGGTAGCAACAACAAGGTCTCGGTCTCCGACGCCGTGTTCGGTCGCGATTTCAGCGAAGATCTGGTCCACCAGGTCGTCGTTGCTTACCGCAACGCCGGTCGCGCCGGCACCAAGGCGCAGAAGACTCGCTCCGAAGTGGCAGGTACCACCAAGAAGTCGAAGAAGCAGAAGGGCGGCGGCGCGCGTCATGGCGCACTGACGGCTCCGATCTTCGTCGGCGGCGGTGTCACCTTCGCGGCAAAGCCGCGCAGCTTCGAGCAGAAGGTCAATCGTAAGCAGTACCGTGCCGCCATGTGCGCGATCCTGTCCGAGCTGAACCGTCAGGGCCGTCTGACCATCGTGGAGTCCTTCGATGTCGAAGTGACCAACACGAAGGGTCTGATCGCCAAGCTGGCCGGCCTGGAAGTGGGCAAGCGCCCGCTGATCGTCACTGAAGAAGCCTCCGAGCACCTGTACCTGTCCGCCCGCAATCTGCCGTACGTGCAGGTGCGTGACGTCCAGGGCCTGGATCCGGTGTCGCTGGTCGGTGCCGACACGGTCGTCATCACCGCTGACGCGGTCAAGAAGGTCGAGGAGTGGCTGGCATGAACAGCAACGAAAAAATCTTCAGCGTGCTGCGTGCCCCGCGTGTCTCCGAAAAGACCGCGCGCCTGCAGGAACTCTCCAACCAGTATGTCTTCGAAGTTTCGAACGAAGCCACCAAGGCCGATGTAAAGGCCGCGGTTGAGCAGCTGTTCGACGTCAAGGTCGAAGCAGTCAACGTGGTCAACGTCAAGGGCAAGAACAAGTCCTTCCGTAACCGTGCTGGCCGCCGCGGCGATTGGCGCAAGGCGTACGTTCGCCTGGCCGACGGCCAGTCGATCGATGTAACGGCCAAGGCCTGAGGTACATCCCATGCCATTGATGAAATTCAAGCCCACTTCCCCCGGCCGCCGTTCGGCCGTGCGCGTGGTCACTCCCGACCTGCACAAGGGTGCTCCGCACGCCGCGCTGGTCGAGTCGCAGAGCCGCTCGGGTGGTCGTAACCACCATGGCCGCATCACCGTGCGTCACGTCGGTGGTGGTGCCAAGCAGCACTACCGCATCATCGACTTCAAGCGCAACAAGCTGGGCATCCCGGCGCGCGTGGAACGCATCGAATACGATCCGAACCGCACCGCCCACATCGCCCTGCTGTGCTACGTCGACGGCGAGCGTCGCTACATCATCGCCCCGAAGGGTCTGAAGGCGGGTGATCAGGTGATCGCCGGTTCGGACGCCCCGATCAAGGCGGGCAACACCCTGCCGCTGCGCAACATCCCGGTTGGTACCACCATCCACTGCATCGAACTGAAGCCCGGCAAGGGCGCTCAGATCGCCCGCGCCGCGGGTGCGGCCGTGCAGCTGGTGGCTCGTGAAGGCATCTACGCCACCCTGCGCCTGCGCTCGGGTGAAATGCGCAAGGTTCCGGTCGAGTGCTGCGCAACCATCGGCGAAGTCGGCAACGACGAGCACAGCCTGGAAAAGCTGGGCAAGGCCGGTGCCAAGCGCTGGCGCGGCGTCCGCCCGACCGTTCGTGGTGCAGCCATGAACCCGGTTGACCACCCGCACGGTGGTGGTGAGGCGAAGGCCGGCCAGGGTAACCCGCATCCGGTCACCCCGTGGGGTGTCCCGACCAAGGGTTACAAGACGCGCCATAACAAGCGCACTCAGCAGTTCATCGTCCGCGATCGTAGGGGCTAATCGACCATGGCACGTTCACTCAAGAAGGGCCCGTTTGTCGATCACCACCTGGTTGCTAAGGTGGCTGCCGCTGCGGGTAGCAAGCGTCCGATCAAGACCTGGTCGCGTCGTTCGATGATCCTGCCTGACATGGTAGGCGTCACCATTGCCGTGCATAACGGCAAGAACCACATCCCGGTTCTCGTCAACGAGAACATGGTCGGCCACAAGCTCGGCGAATTTGCCATCACCCGGACCTTCAAGGGTCACGGTGGTGACAAGAAGTCGGGCAAGTAAGGAGAGATGACAATGGAAGCGAAAGCCATCCTGCGCACTGCGCGCATCTCCCCGCAGAAGGCTCGTCTGGTCGCTGACCAGGTGCGCGGTCTGCCGGCCGAGCGTGCGGTCAACCTGCTGAAGTTCTCGGACAAGAAGGCTGCCCACCTGATCAAGAAGGTGGTGGAGTCGGCTATTGCAAATGCCGAGAACAACCAGGGCGCCGACGTCGACGAGCTGAAGGTCCAGACCATCATGGTTGATGAAGGTCCGACCCTGAAGCGTTTCATGGCGCGGGCGAAAGGCCGCGGTACCCGCATCCTCAAGCGCACCAGCCACATCACTGTGGTTGTGGGCGCCGCCAAGTAAGCGGATAAGGAAAAGACCATGGGTCATAAAGTTCATCCGATTGGTATCCGCCTCGGCATTTCCAAGGACTGGAACTCCAAGTGGTACGCCAACAAGGCCGAGTTCGCTGGTTACCTGGCAGCCGACCTGAAAGTTCGCGAAATGCTGCGCAAGAAGCTGGCTCAGGCCGGCATCAGCAAGATCCTGATCGAGCGTCCGGCCAAGACCGCTCGCGTGACGATCCACACCGCCCGTCCGGGCGTGGTGATCGGCAAGCGCGGTGAGGACATCGAGAAGCTGCGCAAGGAAGTGAGCGAGATGATGGGCGTCCCGGCGCACATCAACGTCACCGAAGTGCGCAAGCCGGAGCTGGACGCACAGCTGGTTGCCGAATCGATCGCGCAGCAGCTGGAGCGTCGCATCATGTTCCGCCGCGCCATGAAGCGCTCGGTGGGCAACGCGATGCGCCTGGGTGCCCTGGGCATCAAGGTCAACGTCGGTGGCCGCCTCAACGGTGCAGAAATCGCCCGTTCGGAGTGGTACCGCGAAGGCCGCGTGCCGCTGCACACCCTGCGTGCCGACATCGACTATGGCTTCGCTGAAGCCAAGACGACCTACGGCATCATCGGCATCAAGGTCTGGATCTACAAGGGCGAAGTCTTCGATTTCTCCCAGGTTGGCCAGGAAAAGCAGGACGACACCCCGTCGCGCAACGATCGTCACGATCGCGGCGACCGTGGTGACCGTCAGCGCCCGGCCCGTGAAGCGAGGTAACGACAATGTTGCAACCCAAGCGAACCAAGTACCGCAAGGTACACAAGGGCCGTAACGAAGGCCTGAGCTGGAGCGCCAACGCTGTCAGCTTCGGCGAATACGGCCTGAAGGCAACCGCCCACGGTCAGCTGACCGCGCGTCAGATCGAAGCGGCTCGCCGCTCGATCAGCCGCTACGTGAAGCGCGGCGGCAAGATGTGGATCCGCGTGTTCCCCGACAAGCCCATCACCAAGAAGCCCATCGAAGTTCGAATGGGTTCGGGTAAGGGCAACGTGGAATACTGGGTGGCCCAGATCCAGCCCGGCCGCATGATCTATGAAATCGAGGGTGTTACCGAAGACGTGGCACGCGAGGCATTCCGCCTGGCCGCCGCCAAGCTCTCGGTCACCACCACTTTCGTGACCCGGACGGTGCGCTGATGGAACTCAAAACTCTCCGTGAAAAGTCGGCTGACGAACTCAAGGCCCACCTGATCGACCTGCGTAAGGAACAGTTCTCTGTCCGTATGCAGCAGGTCACCGGCCAGCTGCCGAAGACACACGACATCCGCCGGGTCCGTCGCGAGATTGCTCGCGTCAAGACCCTGCTCGGCAGCACGAAGTAAGGATGGCCGCTATGAGCGACAATACTGAAAACAAGGCGCTGCGCACGGTCGAAGGCCGTGTCGTCAGCAATAAGATGGACAAGACGGTTACCGTCCTGGTTGAGCGTCAGGTCAAGCACGCGCTGTACGGCAAGTACATCAAGCGCTCGACCAAGCTGCACGCCCACGATGCCGACAACGCCTGCAAGGAAGGCGATGTCGTCCGCGTGACCGAGATTGCTCCGATGTCCAAGACCAAGAACTGGCGCGTGGTGGAAGTCATCACGCGTGCGGCTGAATAAGGAGTCTGAATCATGATCCAGATGCAGAGCTACCTTGACGTCGCGGACAATTCGGGTGCCAAGCAGGTGATGTGCTTCAAGGTGCTGGGTGGTTCCAAGCGCCGTTACGCCGGTATCGGCGACATCATCAAGGTCACCGTGAAGGATGCAATTCCGCGCGGCAAGGTCAAGAAGGGTGAAGTGTATGACGCCGTCGTGGTGCGTACCCGCAAGGGTGTGCGTCGCGCCGATGGCTCGCTGATCCGCTTCGACGGCAACGCTGCCGTTCTGCTGAACAGCAAGCAGGAGCCGATCGGTACCCGTATCTTCGGGCCGGTGACGCGTGAACTTCGTTCGGAGAAGTTCATGAAGATCGTCTCGCTCGCTCCCGAAGTGCTGTGAGCGACAGGAGATAATCATGGCTAACCGTATCAAGAAGGGCGACCAGGTTGTCGTCAACGCCGGCAAGGACAAGGGCAAGCAGGGCGAAATCGTCCGCGTCGACGGCGACCGTGTGGTCGTCGCCAACGTGAACATCGTCAAGCGCCACACCAAGCCGAACCCGCAGGCAGGTGTTGCCGGCGGCGTGGTCGAGCGTGAAGCGTCGATCCATATCTCCAACGTGAATGTGCTGAACCCGGCTTCGGGCAAGGGCGAACGCGTTGGCTTCAAGGTGCTGGAGGATGGACGCAAACTGCGTGTGTTCCGCTCCAGCGGTGAGGCGCTCGACGCCTGAGGAATGTGAAGATGACTTCCCGTCTCGAAAAGTTTTACAAGGAAGAAGTGGTGCCGGCGCTGATGAAGCAGTTCGGCTACACCAATCCGATGGAAGTGCCGAAGCTGGTCAAGGTCACCCTGAACATGGGTGTCGGCGAAGCGGCCACCAACAAGAAGATCCTGGAAAACGCCGTCGGCGACATGACCAAGATTTCCGGCCAGAAGCCGGTTGTCACCAAGTCGCGTATCTCGGTTGCGTCGTTCAAGATCCGTGATGGTTGGCCGATCGGCTGCAAGACCACGCTGCGTCGCCACAAGATGTACGAGTTCCTGGACCGCCTGATCAACATCTCGCTGCCGCGCGTGCGCGACTTCCGTGGTGTTTCCGGTCGTTCCTTTGACGGTCGCGGCAACTTCAACATGGGTGTGAAGGAACAGATCATCTTCCCGGAAATCGACTTCGACGCTGTCGACGCGATCCGCGGCATGGATATCGCCATCACCACCACTGCGAAGACCGACGCGGAAGCGAAGGCGCTGCTGGCAGCGTTCAAGTTCCCGTTCCGTAACTGATCCGTCGAGGAAACCGAAATGGCAAAGACCTCCATGGTCAACCGCGACATCAAGCGGAAGAAGCTGGCTGAAAAGTACGCTGTCAAGCGTGCGGCTCTGAAGAAGATCGTGTCCTCGCAGGACGCGACCTACGAAGAGAAGATCGAGGCCGCCACCAAGCTGTCGAAGCTGCCGCGCGATTCGTCGCCGAGCCGCCACCGCAGCCGCTGCGAACTGTCTGGCCGCCCGCGTGGCGTGTACAGCAAGTTCGGCCTGGGTCGCAACAAGCTGCGCGAAGCCACCATGCGTGGCGACGTTCCGGGCCTGCGCAAGGCCAGCTGGTAATCCCAGCCGGCCCTGCGTTCAGGAGCCCCCTCCGGGGCTCCTGAACCGGGCAGGGGAGGCGTTCAGCTTTCCCTCTGCGAAAAAACCCGAAGAGCCCGACGCAAGTCGGGCTCTTTTGGCGTATACTCCCGCGTCTTGCCCTGTGCAAACGGGGATGTAGGAGTGGGCTTCCGGCTCACTGCATGAAGGGACCTGGCCCGTTTCCAGGAGACAACAGATTTTCGCGAAAGCGGATATCGGTGCACTCAAAGGTACTCATATGAGCATGACTGATCCCATCGCCGACCTGCTGGTCCGCATCAAGAATGCGGCCGCGGTTGGCAAGCAGACGGTGAAAGCCCCGTCGTCCAAGATCAAGGTTGCGATCGCCCAGGTCCTGAAGGACGAGGGTTACATCACCGACCTGCGCGTTACCGCGCTCGAGAACAACAAGTCCGAGCTGGAAATCGTGCTGAAGTATTTCGAAGGCAAGCCGGTCATCGCGACCCTGAAGCGCTTCTCGCGTTCGGGCCTGCGCCAGTACCGCGGCAAGAGCGAGCTGCCGAAGGTCATGAACGGCCTGGGTATCTCCATCATTTCCACCTCCAAGGGCATCATGACTGATGCGCAGGCGCGCCAGCTGGGCGTCGGCGGCGAAGTCCTGTGCTTCGTGGCCTAAGGCGAAAGGAGTAGAACTATGTCCCGCGTAGCCAAGAAGCCGATCGACCTGGGTAAGGTTGAACTGAACGTCCAGAACGACAACGTCACCGCCAAGGGCCCGAAGGGCACCCTGTCGCTGGCCAAGCCGGCTGGTATTGCCATCAACGTCGAGAACGGCGTTGCCACCCTGAGCACCGAAAGCGTCGATCTGATCCCGCTGACCGGTACCGTCCGCGCCATCCTGTCCAACATGGTCAAGGGTGTTTCCGAAGGCTTCGAGCGCAAGCTGGAGCTGGTCGGCGTGGGTTACCGTGCCGCCATGCAGGGCAAGGACCTCAGCCTGTCGCTGGGCTTCTCGCACCCGATCGTGTTCGTGGCGCCGGAAGGCATCACCATCACCACCCCGACCCAGACCGAAATCCTGGTGCAGGGCGCTGACAAGCAGGTCGTCGGTGAAGTCGCCGCCAAGATCCGTGCGTTCCGCAAGCCGGAACCGTACAAGGGCAAGGGCGTGAAGTACTCCGACGAAGTCATCATCCGTAAGGAAGCCAAGAAGGCGTAAGTGCGAGTCCCTCGCAAGAGCCCGCACATCCCTGTGCGGACTCCTCAGGGAAAAGCCCATCCTTCAGCTTTCAAGGAATAATCAAAATGAACAAGAACATCGCCCGCCTGCGTCGCGCCAAGTCGACCCGCGCCCACATCCGTGAGCTCGGTGTCGCCCGCCTGTCGGTGCTGCGCACCGGTCAGCACCTGTACGCCCAGGTCTTCACCGCCGACGGCTCCAAGGTGCTGGCTGCTGCCAACACCACCCAGGCCGACATCAAGGACGGCCTGAAGAACGGCAAGAACGCTGATGCTGCTGCCAAGGTTGGCCGTATCGTTGCCGAGCGCGCCAAGGCCGCCGGCGTCGAGAAGGTTGCCTTCGATCGTTCGGGCTACCGCTACCACGGCCGCATCAAGGCCCTGGCAGAAGCCGCCCGCGAAGCCGGCCTGCAGTTCTAAGGGACAAGGGCAGGGGACCTCTGGTCTCCTGCCCGCCTGCTCGCCAGCCTGAGTGAGGCTGGACGGCGCCGCTCTTCTGCAGCGGCCCACCGGGTCAACGCGTCACTCCACAACCATAAGCGGCCTCGAGCCGTACATACCCAAACAACCAAGGAATCAAGATGGCAGAAGAACGTCAGCAGCGGGGTCGCGATCGCGACCGTAACCGCGAAGAGAAAGTCGACGACGGCATGATCGAAAAGCTGGTCGCGGTCAACCGCGTCAGCAAGACCGTCAAGGGTGGCCGCCAGTTCACCTTCACCGCCCTGACTGTTGTCGGCGACGGCGAAGGCAAGGTCGGTTTCGGTTATGGCAAGGCCCGCGAAGTGCCGGTCGCCATCCAGAAGTCGATGGAACAGGCTCGCAAGAACCTGGTCAGCGTTGACCTGAACAACGGCACCCTGTGGCACACCATCAAGGATGGTCACGGCGCAGCCCGCGTGTTCATGCAGCCGGCTTCCGAAGGTACCGGCGTCATCGCCGGCGGTGCCATGCGCGCCGTGCTGGAAGCGGTTGGCGTGAAGAACGTGCTGGCCAAGGCCACCGGTTCGCGCAACCCGATCAACCTGGTGCGTGCCACCGTGAAGGGCCTGTCTGCTGCGCAGTCGCCGGCTCGCATCGCGGCCAAGCGCGGCAAGAAGGTGGAGGAACTCAACCATGGCTAATGAGTCCAACAAGACTGTGAAGGTGCGCCTGGTGCGTGGCCTGCGTGGTGCTCAGTCGCGTCACCGCCTGTCGGTGCGTGCTCTGGGCCTGAACAAGCTGAACGATGTGCGTGAACTGAAGGACAGCCCGCAGGTTCGCGGCCTGATCAACACCGTTCACTACCTCGTCAAGGTTGAGGAGTAATCGATCATGACTCTGCGTCTCAATGAACTGAGCCCGGCACCGGGCGCCCGCACCGAGCGCACCCGCGTCGGTCGCGGTATCGGCTCGGGCCTGGGCAAGACTGCCGGCCGCGGCCACAAGGGTTCGTTCGCCCGTAAGGGTGGCGGCAAGATCAAGGCTGGCTTCGAAGGCGGCCAGACCCCCATGCAGCGTCGTCTGCCGAAGATCGGCTTCCGTTCGCCGATCGCCAAGGACACCGCTGAAGTGCTGCTGTACGCGCTGGACAAGCTGCCGGCCGGTGAGATCGACTTCGCCGCCCTGCGTGCTGCCAAGCTGGTCCCGAGCACTGCAAAGAAGGCCAAGGTCGTCGTCAAGGGCGAAGTGACCAAGGCGTTCACCCTGAAGGGTATCGCTGCCACGGCTGGTGCCAAGGCTGCGATCGAAGCTGCCGGCGGCAGCGTAACGGAGTAAGAGAATCATGGCGCAAGCTGGCATCGGTAACCTCGCGGGCGGAATGGGCAAGTTCACTGAACTTCGCCAACGTTTGCTGTTCGTCGTCGGGGCTTTGATCGTCTATCGCATCGGCTGCTATGTGCCGGTGCCGGGCGTCAATCCCGATGCCATGCTTGCCATGATGCAACAGCAGGGCGGCGGCATCGTGGACATGTTCAACATGTTCTCGGGCGGCGCCCTGCACCGTTTCAGCATCTTCGCGCTGAACGTGATGCCGTACATCTCGGCATCGATCGTGATGCAGCTGGCCGTGCACATCTTCCCCGCCCTGAAGGCGATGCAGAAGGAAGGTGAGTCCGGTCGCCGCAAGATCACCCAGTATTCGCGCATCGGCGCCGTGCTGCTGGCAGTGGTGCAGGGCGGTTCGATCGCGCTGGCCCTGCAGGGCCAGGTCTCGCCGTCGGGCGCTCCGGTCGTGTACGCACCGGGCATGGGCTTCGTGCTCACCGCCGTGGTCGCGCTGACCGCCGGCACCATGTTCCTGATGTGGGTCGGTGAGCAGGTCACCGAGCGCGGCATCGGCAACGGCGTGTCGCTGATCATCTTCGCCGGTATCGTGGCCGGCCTCCCGGGTGCGGTCATCCACACCTTCGACGCCTACCGCGACGGCAATATCCAGTTCATCCAGCTGCTGCTGATCGCCATCGTCGTGCTGGCCTTCACCTTCTTCGTGGTGTTCGTCGAGCGTGGCCAGCGCCGGATCACGGTGAACTACGCGCGCCGCCAGGGCGGTCGCAACGCGTACATGAACCAGACCTCGTTCCTGCCGCTGAAGCTCAACATGGCCGGCGTCATCCCGGCGATCTTCGCCTCGAGCCTGCTGGCCTTCCCGGCCACCCTGGCGATGTGGTCCGGCCAGGCTGCGAACCAGAGCAGCACCGGCCAGATCCTGCAGAAGGTGGCCAACGCCCTCGGTCCGGGCGAGCCGCTGCACATGATCGTGTTCGCCGCGCTGATCACCGGTTTCGCGTTCTTCTACACCGCGCTGGTGTTCAACTCGCAGGAAACCGCCGACAACCTGAAGAAGTCGGGTGCGCTGATTCCGGGCATTCGTCCGGGCAAGGCCACTGCTGATTACATCGATGGCGTGCTGACCCGCCTGACCGCGGCCGGCTCGGCCTACCTGGTGATCGTCTGCCTGCTGCCGGAACTGATGCGCACGCAGCTGAACGCCTCGTTCTACTTCGGCGGTACTTCGCTGCTGATCGTGGTGGTGGTGGTGATGGACTTCATCGCCCAGGTGCAGGCGCACCTGATGTCGCACCAGTACGAGAGCCTGCTGAAGAAGGCCAACCTGAAGGGCGGCAACCGCGGCGGCTTTGCCCGCGGCTGATAGGCCTGTTATACTTTCGTCTTCCTGACGTGATGGTCCCTCCGCTTCGCGGACTCCGGCCACACAAACGAAGGGCGGCCCCCGCAGCGGTTCCGGGTGGGGGTGTGATGAGGTGGTCCCGCGCTGGAGTAGCGCGGGCGACCCCGGGGGAAACCCCAGGATCAACCCCATCCGGCGCCGGAGCCTGGGCACACTCCCCAGGCCGGGTTCATGAAACCAATGGTTTCACGGGCTTCCATGTAAACCGGAACCTTGTTAGTATCGCTAGTTCACTTTTTTGATCCATCCTGCCGGATTGGCGTGCCCGAGGCGCGCTGTCGGCCATCACTCAGCTGGAGAACCGCGTCATGGCGCGTATTGCAGGCGTCAACCTGCCAGCCCAGAAGCACGTCTGGGTCGGGTTGCAAAGCATTTACGGCATCGGCCGTACCCGTTCGAAGAAGGTCTGCGAAGTCGCAGGCGTTGCTTCGACCACCAAGATCCGCGACCTGTCGGAGCCGGAAATCGAGCGCCTGCGCGCCGAAGTCGGCAAGTACATCGTGGAAGGCGATCTGCGCCGTGAAATCGGCATCGCGATCAAGCGCCTGATGGACCTGGGCTGCTACCGCGGCCTGCGTCACCGTCGCGGCCTGCCGCTGCGTGGCCAGCGCACCCGTACCAACGCCCGCACCCGCAAGGGCCCGCGCAAGGCGATCAGGAAGTAAGGGACCTATAAATGGCTAAGCCCGCTGCTAAAACCAAGAAGAAGATCAAGCGCGTCGTCACCGACGGCGTCGCCCACGTCCACGCTTCGTTCAACAACACCATCGTGACCATCACCGACCGCCAGGGCAACGCTCTGTCGTGGGCGACCTCCGGTGGCGCTGGCTTCCGCGGTTCGCGCAAGTCGACCCCGTTCGCTGCCCAGGTGGCTGCCGAAAAGGCCGGTCGTGCTGCGCTGGACTACGGCGTGAAGTCGCTGGAAGTCCGCATCAAGGGTCCGGGTCCGGGCCGTGAGTCGGCCGTGCGTTCGTTGAACAACGTCGGCTACAAGATCACCAACATCATCGACGTGACGCCCATCCCGCACAACGGGTGCCGTCCGCCGAAGAAGCGTCGCGTCTAAAGGGAGCGATAAGAAATGGCTCGTTATATCGGTCCTACCTGTAAGCTCGCCCGTCGCGAAGGCGCCGACCTGTCCCTGAAGAGCCCGGCGCGTGCGCTGGACTCCAAGTGCAAGCTGGAGCAGAAGCCCGGCCAGCACGGCGCCACTGCCCGTAAGGGCAAGCTGTCCGACTACGCCACCCAGCTGCGTGAAAAGCAGAAGGTCAAGCGTATCTACGGCCTGCTGGAGCGTCAGTTCCGCAACTACTACAAGAAGGCCTCGACCAAGAAGGGCAACACCGGCGAGAACCTCCTGCAGCTGCTGGAAACCCGCCTGGACAACGTCGTCTACCGCATGGGCTTCGCCGTGACCCGTCCGGCTGCCCGTCAGCTGGTGTCGCACCGCGGCGTCACCGTGAATGGCAAGTCGGTCAACCTGGCTTCGTACCAGGTCAAGGCTGGCGACGCCATCGCCCTGTCTGAAAAGGCTGCCAAGCAGCTGCGCGTCCAGGAAGCCCTGACCGTCGCCGCCCAGCATGACCTGAGCCCGTCGTGGGTTGAAGTGGATTCCGGTAAGTTCACCGGCATCTTCAAGGCTGTTCCGGATCGTTCGGATCTGCCTGCGGACATCAACGAAGCGCTGATCGTCGAGCTGTATTCGAAGTAATTCACATTGGAGAGCCCCCGGCGACGGCCGGGGGTTCACTAGGAGAACCCGCAACATGACGGTTACCGCCAACCAGGTTCTGCGTCCTCGCGGTCCGCAGATCGAACGCCTTACCGACACCCGTGCAAAGGTCGTTATCGAACCTTTGGAGCGGGGTTACGGGCATACGCTGGGTAATGCCCTGCGTCGCGTGCTGCTGTCGTCCATCCCGGGCTTCGCCATCACGGAAGTCGAAATCGACGGCGTGTTGCATGAGTACACCACGGTCGAAGGTCTGCAGGAGGACGTGCTGGAAGTCCTGCTGAACCTGAAGGACGTGGCCATCCGTATGCACTCCGGCGACAGCGCCACCCTGTCCCTGTCCAAGCAGGGCCCGGGCGTTGTCACCGCTGCCGATATCAAGGTCGACCACAATGTGGAGATCCTGAACGGCGACCATGTCATCTGCCACCTGACCAAGGACACGGCAGTCAACATGCGTCTGAAGATCGAACGTGGTTTCGGCTACCAGCCGGCTGCCGCGCGTCGTCGTCCGGACGAAGAAACCCGTGCCATCGGCCGTCTGGTCCTGGATGCCTCGTTCTCGCCGGTCCGCCGCGTCGCCTATGCCGTGGAAGCGGCCCGCGTCGAGCAGCGTACCGACCTGGACAAGCTGGTCATCGATATCGAGACCAACGGCACCATCGATGCCGAGGAAGCCGTGCGCACCGCCGCCGACATCCTCAGCGACCAGCTGTCGGTGTTCGGTGACTTCACCCACCGCGACCGCGGTGCGGCCAAGCCGGCCAACAACGGCGTGGATCCGGTGCTGCTGCGCCCGATCGACGATCTGGAGCTGACCGTGCGTTCGGCGAACTGCCTGAAGGCCGAAAGCATCTACTACATCGGCGATCTGATCCAGAAGACCGAAGTGGAGCTGCTGAAGACCCCGAACCTGGGCAAGAAGTCGCTCACCGAGATCAAGGAAGTGCTGGCCCAGCGTGGCCTGTCACTCGGCATGAAGCTGGAGAACTGGCCGCCGGCCGGCGTCGCCAGCCACGGCATGCTGGGCTGATATCGCCTTTCTGCAAGACCGCATGGCCCCGTCGGCAACGGCGGGGCCATTGCACCCAGGCAACACCGCCACGACGAACGAAGGTTCGCGGGCAGGTCGTCCAGGATGGATGGCCAGGACCAACCGCAGTCCGCGCAGCAACGCCATGAAGGCGACAACGATCCGCACAGCCACATCATTAACCAAGGAATATCACCATGCGTCACCAGAAGTCTGGCCGTAAGTTCAGCCGCACCAGCGCCCACCGCGAAGCGATGTTCAAGAACATGGCCGCCTCGCTGTTCAAGCACGAGCTGATCAAGACCACCCTGCCGAAGGCCAAGGAACTGCGCCGCGTTGCCGAGCCGCTGATCACCCTGGCCAAGGTCGACTCCGTCGCCAACCGCCGTCTGGCCTTCGCCCGTCTGCGCGACAACGAAGCCGTGGGCAACCTGTTCACCATCCTGGGCCCGCGCTACGCGAACCGTCCGGGCGGCTACCTGCGCCTGCTGAAGTGCGGCTTCCGCGCCGGCGACAACGCGCCGATGGCCTACGTCGAGCTGGTTGACCGTCCGGTCGTGGCCGAGGCAGTGGCCGAGTAATCGGACCGCTCCAACGCGACACAGCGAAAGCCCGGCCTCTGCCGGGCTTTTGCGTTCTGGTAGCGCCGGGCCATGCCCGGCGTTTCCGTTTCCGTTTCCGCTGCGCTCGCCGGGCATGGCCCGGCGCTACCTGCAGCTGGCGCTGACCCACACCGTTCCGACAGGCGTCACCCGCAGCGGTTCGAATGGCGCGCACTCTCGGTTACGCTTGGCGCCTGATCCATTTGAGCGTTGACGATGAATCCACTGCGCTGGCCGTTCCGCGCCCAGTTCTTCCTGGGCTTCCTGATCTGCGCGGGCCTGCTTGGCTACGCGATCTTCCTGCAGCTGAAAATGGGCCTGGAGCCGTGTCCGTTGTGCATCTTCCAGCGCCTGGCGTTCGCCGCGCTCGGCCTGCTGTTCCTGATCGGTGCACTGCACGGGCCGTCCAACCGCCCGGGCCGGGCCACTTACGGTGTGCTTGCTTTCATTGCCGCAGCCGTGGGTGTTGGCATCGCCGCGCGCCACGTCTACGTGCAGATGCTGCCGCCGGAAATGGGCGCCACCTGTGGTCCGCCGCTGGCCTTCCTGAGCGAGACCATGGGGCCGCTGGAAGTGTTCCGCACGGTGCTGACCGGTACCGGCAACTGCGGCAACATCGACTGGACCTTCCTGGGCCTGACCATGCCGATGTGGTCGGGCGTGTGGTTCCTGCTGCTGGCGCTGTGGGCGCTGGTGGTGTCGTTGCGCAAGGTCAAGCGCTGAAAGCGAAATGGGGTCGGATCCCTTTGCATCGCAAAGGGCTCTGACCCCATTCCCGGTGCGGGGTCAGAGCCCTTTCCTGCGGAAAGGGATCCGACCCCTGTCTCCTCAGAAGTCCTGCTGCAGGCTCAGGTAAGCGCCGCGGCGCGGTCCCCACTGCGGTGCGAAGACGCCGACACCGCCGCCATCGCGCAGCTGGTAGCTGCGGTCCAGCGCGTTGATCACCGCCAGCTGTACGTGCAGCGGATGGCCGCTGTTGGCATTGAAGTCATGTCCTGCACTGAGGTTCACCTGCAGGTACGACGGCAGCTCTCCACCGTTGGGGACGCCCTCGACATCCGATCGCAACCCGCTGCCGAACACGTAGTTGGCCCCGATCCGGTTGTGGCCGGCGAAGGCGTAGCTGAAGCCGCCTGATGAGGTCAGCTTCTGGTCGTGGTCCAGGTGGATCCAGTGGTCGGCCACGTAGGCCAGCGCCTCGGGATCAAGGTTGTACTGGCCGGTGATGACGTCGGTGCCGATGGCCTTGTTCAGGGCGGCATTGACGTAGGCGCTGAACGGGCCGTTGCTGTAGTCGGCACTGAACTCCAGGCCACGGATGTGGCCGCGGCGGTAGTTGAACGTCGAATAGATGTACGCGGCGCCGAACTGGCCTTCGTCCTGCAGGCGTGAGACGCGGCGATCATAGGCATCCAGGCCCAGGGTCAGGTGCTCACCCAGCTGCTGCGAGACGCCGATGTCGTAGTAGTCGCTGCGTTCGGCCAGCGCTGTACTGTTGCCGGCGTTGGACTGCTGGTTGCTGGTGCCGTCGTACAGGGCGATGTCGCTGCTGGCGATCAGTTCGCTGGCCGGTGGCGTGAAGTAGCGTGAGTAGCCCGCGTGCACGGTAGTGCTGTCGCTGGCATTCCAGACCACGCCCACGCGCGGGCTGAGCTGGCCCTCGGTGTGGCCAAAGGCCTTGTAGCGGTCGCCACGCAGCCCGTAGTTCACGGTCCAGTCGTCGCCGATCTTCCATTCGTCCTGCACGTACAGCGCCAGCGTGCTGGCGTGGAACGCGCTGCGATCGGGAATCAGCTGTGGCGTGGTGCTGGACTGCTGGCCGTCGGCGCCGACCGGAAACACCCAGCTGTCGTTGCTGGCCTGCGCGTTCTCGTAGTTGCCGTACAGGCCGTAGCGCAGCGTGTGGTCGTTGCCCAGCGGCGTGGAGAAGTCTGCCTGCAGGGTGTTGGCGCGGTTGCTGCGCTGGACCTGGGAGGCGACGCCGCTGAACACCAGGTCGCCGATCACGTCGGGATTGAACGCCACATCGCTGTAGCGCTGCCCGGCCGAGAGCTGGTAGGCAGTGCTGCCCAGCGTGCCCTGCAGCACCAGCATGCCGAAGCGGGTGGTCTCGCGTTGGGTCTCATCCAGCTGGCTGGAGTCGAAGGTGGTGGTGTCCAGGTAGCCGAACTGTGGCGTCTGCCCGGAGTTGACCGGGATCTGGAAGCGGTTGTTGGCGAAGCCGGCGAACACGCTCAGGCGGGTGTTCTCGTTGACCAGGTAGGTGAGGTCGGCGAACGCCTTGCCCTGGTGGGTGTCGTCGTGGAGCGGCCTGCGTGAGTTGGTCGGGTTCTCCAGGCCGACCTCGTTCTGGTCGTAGTTGCCGGTCAGGAACCAGCTCCAGCGGCCCTGGTTGCCCCACCACGAGGCATTCGGATTGACCTTGCCGAATGAGCCGGCGGTCAGGCCAGCGCTGCCGCCGTTGCCGAGCTCGGCACCGCTGCGGGTGGTGATGTCGACCACCGCAGCAGTACGCTCACCAAACTGCGCCGGCAGCGCGCCGTCCATCAGGCGGATGCTCTTGATGGTGCGCGCGTCCAGGGTCTGGCCGAAGCCGGAGATCGATTCGGGCAGCAGCACGCCGTTGATGCGGTACTGCAGGTTGGCGTGGTCGCCGCGTACGTGCACGCCGCCGTAAGAGTCCTGGACCACGCCCGGCGCCTGCAGCAGCACCTGGCTGAGCGGCGCAGAGGCGCCCAGCGGCTGCTTCTGGATGTCATCGGCGGTGATCTGGTACTGGCTGCTGCCGATGTCCGGCGACAGCGCGTTGCGGGCCTGATCGAGCTGGGCACTGACGGTGACCGTATCCAGGTCCTTGACCGTGGTTCTGCCGTCATCGGTGGTGGCCGCGAAGGCGGGCAGGCTGGCCAGGGCCAGGGCGAAGGTGATGCCGGTAGCGAGGGGCGAGGGCTTCATGATGGGAAGAGTGATGGCAGGGCGTGGAAGGGGCCGTTCCGTGACGTGTGAGTGTTACTCCGTAACAAATCATGCGCCCGCCCCAGGCGGCTGACCATGCTGGATCTGGCCGCTCGCTTCGGCCTTTCCCTTCCGTTCAGCAGGGCGGCCCGGGAGCGCCGGCCCTTTGCGGCAGCGGCTGGCGATGCGACCATGACCGCCCCCCATCCCGGAAGTCTGCAATGAGCCTGTCCGCCGTTCCGCCCGTCCCCGAACCCGCTGCGACCGCCGCTGGCGCTGCCTGGTCGCCGGAGAGCTGGCGTGGCAAGACCGCGCTGCAGATGCCGACCTATCCCGATCCGGTGGCGCTGGACGCCGCCCTGCACGAGCTGAAGCGACTGCCGCCGCTGGTCACGTCGTGGGAAATCCTGGCGCTGAAGCAGCAGCTGGCCGAGGCCCAGGAAGGCAAGCGCTTCCTGCTACAGGGCGGTGACTGCGCGGAGAATTTCAGCGACTGCGAATCAGGCACCATTTCCAACCGGTTGAAAGTGCTGCTGCAGATGAGCCTGGTACTGGTGCACGGCCTGCGCCAGCCGGTGATCCGCGTTGGGCGCTTTGCCGGCCAGTACGCCAAGCCGCGTTCG
The DNA here is from genome assembly GCF_057292075.1 of Stenotrophomonas sp. 1L-E-5-B-C3. NCBI lineage: Bacteria > Pseudomonadati > Pseudomonadota > Gammaproteobacteria > Lysobacterales > Lysobacteraceae > Stenotrophomonas > Stenotrophomonas sp. 1L-E-5-B-C3. The sequence goes on from NZ_JBXAWS010000033.1 coordinate 18,952, forward strand.
GCCGATACCGAAACCCGTGACGGCGTAACCCTGCCCAGCTACCGCGGTGATGTCATCAACGCGCCGGCCTTCACCGAAGCGGCACGGCTGCCGGATCCGAAGCGGATGCTGCAGGCCCACGCGCACTCGGCGATGACCATGAACTTCGTGCGTGCGCTGATTGACGGTGGTTTCGCCGACCTGCACCACCCCGAGTACTGGAACCTGGAATGGGTGAGCCATTCGCCGTTGGCCGCCGACTACCAGAAGATGGTGGCCTCGATCGGCGATGCGGTGCATTTCATGGAGACCCTGGCCGGGGCCCGCGTGCACAACCTCAACCGCATCGATTTCTACACCTCGCATGAAGCGCTGCTGTTGCCCTACGAGCAGGCGTTGACCCGGCAGGTGCCGCGCCAGCAGGGCTGGTTGAACCTGAGCACGCACTACCCGTGGATCGGCATGCGCACGGCCGCGCTCGACGGCGCGCACGTGGAGTACCTGCGTGGCGTGCGCAACCCGATTGCGATCAAGGTCGGCCCGTCGGTGACGCCGGACCAGCTGCTGCGCCTGATCGATGTGCTCAATCCGCATGACGAGCCGGGCCGCCTGAGCTTCATCCATCGCATGGGTGCCGCGCAGATCGCCGAGAAGCTGCCGCCGCTGCTGGACGCGGTCAAGCGCGATGGCCGCCGCGTGCTGTGGGTGTGCGATGCGATGCATGGCAATACCGAAAGCACCGCCAATGGTTTCAAGACGCGCCGCTTCGACAACGTGCGTGGCGAAGTGGAGATGTCGTTCGATCTGCATGCGGCCGCAGGCACGCGCCTGGGCGGCGTGCACCTGGAACTGACCGGCGAAGACGTGACCGAGTGCACCGGTGGCGCGCGTGAGCTGACCGAACGTGACCTGGAGCGCGCCTACCGTTCGACGGTGGACCCGCGGTTGAACTACGAGCAGTCGCTGGAAATCGCGATGGCGATCGTGCGCAAGCAGGAACAGGTTCGGTAAGGGTTTTTCGGCAGGGCTTGCAGCCCTGCACCTGCGGTAGTGCCGGCCGCTGGCCGGCAACCTCAACAGCAACGGCAGAAGCGGGTATTCCGTGGGTTGGCGGGGCGGTGTCGGAGTGCGGCGACGCCGCAAGTACGTCCCTGTAGGCTCGGTCGCCGCTTGCTCGTGTGCGCTGTCCTGCGCACACGGCAAGACCAGGGTTGGGCATCCTGCCCAACCCGCCCGAGGCATGCCTCGGGCCCATGCGGCTGACACCCCGCACTCCGACACCGCCCCACCTTCGACAGTTCCCCGCCGCTGTAGGTGGGGGCCGACCGTTGGTCGGCACATCTGTCAGATATCGAATGAATTCATCCACGCATGGCGTGGATCTACTGGCAACTGCGGCTATCGGTACGTGTGGCTGTTGGTAGGTGTCGACCTTGGTCGACACGATTTTTCTGTCAGATATCGAATTTCATCAGGGGTCAGAGCCCGTTACGCATCAACGGGATCCGACCCTGTGCCGTACCGTCAGATCGCGGGAAACTGTCGAAGGCGGGGTGGGTCCGGTTGCGGGGGCGTGAGCCGCATGGATGCGGCGACCGAGCTTACATGGACGTACTTGCAGCGCCCCCCGCAACCGGACCCACCCCGCCA
>NZ_JBXAWS010000034.1:0-16913 GCF_057292075.1 Stenotrophomonas sp. 1L-E-5-B-C3
TCAAACTGAAACTGAAAGGTCTCAGCCCGATAAAGTACCGGGAGCAGGCCCAATCGGCCGCCTGACCCCGTCCAAGTCTCGGGGGTCACTTCACCCTGGGGGCTTGGCCGCGGCATCCATGCCGCGGACACCCCCGCAACCGGACCCACCCCGCCTTCGACAGATTTCCGCGAGCTGTCGGAACGGCACGGGGTCGGATCCCGTTGCTGCGCAACGGGCTCTGACCTCAAGTGCCGATCAGGGTTGGCTCTGGTAGGTGTCGACCTTGGTCGACACGCCTCACCCCTTGAATCGCAACCCTACCCCCGGCTCCGTGAACAGGTAGCGCGAATCCAGCGCTGAATCGCCCAGCTTGTGCCGCAGCTTGCCGACCAGGATGCGCAGGTAATGAGTGTCGTGCTGGTGGGTCGGTCCCCAGATCTCCTGCAGGATCTGCGGCTGGGTCACCACCCGCCCGGCATTGCGCAGCAGCAGCGACAGCAACGCGTACTCCTTGCGGGTAAGCGCCACCGGCTCGCCATCCAGCGCCACTTCACGACGCACCAGGTCCACATGCAGGTGGCCATCGTCGAATACCGGCGGCGTGCCATCACTGGGCACGCTGCGCGTGCGCAGCAATGCCCGCACCCGCGCCATCAGTTCCTGCGTGCCGAACGGCTTGGTCACGTAGTCATTCGCGCCTGTATCCAGCGCGCGCACCTTCTCGGTTTCGCCGGCACGCACGGTCAGCATGATCACCGGCACCTGGCTCCACTGCCGAAGCTGTTCCAGTACCTCGTGGCCTTCCATGTCCGGCAGGCCGATATCGAGGATCACCAGATCCATGTCCTCGCTGGCGGCCAGCTGCAGGCCTTCCTGGCCGGTGGCGGCCTGTCGTACCTGGTAGCCCTGCGCGCGCAGGCTGATGTCCAGGAACCGGCGGATCTGGGTTTCATCATCGATCACCAGCACGCGCGCGGCCGGGACGCTGGCATCAATCGGGGTCGGACTCATCGTGGGAGGCTGGCTTGAGCAGGGGCAGGGTGATGCGGATCAGGGTACCGCGACCATCGCGTCCGGGCAGCGCCTGCACGCTGCCGCCATGCGCGCCGATCATGCCCTGGCAGATGGTCAGGCCCAGGCCGGTGCCATGGCGGCCACGGTCACCGCGTTCGACGCTGTAGAACATGTCGAAGATGCGCGCACGCTCGTCGTCGGGAATGCCGGGGCCGGCATCGATCATGTCGATGCGCAGCTGGCCGTCCAGCTCGCGCGCCTGTACCTGCACGGCGGCATCGGGCGGCGAGAACTTGGCCGCGTTCTCCATCACGTTGAACACCGCCTGTTCGACCAGCGCCGGATGCACCCAGATCGGCGCCAGCGTGGAAGGAATGTCGAGCTCCAGCCGCACCTTCGGCTGATAGCGCTGCAGGCGTCGCGCTGCCGAGCCGATCAGTTCGTCCACGCCGATCCAGTCGCGGTTGATCTTCAACCCTTCGTGGCCAAGCCGGGTCATGTCCAGCAGGTTCTGGATATAGCGGTCCAGCCGCTCGCCCTCGACCAGGATGGTGTCCAGCAGGGCGCGGCGATCGGCGGTGTCCATTGCCGCGCCATAGCTGGCCAGGCTGTCGGCCGAACCGATCATCGCCGCCAGTGGCGAGCGCAGGTCGTGCGACACCGAAGAGAGCAGGGCCGAGCGCAACCGCTCGGTCTCGTTGCTGACGTGCGCCTGTTCCAGTTCGGCCACCAGCCGTGTGCGAAGCGCGGCCTGGGCGATGTCATCGACCATTGCCTCGGCCAGCTGCCGTTGCTCGGGCAGCAGGCGCGCCTGCGCGCCGGGCAGGTACAGGCCGGCCACGCCAATGGCGCGGTCCTCGCCATCCAGCAGTGGCAGGAACCACCACTGCGCACCGGCCAGGGTATCGGTGAAGCGGCCGCTGGGCTGGCCATGGCGCAGCGCCCAGTCGGCGGCGGCCAGATCGGTGTCCCCCGGCTGGCTGCGACCACCGGCCGCGGTGTCTGTTCCAATGCGCAGCCACGCCGGAACGTCCATCGCCTGCTCCAGCGCCAGCCTGCCGGCCTGCGCGACCTCGCCATTGCCGGCCGCACTGGCGAGCTGACGGCCCAGCTGCTGGCGCGCACGCGCATGGCGGTTGGCTGCACGCAGCGCGATCACCTGCATGCGCAGGCGCGAGGCCAGCCGTCCGGCCACCAAGGCGGCGGCCAGGAACAGGAACACGGTGATCACGCCCTGGCGCGCACCAATGGCGAAGGTGAAGCGCGGCGCGATGAACAGGAAGTTGTAGGCGAGGAAACACAGGATCGCCGCCATCACCGCCACGCTGGCGCGCGTACGCGCGGCCACCACCACCACCGCCACGATGAACACCATCGACAGGTCGGCCATGCCGACCCAGCGCTCGGCCAGCCACGCCACTGCGCAGGCCAGTGCGGTGGCGATCAGCGCCTGCGCTGGCTCATGGCTGATACCGCGCACCGGTGGCAGCAGGCCCTCGCGGCGGGAACGCGCGCGCGCCTGCGGGGTGCTGATGATGGTGATCTCGTAATGCGCGCCGCGCTGGATCAGCTGCTGGGTCAGGGTGCGGTTGAACATCCGCGCCAGCGGACGTTCACGGGTCCTGCCCAGTACCAGGGTCGATACGCCGTTGTGCGCAGCATGGTCGAGCAGGGCATCGGCAATGCTCGAACCATGCAGCAGCTCGGCGTCGCCGCCCAGTCGTCGTGCCAGCGCGAACGCGGCATCGATCTCGCGCCGGGTCGCCTCGTCCTGGCGCCGGCCCTGCACGGTCACCACCGTCCACGGCGCGTCGCGGCGTTCGGCGATGCGTCGCGCCACCCGCACCAGGTATTCGCTCTGGCCGCCGCCATCAATGGCCACCAATACGCCACGCCGCAGCGGCAGGTTGCTCTCGCCGCGTGCCGCCCGTGCTTCGCGCAGGCTGCTGTCGACGCGGTCGGCCGCTTCCTGCATCGCAAGTTCGCGCAACGCGGTCAGGTTGGCTGGCGAGAAGAATGCCTGCAGGGCCTGCGCGGCCTGTTCGGGCACATAGACCTTGCCCTGCTGCAGGCGCGCGATCAGTTCGCGCGGCGGTAGGTCGACCAGCACGATGTCGTGCAGGCGGTCGAGCACGCCGTCCGGCACGGTCTCGCTCACGCGCACGCCGGTGATCCGCATCACCACATCGTTGAGGCTTTCCAGATGCTGGATGTTGACCGTGGTCCAGACGTCGATGCCGGCGTCCAGCAGCTCCATCACATCCTGCCAGCGCCGCTCGTGGCGGCTGCCCGGCGCATTGCGGTGGGCCAGTTCGTCCACCAGCACCAGCGCCGGATGCCGTGCGAGCACGGCATCCAGATCCATCTCCTGCAGCGAGTGGCCGTGGTAGGCCACTTCCTTCAGCGGCAACTGCGGCAGGCCTTCCAGCAGTGCCTGGGTATCGGCACGGCCATGGGTTTCGACCAGGCCCACAACCAGGTCGACACCGCGGCGCAGCTGTTCCTGCGCGCGGGTCAGCATGGTGTAGGTCTTGCCCACGCCCGGCGCCGCACCGAGGAACACGGTCAGCTTGCCGCCGGCTTCGCGTTGCAGGCCTTCGACCAGGGCATCGGCCTGGCGGGTACGCGCATCAGTCATGGGTGCCGCTGTCATGGCCGCCATTGTGCGCGCAGCCGGTGCAGGCCGGCATCACGGTGCCTTGGCCGCGTGGTCCAGTGCGAAGTTCAGCGTCACCACGTTCACCCGTGGCTGCCCGAACAGGCCCCACTGGCGACCTTCGGTGTGCGCCTGCACCAGAGCCTGCACCCGCTCCACCGGCAGGCCACGGGCACGCGCCACGCGCGCCACCTGCAGCTGTGCTGCCGCCGGCGACAGCTGCGGGTCCAGGCCACCGGCAGACTGGGTGACCAGGTCCGCAGGTACCTGCGCCGGGGCGACGCCTTCGCGCGCGGCGACCGCGGCAGTGCTGGCGGCAACACGTTCGGCCAGGGCCGGATTGCTGCGCGCCATGTTGGAACCGGCGGCGGCCATCGGGTCATAGTTGGCCGCCGACGGACGCGCCTGGAAATAGCCGTCGCCCGTGAACGGCTGCGACAGCCACGCCGAGCCGCGTACCTGGCCGTTGCCATCGCGCAGCAGGCTGCCCTCGGCCTGGGTCGGGTACGCCAGGCCGGCAAAACCGGTGGCGATACCGGCGTAGACCGCGCCAGCCAGCAGCAGTGTGGCCAGGCCCAGGCCGATGGCCGGGCGCCAGCTGGCACCATCCTGCAGGCTGGCCACGCGGGCCTCGGCCTTCTGTTCGCGCGGAAGGGAAGATGAAGTGGAAGCAGTACGGTTCATGCGCCGAATACCAGGACAAGAAGAAGGTCGATCGCCTTGATCGCTGCGAACGGCAGCAGCACGCCGCCGAGGCCGTACACCAGCATGTTCCGGCGCAGCAGCGCGGTTGCAGTGGCCGGGCGGAAGCGCACGCCACGCAGGGCGAGCGGGATCAGGGCGGGAATCACCAGGGCGTTGAAGATCAGCGCCGCCAGCACCGCATTGCGCGGGCTCGACAGCTGCATCACGTTCAATGCGGCCATGGTCGGCACGGCGGCGGCGAACAGCGCCGGCAGGATCGCGAAGTACTTGGAGACGTCGTTGGCCAGCGAGAAGGTGGTCAGCGCACCGCGGGTGATCAGCTGTTGCTTGCCCACTTCCACCACTGCCAGCAGCTTGGCCGGATCCGAATCGAGGTCGACCATGTTGCCGGCTTCCTTTGCCGCCTGCGTGCCGGAGTTCATTGCCAGGCCGATGTCGGCCTGGGCGAGCGCCGGTGCGTCGTTGGTGCCGTCGCCGACCATCGCCACCAGGCGGCCACCGGCCTGTTCCTGGCGGATGCGTGCCAGCTTGTCTTCCGGGCGGGCCTCGGCGATGTAGTCGTCGACACCGGCTTCGGCAGCGATTGCGGCGGCGGTCAGCGGGTTGTCGCCGGTGATCATCACCGTGCGGATACCCATCGCCCGCAGCTGCGCGAACTTCTCGCGCATGCCGTGCTTGACCACGTCCGACAGCTCGATCACGCCCAGCACGTGGCGACCTTCGGCCACCACCAGCGGGGTGGCGCCGTTGCGTGCGACCTGTTCGACGCGACCGGCCAGTTCAGCCGGCACGCTGCCGCCCAGCGCCTGCACGTGGGCACGGATCGCATCGGCGGCGCCCTTGCGGATCTGCCGCCCATGTTCCAGGTCCACACCGGACATGCGGGTCTGCGCACTGAAGGCCAGGTAGTCGGCATGGTCCGGCTCGGCGGTGGCGCAGCCCTGTTCGCGCGCCAGGCGCACGATCGACTTGCCTTCCGGGGTCGGGTCGGCCAGCGAAGAAAGCAGCGCCGCTTCGCGCAGCTGGCTGGCGTCGATGCCGGCCAGCGGGTGGAAATGGCTGGCCTGGCGGTCGCCGTAGGTGATGGTGCCTGTCTTGTCCAGCAGCAGCACGTCGACGTCGCCGGCCACTTCCACCGCCTTGCCCGACTTGGCCAGCACGTTGGCCGCCAGCGCACGGTTCATGCCGGCGATGCCGATGGCCGGCAGCAGGCCGCCGATGGTGGTCGGGATCAGGCACACCAGCAGCGCGATCAGCAGCAGCGGGTCGACCTTGACGCCGACCGAGGCACCAATGGCCGGCAGCGTTGCCACCACCACCAGGAAGGTCAGCGTCATCGCCGCCAGCAGCAGGGTCAGCGCGATCTCGTTTGGAGTCTTCTGGCGGTTGGCGCCTTCCACCAGCGCGATCATCCGGTCCAGGAAGCTGTGGCCCGGTTCGGCGGTCACCCGCACGATGATCTGGTCGGACAGCACCTTGGTGCCGCCGATCACGCCGGAGCGGTCGGTACCGGCCTCGCGCAGCACCGGCGCCGATTCGCCGGTCACCGCGGCTTCGTTGATGGTGGCCAGGCCCTGCACGATCTCGCCATCGGCCGGCACCAGCTCACCGGCGCTGACGATCACGTGGTCGCCCGGGCGCAGTTCGGCGGCCGGCACCTGGGTTTCGGCGGCACCCGGCTGCGGTGCCGCCAGCCGGCGCGCCACCAGGTCCTGGCGGGCACGCCGCAGCGACGCGGCCTGGCCACGGCCACGCGCTTCGGCCACGGCTTCGGCGAAGTTGCCGAACAGCACGGTCACCAGCAGGATCGCGGTCACCGCCAGGCCGAAGCCCAGCGGCGCATTGCCGGTCAGGGTGACGATCGCGGCGACGATCGTGCCGGCCATCACCACCGCCATCACCGGGCTGCGCACCAGATGCATCGGCGACAGCTTGAGAACCGCTTCGATCAGCGCACGGCGCAGGCCGGCGCCATCAAGCAGGGCAGGGCGCGGTGCATGGGTACTACGGGTTGAACTTGCTTGGGTACTCATCAGGGTGTCCTTAGTGCAGTCCCAGGCTCAGGTGGTCGGCGATCGGGCCGAGTACCAGCGCCGGCATGAACTGCAGCACGGTCAGGATGACGATCACCGAGACCAGGGTCAGGGCGAAGGTCGGGGTTTCGATCTGCAGGCTGCCGGCAGACTCCGGCGACTGGCGCTTGGCGGCCAGCTGTGCGGCCACCACCAGCGGAATGATCAGCAGCGGGAAGCGGCCCAGCAGCAGCACCAGCGAGCAGCTCAGGTTCCACCACAGCGTGGCGTCGCCCAGTCCTTCGAAGCCCGAGCCGTTGTTGGCGTAGGCCGAGACATACTCGTAGAAGACCTGGCTGATGCCATGGAAACCGGGGTTGGAGGTGCCGGCCAGGCCGGGCACGGCCAGGGTGATTGCGGTGAACACCAGCAGGGTGATCGGCTGCAGCAGCACCAGCAGGGCCAGCAGGCGTACCTGTGGCGTCTCCAGCTTGCGGCCGAACAGTTCCGGCGTACGCCCGGTCATCAACCCGGCCAGGAACACGCCCAGCAGCAGGTACACGATGAACTGCTGCAGGCCGCAGCCGATACCGCCCCAGATCGCGCTGACCAGCATGTTGACCATCGCCAGGCCGCCACTCAGCGGGCTCAGCGAGTCGTGCATGCCGTTCACCGAACCGTTGGAGACCTGGGTGGTCACCGCCGCCCACAGCGCGGTGCCATCGGCGCCGAAGCGTACCTCCTTGCCTTCCATCAGCAGCGGCGTGGCGGCGCTGGGGCTGTGGCCCTCGCTCCACACCATGGCGCCGGTGGACAGCAGCGACATGCCGAGCATGCAGCTGAACACCAGGACGCCGAAGCGGCGTCGGCCGGTGAATGCGCCGATCATGAAGATCACTGACATCGGCACCAGCAGGATGCCAAGGATTTCCAACGCATTCGAAACCGGCGTCGGGTTCTCCAGCGGGAAGCTGCTGTTCGGGCCGTACCAGCCACCGCCGTTGGCACCGAGCTGCTTGACTGCGACCATCGCCGCCACCGGGCCCAGCGGCAGTTTCTGTTCGGCCATGCCGGCACTGGCGTCGATCGGCGTGGCCTGCGGGCCACCGGCCATCGTCGACGGCACGCCCTGGCTGGTCAGCAGCAACGTCCACACCAGGCACAGCGGCAACAGGAAGCGCACGCACAGGCGCACCACGTCCACGTAGTAGTTGCCCACCGCCACCTGGCGGTCATCACCGGCACCACTGGCCGCTGCAGCCTGCGGCGAACGCGCGAACAACGCGCGCAGTGTGGCCACCGCCAGTGCCAGGCCCATCATCGGCGTCACCACCTGCAGGCCGGTGATGCCGGTCATCTGCGAGAGGTAGGACAGCTGCGCCTGGCCCGAATAGTGCTGCTGGTTGGTGTTGGTCAGGAACGAGATCATCGTGTGCAGCGCGGTGTCCCAGCGCATGTTCGGGATCTGGTCCGGATTCAGCGGCAGCCAGGCCTGGGTCATGAACACCGCCTGGGTCAGCACCGCCACCACCACGTTGCTCAGCACGAAGGCCAGCACGTAGCCGCGCCAGGACATCGAGCGCGACGGGTCGACGCCGAACACCCTGTACAGCGGTTTCTCGATCCAGTGGAACAACACGTCGACCTTCATCGGCGCGCCACGCATCACGCGCGCCAGATACAGACCCAACGGCCAGGCCAGCAGCAGGCTGGCGGCAAGAATGACAATAATCTCAGTCATGGCAGTCTCCGCTCAGAACGACTCGGGCCGCAGCACGACATAAAGAAGATAGGCGGCGGCGACCAGCACCACGACGCCACACAACAACGACAGCCAGGGGGACATTGCATTAGCGTCCTGGTGGAACCCCTCCACCTCAGGCCGTCATCGTCGTCCTGCCCCCCATAAACGCACTACGCGCCGGACCGGGCCGACGCGTAAAGAGTGCATAAATTCCGTGGGCCAATCCGTAACCAGCCCCACCTGCTGTAAAGCCGAGCCCATGCTCGGCTGCTCTTTCCCGAGATCACGCGGAGCCGAGCGTGGGCTCGGCTCTACCGGGAATCAGCGGGCCTGATCTGCTGGCACCAGCCCCTTCAGCTCGCGATAGCGCTGCAGGCTGCTGTCGATCTCGGCCTTCAATGCCTGCTGCTGCTGCAGGAATCCTGCCTGCAGGCGCTGCTGCGCCTGCAACTGCACATGCCGTTGGCGGATCGCCTCGGCCTGCTTGTCGGCCACCTTGCCGCCGGCCAGCTCACGGTCACCGGCGGCCGACAGCAGCGCCACCAGCGACTCGCGCAGGCTGGTGACGTTGTACTCGGCGGTCTTCAGGTTGTTGTCCAGCACTTCCTGGCGCTCGGTGAACACCCGGCGCAGGTCGTCCTCGCTGCCATAGGTGGACAGCATCGCCTGCTCGGTACGCTGGCGGGTCTGGGTGGCCATCAGGTCCAGCTGTTGCTGCTGCGCCACGGTGCTGGCGGCAGCGCGCTCCTCGTCGGTCAACGCGCGCTGGACCTGCGCGTTGCGCAGGCCACTCTTCGCGTTGAACTCTTCGCGGGCATGGTTGACCGCATCGGCCGGCAGCGAATCACTGCAGATCCGCTCCTTGCCCTCGTTCCAGCAGTACAGCTTCTTTTCCGCCTTGCCGCTGTCGCGCGACTGCGCCGGCAGGGTGAACGGCAGGGCCAGCAGCAGGCCGGCGAAGAGAACAGCAGGAACTCGGGACATGACCTTTCCCCTGGGTCGGTCAGCGGATCGAACGGACGCCGTACTGGGCCCGGTAGGCCTCCAGCGGCTGCCGGTAACCGACAAGTTCCGGGTTGCCGGAGGCGAAATCAAGCAGGTCGGCCAGCGTCGCCACGGCGATCACCGGGATGCCAGCCTCTTCGGCCACGGCTTGTGCGGCGGAGCGATGGTCGGTGTCCGAGGCGATCTCCTGGCGGTCCAGCGCGACCACGATGCCGGCCGGGATGCCACCGGCGTCGCGGATGATGCCCAGCGCTTCGCGGATCGCAGTGCCAGCGGTGATCACGTCATCGACGATCAGCACGCGCTTGCCATTCATGTCGGCACCGATCAGCTGGCCGCCTTCGCCATGGGCCTTGGCTTCCTTGCGGTTGAACGACAGCGGCAGGTCGCGGCCACGCTGGGCCAGCTCGCAGGCCATCGCGGTGGCCAGCGGAATGCCCTTGTAGGCCGGGCCGAACACCACGTCGTACTTGATCCCGGTGGCGTCGATGGCGTCGGAATAGCACGCGCCCAGCTGCGACAGCAGGGAGCCGGAGTCGAAGCGACCGGCATTGAAGAAATAGGGGCTCAGCCGGCCGGACTTGAGGGTGAACTGGCCGAAGCGGAGGGCATCGGCGGTCAGGGCCAGCTGCAGGAAACGGTGACGGTGGTCGCTCATCAAAACTCGATTCATCTTCATTTGGAGCACAAATCCTAATCCAGCTGGGCGTTTCGCGCTCGTCCAGCACCTTGTGAAGGGTGCCCGGGCGGTGCCGGGCGGACTGCGCAGCCCGGCAGGCAACCGGTATGCTTGCCCGGTTTCCCGCCGCAGGTCCCCCGCATGCGCATCATCAGTTTCAACGCCAATGGCATCCGTTCCGCCGCGACCAAGGGCTTCCTCGACTGGTTCCGTGCCCAGGACGCCGACGTCCTGTGCATCCAGGAGACCAAGGCCCAGGAAGACCAGCTGACCGACCCGATGTTCCGCCCGGACGGCCACCACTGCTTCTACCGCGACGCGATCACCAAGAAGGGCTACAGCGGCGTGGCGATCTACAGCAAGCGCGAGCCGGACCAGGTCATCACCTCGCTGGGCTGGGCCCCGTTCGACGACGAAGGCCGCTACATCGAGGCGCGCTACGGCAATCTCAGCGTGGTCTCCTTCTATATCCCGTCCGGCAGCTCGGGCGACCTGCGCCAGGGCTTCAAGTTCGAAGTGATGGAATGGCTGCGGCCGATCCTCGAAGAGTGGGCGCGCAGCGGCCGCGACTACGTGCTGTGCGGCGACTGGAACATCGTGCGTTCGGCGCTGGACATCAAGAACTGGAAGTCCAACCAGAAGAACTCCGGCTGCCTGCCGGAAGAGCGTGACTGGCTCAACGCGCTGTGCGCCGACCATGGCCAGGCCACCGATGTCGCCACCGGCCGCGGCTGGGCCGACGCCTACCGCCTGCTCAATCCCACCGGCGAGGATTACACCTGGTGGAGCAACCGTGGCGCCGCCCGTGCCAACAATGTCGGTTGGCGCATCGACTACCAGTTCATCACCCCGGGCCTGCGTGACCGCCTGCGCAGCTGCTCGATCTATCGCGATGAGCGCTTCTCCGACCACGCTCCGTTCATCGTGGACTACGACCTGTGACCGAGGCTGCCAAGCCGGTCAGCTACAAGGGTTGGGCAGGAATCAAGCGCGCCTTCGGCACACCGTCGGCGCTGACCATGGCCATGCTGGGCTTCGGCAGTGGCCTGCCGTTCCTGCTGATCGCCTCGCAGACCCTGTCCACGCGCCTGCGTGACGTTGGCCTGGATCTGGGCAGCATTGGCCTGATCAGCCTGGCCAGTTTCTTCTACCTGCTCAAGTTCCTGTGGGCGCCGCTGCTGGACCGCTACGCCTTCCCGTTGCTGGGCGGGCTTGGCCGCCGCCGCTCATGGTTGCTGGTATCGCAGGTGATGGTGCTGGTCGGCCTGGTCGCGCTGGCCTTCGTGCGGCCCGAGCAGGGGGTCTGGCCGCTGGTGATGTGGGTGCTGGTGGCGTCATTTGCTGGTGCCACCCAGGACTCGGCAGTTGATGCCTACCGCATCGAGATCGCGCCACAGGCGGCCCAGGCGGCGCTTGCGGCCACCTACACGCTGGGCTATCGAATCGGCCTGATCCTGGCAGGGGCAGGCGCGTTGTACCTGGCCCAGTTCGAAGGCTGGATCATCGCCTATCTGGCCATGGCGGCGCTGATGCTGCTGCCGATCATCACCACCCTGCTGTGTGCCGAACCAGAGCGTCCGGCCACGGCCGTGCAGCGTCGCATCGATGTTGCCGAGGCTTTCGTCCAGCCGATCAGCAGCTTCTTCACCCGCAACGGCGTGGCGTTGGCGTTTGCGCTGCTGGCCTTTGTCGGCTTCTTCAAGTTCCCCGACCAGGTCATTGGTGTGATGGCGGGGCCGTTCTACCTCGACTCCGGATTCGACAAGGCGGACATCGCCACGGTCTCCAAGCTGTTCGGCGTGTGGATGGGGATTGCCGGCGCCTTCCTGGGTGGCATCGCGGTGGCGGCGTTCGGCTTCCGTCGCATGTTGCTGGTGGCGGCGCTGGGGGTGGCCTTGTCCAACCTGGCCTTCCTGCTGATGGCGCACAATCCAGGCAAGCTGTGGGCGTTCTATGCCGCGCTCAGTGCCGACAATCTGTTCCAGGGCTTTGCCGGCACCGTGCTGGTGGCCTTCATGTCGTCGCTGACCGACCGCAATTTCACTGCCACCCAGTACGCGCTGCTGGTCTCGCTGGCCAACCTGCCGGGCAAGTTCGTCGGCGGCGTGTCCGGCTACATTGTCGAGGCCACGTCCTACAGCACGTTCTTCATCCTCAGCTCGGTAACGGTGGTGCCGACCCTGCTGCTGCTGGTCTGGCTGTGGCCGCGCATCGCCGACCGCGGGCCGCCACCGGTCGCCTGATTGCCTGACCGCCCGGTCTGCGGGATCATCGCCCCCGACGCGCCGAGGGGGCGGTGCCTTGCGAACGGGGAAGTGAGCATGGCCGACGTTGTGCTGCGGGACCTGGACCCGCTGTTGCTGGAACGCATCCGACGGGTCGCGGTCGCTCGCGGCTGGACCCACGAACAGACCTGCGAGGCCTTGCTGGAGCAGGGCTTGTTCAGCAGTGAACTGGAAGTCCGTTCCGGCTTCGGTGATCCCGAAGTGGATGCGCTCTCCGATGCCATCGCCGCCCTGCAGGCCCTGCCCGCAGGGCAGGGCTTCGACTGACCTGACACCTGGTCGCGGCGATACCTGCCCGCCGGGCATGGTCCGTCGCTACCGGGATGCTGCCGACGGGGTAGCGCCGGGCCATGCCCGGCGGATGTAGCCCCGCTCAGGCCAGGTGGATCGCGCCCAGGATCCGCGGGCCCTTCGCCCCGGTCACGCTCGGCAGGTTGCCGGCCAGCCCGTCCATCGTCCGCTGTGCCAGCCACGCAAAGCCCATCGCCTCCACGTACTCCGGGTCCAACCCGTGCACCGCACTGGACTCCACCTGCACCCCCGGCAGCCGCGCCGCAAGTCGCCGCATCAGCTGGGTATTGCGCACGCCGCCGCCACATACCAGCAGTCGCCGTGTCTGTGGCTGCTGCGCCAGCAGTGCATCGACCACCGTCGCCACGGTCAGCTCCAGCAGGGTGGCCTGCACATCGGCGGCGGCGTACTGGCCTTCGCCCATGTGCGCCTCGGCCCAGGCCAGGTGGAACTGCTCGCGGCCGGTGCTCTTCGGCGGCGGCAGCGCGAACCACGGATCCGAGCGCCAACCCGCCAGCAGGCCCTCGTCCACCGCGCCACTGGCCGCATACGCGCCATCGGCGTCGAAGGTGCGGCCGGTGTGGCGCTGGCACCAGGCATCCATCAGCGCGTTGGCCGGGCCGGTATCGAAGCCACGTACCGCGCCCTCGCGCGGGATCAGGGTCAGGTTGGCGATGCCGCCCAGGTTCAGCACGGCGCGGTCTTCATCGGCAGTGCCCAGCATGCCCAGATGGAATGCCGGCATCAGCGGCGCACCATGGCCTCCGGCTGCCACGTCGCGGCGGCGGAAATCACACACCGTGGTGATCCCGGTCAGCTCGGCGATGCGGTTGCCGTCGCCCAGCTGCACGGTGAACGCCGGGTCGGCCAGTGGCCGGTGGCGCACGGTCTGCCCATGCGAGCCGATCGCGCGCACCTGGCTGCGGTCCACGCCAGCCTCGGCCAGCAGCTGGTTGGCCGCCTCGGCAAAACGGATCGCAATCCGCGCGTCCAGTTCGCCGAGCTCTTCCAACGAATCCAGCGGCCCGCCTTCGCCCAGCGCCACCAGCCGCGCGCGCAGCACCGGCTCCCAGCGGGCGGTCAGCCCATGCACGAAGCGGCAGCCACCACTGGCGGGGAACTGCACCAGTGCGGCATCGATGCCGTCGGCGCTGGTGCCCGACATCAGGCCAAGGTACAGGGGGGCGTCGCTGTCGGCAGTCGTGTTCATGGCAGGCATAAAAAAAGGACGCGGCAAGCTTGGGCTGCCGCGTCCTCCTTCGTCAACGCAGGGCTCAGCCGCGCTTGCGGCCGTTGCCCGGCTTGTCCTTGGCACTGGCCACTTCAGGCGCGGCCTCGTCGCGGCTGGTCGGCGCCGGGCTGGCGTCGGCGTAGATCAGCTTCTCCATGCCCTGGATGCGGGCCATCGCCGGCGCGGTCTGCGCACGGAAGGCGACCAGCTCGGCACCCTTCAGCGGCTCCGGCGGCGGCATGGTCACGGTCAGCGGGTTGCGATGCTCGCCGTTGACGCGGAATTCGTAGTGCAGGTGCGGGCCGGTCGCCAGGCCGGTCGAGCCGACATAGCCGATCACCGTGCCCTGCGCCACGCGCTGGCCGGTGCGGATGCTCGCAAAGCGCGACATGTGGCCGTACAGGGTGGTGTGGCCGCGGCCGTGGTCGAGGATCACCACGTTGCCGTAACCACGCTGCACGCCGGCGAACTGCACACGGGCATCGCCGGCGGCCATGATCGGAGTACCGGTGCGCGCGGCGTAGTCCACGCCCTTGTGCATGCGCATCTTGCCCAGCACCGGGTGCTTGCGCGCACCGAAGGTGGAGCTCAGCCGCGCGAACGGGATCGGCATGCGGATGAAGCTCTTCTTCAGCGAACGGCCGTTGATGTCGTAGTACTCGGCCTTGCCGTTGCGGTCGAAGCGGAAGCCGGAATAGGTCTTGCCGCCGGTGGTGAAGGTCGCCGCCAGGATCTTGCTGGTGTCCACCTTCTCGCCTTCGCGCCAGGTTTCATCCATCACCACGCTGAAGCGGTCGCCCGGCTGCAGGTCCTTCGAGAAGTCGATGTCGTACTTGAAGATGTCGTCGGTCATCGTCGCGATCGCCGACGGAGACAGCCCGGCGCGGCGGGCCGCGGCGTACAGCGAGCTGGTGATCTCGCCGCTGGTGACCACGGTGCGCGTGGAGGTCTCGCGTTTGGTCACCTTTTCCTTGATGTCGTCGCCGGACAGGCTCAGTTCCACCCGGTTGTCGGCATCGCGGTCGAAGCGGATGCTGCGCAGGTCACCGGACAGCGGCATGTCGAACGCGATCTCGGCACCCGGCCGCAGCTTGGTCAGCGCCTCGCGCGCACCCGGGTGGTCCAGTACCCGGTGCAGGGTGGTAGCCGGGATGCCGGCCTTGTCGAACAGGTCGCTCAGGGTCTGGCCGCGCTGCACGCGCAGCACCTGCCAGCTGTCACCGGGTACCTGCTGCTGGCGGGCCATGGTCAGCGGCGGCAACGGCAGCGCCAGGCTGGTGTGGCTGTCGGCGAAGGGCGCGTCGATGGTGTGCGAGAAGCCGGGGACGATCGTCGCCACCAGGGCGCCGATGGTCGCGAACAGGCTGGCATGCATCCAATGGCGGCGGGTCCAGCGCTCATTGAAGGCGGCGGGAAGATGTTGCCTGAGCTTCCGATGCAGGGCGTTGTCGTGCAGGACGTGGAGGCGTTCCTGGAAGCGCTGCTTGCGTGCGCGCCCTTGTTCGGAATTGTGCATCGGCGGTTTTTTCCTGGCAGCCCGGGAGCGCGGGCCTGATCGCCGGTTACCATAGACACCTGAGAAAACGGCGTCAAACCCTTGTGCCCATTGGCTTTTGTGAAGCCAATCGGGTTAACTTTGCTTTAACACCCCACACAAGAATCGGCGTTGCCGGGAGTAGTCACGTGTCCTCGATTGAAGAAGCCCTTGCCCTGATCGGCCGTGGTGCCGACGAGATCCTCAAGCTCGAGGATCTGCGTGCGCGCCTGCAGGAAGGCCGCCCGCTGCGGATCAAGGCCGGCTTCGACCCCACCGCGCCCGACCTGCACCTGGGCCATACGGTGCTGCTGAACAAGATGCGCCAGTTCCAGGACCTCGGCCATCAGGTCATTTTCCTGATCGGCGACTTCACCGGCATGATCGGCGACCCGTCCGGCAAGAGCCTGACCCGCAAGCCGCTCAGCAAGGACGACGTGCTGGCCAATGCCCGTACCTATGAAGAGCAGGTGTTCAAGGTGCTGGACCGCAGCCGTACCGAAGTCCGCTTCAACTCGGAGTGGTTCGGCAAGATGGGCGCGGCCGACATGATCCGCCTGGCCGGCCAGCACACCGTGGCGCGCATGCTCGAGCGCGACGATTTCGCCAAGCGCTACGCCGCCCAGCAGTCCATCGCCATCCACGAGTTCCTGTACCCGCTGGTGCAGGGCTACGACTCGGTGGCCCTGGAAGCGGACGTCGAGCTCGGCGGTACCGACCAGAAGTTCAACCTGCTGATGGGCCGCGGCCTGCAGGAGCACCACGGCCAGAAGCCGCAGGTGGTGCTGACCATGCCGCTGCTGGAAGGCCTGGATGGCGTCAACAAGATGTCCAAGTCGCTGGGCAACTACATTGGTATCAGCGAGCCGGCCATCGACATCGTCACCAAGACCATGAAGGTGGACGACACCCTGATGTGGCGCTGGATCGAGCTGCTGTCCTTCGACATCAGCCAGGCCGAAGCCGTGCAGCTGCGCGAGCAGGTGGCCAATGGCGGCCTGAACCCGCGCGTGGTCAAGCTGCGCCTGGCGCGTGAACTGGCGACCCGCTTCCATGACGCCGCAGCGGCCGAACAGGCGGTTGCCGGTTGGGAGGCGGCGGTGACCGGGCAGGGCGACATCACCCAGCTGCCGCTGCAGGACGTGGCGATCCCGGCCGAAGGCCTGCGCATCGCCGCGCTGCTGACGGCGGCCGGCCTGACCCCGAGCAACTCCGAAGCCAACCGCAAGCTCAAGGAGCGTGCGGTCAAGGTGGACGGTGAAGTGGTGGAAGACGGCCAGCAGGTGCTGCAGCCGGGCTTCGAAGGCCTGCTGCAGGTCGGCAAGCGCACCTTCGCCCGCGTGCGCCTGGTCGCTGCCTGAGACAAAGGAAGGGCCGGCGCCAGCCGGCCCTTCCTTATGCTCTTGTAGAGCCAAGCCCACGCTTGGCTGCGCTTCGCGGGGTCCTCCCGCAGCGCGATGGATGAACGAATGCAACATCCAGCAAAAAAAGTTGCCACACCCCCTTCACAAATGACGGGAATGGGGACATACTTCTCCTCCCCCGTCGCAGGGGGCGTCATCAAGGCGCTTCAGCGACAACAGGGTGCCCACCACCGCCGAACGAGATGATCGAACGAAGGTGTTGACGGACTGAAAAAGTCTGGCATAATGGGCGGCTCGCTACGAAGGAAACTTCGCGGCACACGGGAATGGCGCTGAGGCCACTTCCCCGGATCTTTGAAAGTATGCGCAGGTATCTTGTGAAGGCGCCTGCAGGAAGGATGATTGTCCATC
>NZ_JBXAWS010000035.1:0-16556 GCF_057292075.1 Stenotrophomonas sp. 1L-E-5-B-C3
TCAACCCGGTGGCAATGGACGAAGGCCTGCGCTTCGCCATCCGCGAAGGCGGCCGTACCGTCGGCGCCGGCGTGGTCTCGAAGATCATCGAGTAAGCCTGCAGTACCGGCGGTTGCATAGCGCCGCCGGTTACGCGAATGGCGGGCCGGGAACCTCGGTCCGCCTTCGCCGTCTAAGGGAAGGCAAGTTTTATCACGTACGCCAGTAGCTCAATTGGCAGAGCAGCGGTCTCCAAAACCGCAGGTTGGGGGTTCGAGTCCCTCCTGGCGTGCCATCTGCCCACCTTATCCAGCGGCCTGGGCCGCTAAAGCAGACACAGCCGGATGAATAGCAAGATCGAACATTCCAAAGACAACTCCGCCAACGGTGGGGATATCGTCAAGTACGTTGCCGCATCACTGCTGGTGCTGGCGGGTCTGTTCGTCTGGTTCTGGTTCTCTGCCGACTCCGGTCGCGCCGCCCAGCTGGGTGCGTGGGCGGGTCAGCTGCGTGCGTTGGCGGTTGTGGTCGGTCTGGTTGGCGGTATCGGCGTGTTCATGCTGACCGGCAAGGGGCGCGACACCCGCGAATTCCTCTCCGAGTCGCGCTTTGAACTGCGCAAGGTGGTCTGGCCGACGCGCCAGGAAGCCGTCCGCATGACCTGGGTCGTGATCGTCGTGGTGCTCATCCTCAGCCTGCTGCTGGGTGGCTTCGACTTCCTGATCCAGAAACTGACTCAGTGGTTCCTGAGCCGCTAAGGAGAATTGCATGAAGCGTTGGTACGTCGTTCACGCCTATTCGGGCTTCGAGAAGTCGGTGGCGCAGGCTCTGCGCGATCGCATCGTCCGTGACGGCATGGAAGAGCGCTTCGGCGACGTCCTGGTTCCGACCGAGGAAGTGATCGAGATGCGCGCCGGCCAGAAGCGCCGCTCCGAGCGCAAGTTCTTCCCGGGTTACGTGCTGGTCCAGATCGAGACCCACGAAGAAGCGGGCATTCCGCGCATCGATAACGAAAGCTGGCACCTGGTCAAGGAAACTCCGCGCGTCATGGGCTTCATTGGCGGTACCGCCGATCGTCCGCTGCCGATCGCTGATTCCGAGGCCGAAGCCATCCTGAACCGCGTTCAGGAAGGTGTCGAGAAGCCGCGTCCGAAGGTGCTGTTCGAGCCGGGCCAGATGGTCCGCGTTACCGACGGTCCGTTCAACGATTTCAATGGCGTCGTCGAAGAAGTCAATTACGAGAAGAGCCGTCTGCGCGTCTCGGTGCTGATCTTCGGTCGTGCCACCCCGGTCGAGCTCGAGTTCGGCCAGGTCGAAAAGGCCGTCTGATCCGGCTGTAGAGTCGAGCCGTGCTCGACTCTTGGCGCCGGATGGCGGTGCGGTCGAGCATGGCTCGACTCTACAAGGGGAACCGGGCTTGGCCCGGTTTCCTTCGTTTATGTGCTGCTTCAGGCATGTGAAGAAAAAACCTGATATAGTGCGCGGCTCCCCGCTGGGAAGCCAGCAGGACGAGGCCGCCGCAAGGTGGCCTTCAGCATGATTTCAAAACGCGATGCCGGGACGCGTGATTCCCGGTCCGATGGGGAGCCTGTTGTCGCAAGGCGCTAGCACCCGGAGAGCATACTCATGGCAAAGAAAGTTGTCGGTTACATCAAGCTGCAGGTGAAGGCCGGTCAGGCCAACCCCTCGCCGCCGGTCGGTCCTGCGCTGGGTCAGCGCGGCCTGAACATCATGGAATTCTGCAAGGCGTTCAACGCTGCCACGCAGAAGCTCGAGCCGGGTCTGCCGGTTCCGGTGATCATCACGGCCTACTCGGACCGTACGTTCACCTTCATCACCAAGAGCACCCCGGCCACCACCCTGCTGAAGAAGGCCGCTGGCATCTCGTCGGGCTCCAAGCGCCCGAACACCGAGAAGGTCGGCAAGGTCACCCGTAAGCAGCTGGAAGAGATCGCCAAGGCGAAGGAACCGGATCTGACTGCCGCCGACCTGGACGCCGCCGTGCGTACCATCGCTGGCTCTGCCCGTTCCATGGGCCTCGTGGTGGAGGGTTAAGAAGATGGCACAGACCAAGCGTGAGAAGGCCATCAAGGCCGCCGTCGTTCCGGGCAAGGCATACGCCTTCGAGGACGCGATCAACATCCTGAAGACCGCCACCAAGGCCAAGTTCGTCGAGTCGATCGACGTGTCCGTGCGCCTGGGCGTCGATGCGAAGAAGTCCGACCAGCAGGTCCGTGGCTCCACCGTGCTGCCGGCCGGTACCGGCAAGTCGGTCCGCGTCGCCGTGTTCGCTCCGGCCGGTGCCAAGGCTGACGAAGCCCTGGCCGCTGGCGCCGAAGCCGTCGGTATGGACGATCTGGCCGAGAAGATGCAGGCCGGCGATCTGAACTACGACGTCGTCATCGCGACCCCGGACGCCATGCGCGTCGTCGGTAAGCTGGGCACCGTGCTGGGCCCGCGCGGCCTGATGCCGAACCCGAAGGTCGGCACCGTTTCCCCGAACCCGGGTGAAGCCGTGAAGAATGCCAAGTCGGGTCAGGTGCGCTACCGCACCGACAAGGCCGGCATCATCCACTGCACCATCGGCAAGGCCGACTTCGCCGAAGACGCGCTGAAGTCGAACCTGACCGCGCTGCTGCTGGACCTGATCAAGGCCAAGCCGGCCACCTCGAAGGGCACCTACCTGCAGAAGGTTTCGGTCAGCTCGACGATGGGCCCGGGCGTCACCGTCGACCAGTCGTCGCTGACCCTGAAGTAATTGTTTCAAGCGGTCACGGTGCCCTGGGTGCCGTGACCGTGACATTTGAAGGCATCGCCGGCAGTACATCGCCGGTGGTAGCCGTCAAAGACCGCAGGCGCGGTCATGGCAATACCGGCGACGGGCACGGAAGCTCGAACTGGCAGGGAGTCGCCGCCGGAGCAGTCATGAGCGCTTAATCGATTCCCCGGAATCACCCTGCGTAGATGGTGCCCTTCTGGAGTTTTTCTGGTTCACGCATGTCTGGGATTTCCCTGATTGCCTCCAGGTCTGGAACGGCCCACCCCCCGGAACATCATTCCGATGTTCCCGGCGTCCAGGACGGATGCTGCACAGGACCGCACACGGCAGGAGCCGTAAGCGGAGTTCAATAGGAGGAGTGCAATGGCTCTCAATCTGTCCCAGAAGCAAGAAGTAGTCGCCGAGCTGGCAGACATCGCCGCCAAGGCCCACTCCTTGATCGCAGCCGAATACGCTGGCACCACGGTCGCCCAGATGACCGCGATGCGCAAGCAGGCTCGTGAAACCGGTGTTTTCTTGAAAGTTGTCAAGAACACCCTGGCTTCGCGCGCCGTTGAAGGCACCGAGTTCGCAGTCGCCCAGGACCAGATGGTTGGTCCGCTGCTGTACGCGTTCTCGCTTGAGGAGCCCGGCGCAGCCGGTCGCCTGATCAAGGAAGCTGCCAAGGGCAACGACAAGCTGAAGGCTAAGGTCGTCGCCATCGGTGGTGAAGTGTTCCCGGCAAGCCATGTCGACGTGCTGGCCTCGCTGCCGACCCGCGACCAGGCCCTGGCAATGCTGGCCCGCGTCCTGACCGAGCCGGTCACGATGTTCGCCCGCGCCATCAAGGCAATCGGCGACAAGCAGAATGGTGGCGACGTCGCCGCCGACGCTGCTGAGCCGGCCGCCGAGACCGCCTGAGTTTCGACTTACCGTGGTTCCTGACGGAACCTCAACCCAGAAAATCATCCAAAGGTATTTATCATGTCCCTTACCAACGAACAGATCGTCGACGCCATCGCCGAGAAGTCCCTGATGGAAGTGATGGAGCTGGTCAAGGCCATCGAAGAGAAGTTCGGCGTCTCCGCCGCTGCTCCGGTTGCCGTGGCTGCTGCCGCTGGCCCGGCCGCTGCTGTTGAAGAGCAGACCGAGTTCACCGTCACCCTGAAGTCGGCCGGCGACAAGAAGGTCGAAGTCATCAAGGCCGTCCGCGCCATCACCGGCCTGGGCCTGAAGGAAGCGAAGGACCTGGCCGAAGCCGGTGGCGTCCTGAAGGATGCCGCTTCGAAGGACGAAGCCGAGAAGATGAAGAAGGACCTGGAAGCTGCTGGCGCGACTGTCGAAGTCAAGTAAGCACTTCCTTTGCATCGTCATCGATTCACGGCGATGCAGCCAAGGCTGGGGGCGTAAGCCCCCGGCCTTTGGTCGTTGTTGCGGTACGGGTAGAGTCGACTGTTAGTCGACTGCTGTGAAAAAAGTCGACTAACAGTCGGCTCTACCGTTCCAGATGCAGAAAAAAGCCCAACACGGGCTGCAGTCAAACCCCGGCCGGCCAGCGCAGAGCGCGGCAGCAGGGGCGTGGTAGCAGACGAGTTGGCAGTTGGAAGTAGCGGGAGAAGGCGTGCTGGTGCCGGCAATACCAGCGACTTCCAACTGACAATTTCAAGTTCCCTTCGGATCGTGGGCGCACGATCCGCACAACAAGGTGGAAGACCTCATGACGTCCTATTCGTTCACCGAAAAAAAGCGTATCCGCAAGGATTTCGGCAAGCAGCGTTCGATTCTCGAAGTGCCGTTCCTGCTCGCCATCCAGGTGGATTCCTACCGTGAATTCCTGCAGGAAAACGTCGATCCGGCCAAGCGCACGGACCACGGCCTGCACGCTGCGCTGAAGTCGGTCTTCCCGATCGCCAGCTACAGCGGCAATGCTGCCCTGGAATACGTCGGCTACAAGCTGGGCGAACCGGTCTTCGACGAGCGTGAGTGCCGCCAGCGTGGCATGAGCTACGGCGCCCCTCTGCGCGTGACCGTGCGCCTGGTGATCTACGACCGTGAGTCGTCGACCAAGGCCATCAAGTACGTGAAGGAGCAGGAGGTCTATCTGGGTGAAATCCCGCTGATGACCGAGAACGGCACCTTCATCGTCAACGGCACCGAGCGCGTCATCGTCTCGCAGCTGCACCGTTCGCCGGGCGTGTTCTTCGACCACGACCGTGGCAAGACCCACAGCTCGGGCAAGCTGCTGTACAGCGCCCGCATCATTCCTTACCGCGGTTCCTGGCTGGACTTCGAGTTCGACCCGAAGGACGCGCTGTTCACCCGTATCGACCGTCGCCGCAAGCTGCCGGTGTCGATCCTGCTGCGCGCGCTTGGCTACAGCAACGAAGAGATGCTGGCTGAGTTCTTCGAGATCAACACCTTCCACATCAACCCGGATGAAGGCGTCCAGCTGGAGCTGGTGCCGGAGCGCCTGCGCGGCGAAACCCTGGGCTTCGACCTCGCCGACGGCGACAAGGTCATCGTGGAAGCCGGCAAGCGCATCACCGCGCGCCACATCAAGCAGCTGGAAGCCTCGGGCATCGCCGCCCTGGCCGTGCCGGACGACTACATCGTCGGCCGCATCCTGTCGCACGACGTGGTCGATGCTTCGACCGGCGAACTGCTGGCCCAGGCCAACGACGAGATCACCGACGAGCAGCTGCAGGCCTTCCGCAAGGCCGGCGTGGATGCCGTGGGCACCCTGTGGGTGAACGACCTGGATCGTGGCCCGTACCTGTCCAACACCCTGCGCATCGACCCGACCAAGACCCAGCTGGAAGCCCTGGTCGAGATCTACCGCATGATGCGTCCGGGCGAACCGCCGACCAAGGACGCCGCGCAGAACCTGTTCCACAACCTGTTCTTCACCTTCGAGCGCTACGACCTGTCCGCGGTCGGCCGCATGAAGTTCAACCGTCGCGTGGGCCGCAAGGAAACCACCGGCGAAGCCGTGCTGTACGACCGCAAGTACTACGGCGAGCGCAACGACGAAGAGTCCAAGCGCCTGGTTGCCGCCCATGGCGACAGCTCCGACATCCTGGACGTGATCAAGGTCCTGACCGAGATCCGCAACGGTCGTGGCGTGGTCGATGACATCGATCACCTGGGCAACCGTCGCGTGCGTTCGGTCGGCGAAATGGCCGAGAACGTGTTCCGCGTGGGCCTGGTCCGCGTCGAGCGCGCGGTCAAGGAGCGCCTGTCGATGGCCGAGTCCGAAGGCCTGACCCCGCAGGAGCTGATCAACGCCAAGCCGGTCGCCGCTGCCATCAAGGAGTTCTTCGGCTCCTCGCAGCTGTCGCAGTTCATGGACCAGAACAACCCGCTGTCGGAAGTGACCCACAAGCGTCGCGTCTCGGCCCTGGGCCCGGGCGGTCTGACCCGTGAGCGCGCCGGCTTCGAAGTGCGCGACGTGCACCCGACCCATTACGGCCGCGTCTGCACCATCGAAACCCCGGAAGGCCCGAACATCGGCCTGATCAACTCGCTGGCCGTGTACGCCCGCACCAACCAGTACGGTTTCCTCGAGACCCCGTACCGCAAGGTCGTGGACGGCAAGGTCTATGACGAAGTCGAGTTCCTGTCGGCGATCGAAGAAAACGAGTACGTCATTGCGCAGGCCAACGCGCTGACCAATGCCGACAGCGTGCTGACCGAACAGTTCGTTCCTTGCCGCTTCCAGGGCGAATCGCTGCTGAAGCCGCCGGCGGAAGTCCACTTCATGGACGTCTCGCCGATGCAGACCGTGTCGATCGCGGCCGCGCTGGTTCCGTTCCTGGAGCACGATGACGCCAACCGTGCACTGATGGGCGCCAACATGCAGCGTCAGGCCGTGCCGACCCTGCGTGCTCAGAAGCCGCTGGTCGGTACCGGCATCGAGCGTGCCGTGGCGCGTGACTCCGGTGTGACCGTGAATGCCCGTCGTGGTGGCGAGATCGTGCAGATCGATGCCGCCCGCATCGTGGTCAAGGTGGTCGAGGAAGAAATCGTCGGTGCCACCGACGCCGGCGTCGACATCTACAACCTGGTCAAGTACACCCGTTCGAACCAGAACACCTGCATCAACCAGCGTCCGCTGGTCCAGGTGGGTGACATCATCGCCCGCGGCGACGTGCTGGCCGACGGTCCGTCCACCGACATCGGCGAACTGGCCCTGGGCCAGAACATGCTGATCGCGTTCATGCCGTGGAACGGCTACAACTTCGAAGACTCCATCCTGCTTTCCGAGCGCGTGGTGGAAGAGGATCGCTACACCACGATCCACATCGAAGAGCTGACCTGCGTCGCGCGTGATACCAAGCTGGGGCCGGAGGAAATCTCCGCCGACATCCCGAACGTTTCCGAGCAGGCGCTGAACCGCCTGGACGAAAGCGGCGTGGTGTACATCGGTGCCGAAGTCCGCGCCGGCGACATCATGGTCGGCAAGGTCACCCCGAAGGGCGAAAGCCAGCTGACCCCGGAAGAGAAGCTGCTGCGCGCGATCTTCGGCGAGAAGGCGTCGGACGTGAAGGACAGCTCGCTGCGCGTGCCGCCGGGCATGGACGGCACCGTCATCGATGTGCAGGTCTTCACCCGCGACGGCATCGAGAAGGACAAGCGCGCCCGTCAGATCGAAGAGTCTGAAATCAAGCGCGTCAAAAAGGACTTCGACGACCAGTTCCGCATCCTGGAAGCGGCCATCTACATGCGTCTGCGCTCGCAGATCGTGGGCAAGGTGGTCAACGGTGGCGCTGGCCTGAAGAAGGGCGACGTCATCAGCGACGCGTTCCTGGACGGCCTGAAGAAGGCTGACTGGTTCGCCCTGCGCATGAAGGACGAGGACGCTTCGGAAGCCATCGAGCGCGCGCAGAAGCAGATCCAGGCGCACGAGAAGGAATTCGAGCGTCGCTTCGCCGACAAGCGCGGCAAGATCACCGCCGGCGACGACCTCGCCCCGGGCGTGCTGAAGATGGTCAAGGTGTTCCTGGCCGTGAAGCGCCGCATCCAGCCGGGCGACAAGATGGCAGGCCGCCACGGCAACAAGGGTGTGGTGTCCAACGTGGTGCCGGTCGAGGACATGCCGTACATGGCCTCGGGCGAGACCGTGGACATCGTGCTGAACCCGCTGGGCGTGCCGTCGCGTATGAACATCGGCCAGATCCTGGAAGTGCATCTGGGCTGGGCGGCCAAGGGCCTGGGCCGCAAGATCCAGGCGATGATGGAAGCCCAGGCGGCGGTTGCCGACCTGCGCAAGTTCCTGGACGACATCTACAACCACGATGACACCAACGTGGCCAACCGTGTCGACCTGTCGCAGTTCAGCGACGAGGAGCTGCTGCGTCTGGCGCGTAACCTCACCGACGGCGTGCCGATGGCCACCCCGGTGTTCGACGGCGCCACCGAAGCGGAAATCAAGCGCATGCTGGAACTGGCCGACCTGCCGAGCAGTGGCCAGACCCAGCTGTACGACGGCCGCACCGGTGAAGCGTTCGATCGCCACACCACCGTCGGTTACATGCACTACCTGAAGCTGAACCACCTGGTCGACGACAAGATGCACGCCCGTTCGACCGGTCCGTACTCGCTCGTCACCCAGCAGCCGCTGGGCGGCAAGGCGCAGTTCGGCGGCCAGCGCTTCGGTGAAATGGAAGTCTGGGCGCTGGAAGCCTACGGCGCGGCCTACACCCTGCAGGAAATGCTGACGGTGAAGTCCGATGACGTGCAGGGCCGCAACCAGATGTACAAGAACATCGTCGACGGTGAGCACGAGATGGTCGCGGGCATGCCGGAATCCTTCAACGTGCTCGTGAAGGAAATCCGCTCGCTGGCCATCAACATGGAACTGGAAGACAACTGATCCATGCCGGCGCGGCGGTCCGCCGCCGCGCCGCTGGCAGTCAACTGAAAGCCCATCGACACAGCATTCCTCCTTCTGGAGAACACCATGAAAGACCTGCTCAACCTCTTCAACCAGCAGCGCCAGACGCTGGACTTCGACGCGATCAAGATCGCGCTGGCTTCGCCGGACCTGATCCGTTCGTGGTCCTTCGGCGAAGTGAAGAAGCCGGAAACCATCAACTACCGTACCTTCAAGCCGGAACGTGACGGCCTGTTCTGCGCCGCCATCTTCGGCCCGGTGAAGGACTACGAGTGCCTGTGCGGCAAGTACAAGCGCATGAAGCACCGTGGTGTCGTGTGCGAGAAGTGCGGCACCGAAGTGACCCTGGCCAAGGTGCGCCGCGAGCGCATGGGCCACATCGACCTGGCTTCGCCGGTCGCGCACATCTGGTTCCTGAAGTCGCTGCCGTCGCGCATCGGCCTGATGCTGGACATGACCCTGCGCGACATCGAGCGCGTGCTGTACTTCGAAGCGTATGTGGTGACCGAGCCGGGCCTGACCGCCCTGGAGCGCCGCCAGCTGCTGACCGAAGAACAGTACCTGCAGGCCCGCCAGGAGCACGGTGACGACTTCGACGCCGCCATGGGCGCCGAGGCCGTGTACGAGCTGCTGCGCACCATCGACCTGCAGTCGGAGATGACCCGCCTGCGCGAAGAAATCGCCAGCACCGGTTCGGAAACCAAGCTCAAGCGCCTCACCAAGCGCATCAAGCTGATCGAAGCCTTCCTGGAATCGGGCAACCGTCCGGAGTGGATGGTCATGACCGTGCTGCCGGTGCTGCCGCCGGACCTGCGTCCGCTGGTGCCGCTGGATGGCGGCCGCTTCGCGACCTCCGACCTGAACGACCTGTACCGCCGCGTCATCAACCGCAACAACCGCCTGCGCCGCCTGCTCGAACTGAGCGCGCCGGACATCATCGTGCGCAATGAAAAGCGCATGCTGCAGGAATCGGTCGATGCGCTGCTGGACAACGGCCGTCGCGGCCGTGCCATCACCGGCACCAACAAGCGCCCGCTGAAGTCGCTGGCCGACATGATCAAGGGCAAGCAGGGCCGCTTCCGCCAGAACTTGCTCGGCAAGCGCGTCGACTACTCGGGCCGTTCGGTCATCGTGGTCGGTCCGTACCTGCGCCTGCACCAGTGCGGCCTGCCGAAGAAGATGGCGCTCGAACTGTTCAAGCCGTTCGTGTTCGCCAAGCTGCAGCGTCGTGGCCTGGCCACCACCATCAAGGCCGCCAAGAAGCTGGTCGAGCGCGAAGAAGCCGAAGTCTGGGACATCCTGGAAGAGGTCATCCGCGAACATCCGGTGATGCTGAACCGTGCGCCGACCCTGCACCGTCTGGGCATCCAGGCGTTCGAGCCGGTGCTGATCGAAGGCAAGGCCATCCAGCTGCACCCGCTGGTCTGCACCGCGTTCAACGCCGACTTCGACGGTGACCAGATGGCCGTCCACGTGCCGCTCTCGCTGGAAGCCCAGCTGGAAGCGCGTGCGCTGATGATGTCGACCAACAACATCCTGTCGCCGGCCAACGGCGAGCCGATCATCGTGCCGTCGCAGGACGTCGTGCTGGGTCTGTACTACATGACCCGCTCGCTGGAAAACAAGAAGGGCGAGGGCATGGCCTTCGCCAACATCGCCGAAGTCAAGCGCGCCTACGACAACCGCGTGGTGGAACTGCACGCACGCGTCAAGGTCCGCATCACCGAGGTGGTGACCGACGAAGACGGCATCAAGCAGGACAAGACCTCGATCGTGGACACCACGATCGGTCGCGCCCTGCTGGCTGAAATCCTGCCGGAAGGCCTGCCGTTCGCGCTGGCCAACACCGAGCTGACCAAGAAGAACATCAGCCGCCTGATCAACTCCAGCTACCGCCAGCTGGGTCTGAAGGACACGGTCGTGTTCGCCGACAAGCTGATGTACACCGGCTTCGCCTACGCGACCCGCGCCGGCGTCTCGATCGGCATCGACGACATGCTGATCCCGGACGAGAAGAAGGGCATCCTCACCGAGGCCGAAGCCGAAGTGCTGGAAATCCAGGAGCAGTACCAGTCGGGCCTGGTCACCGCCGGCGAGCGCTACAACAAGGTGGTCGACATCTGGTCGCGCACCAATGAGCGCATCGCCAAGGCGATGATGGACACCATCGGTACCGAGAAGGTCGTCAATGCCAAGGGTGAGACCATCGACCAGAAGTCGATGAACTCGCTGTACATCATGGCCGACTCCGGTGCCCGTGGTAGCCAGGCGCAGATCCGTCAGCTGGCCGGCATGCGTGGCCTGATGGCCCGTCCCGATGGCTCGATCATCGAGACGCCCATCAAGGCGAACTTCCGCGAAGGCCTGAACGTGCAGGAGTACTTCAACTCCACCCACGGTGCCCGTAAGGGTCTGGCCGATACCGCGCTGAAGACCGCGAACTCGGGTTACCTGACCCGTCGTCTGGTCGACGTGGCGCAGGACGTGGTGATCACTGAGGTGGATTGCGGTACCACCGAAGGCCTGATCATGACCCCGATCGTTGAAGGCGGCGACGTGGTCGAGCCGTTGAAGGATCGCGTGCTGGGTCGCGTGGTTGCCGAGGACGTGTTCCTGCCGGGCAACGACGAAGATCCGATCGTCACCCGCAACACCCTGCTCGACGAAGCGTGGGTGGCCAAGCTGGAAGATGCCGGCGTGCAGACCATCAAGGTCCGTTCGACGATCTCCTGCGAATCCGCCTTCGGCGTCTGCGGTCGCTGCTACGGCCGCGATCTGGCCCGTGGCCACATCGTCAACATCGGTGAAGCGGTCGGCGTCATCGCCGCGCAGTCCATCGGTGAGCCGGGTACCCAGCTGACCATGCGTACGTTCCACATCGGTGGTGCGGCGTCGCGTGCGGCTGCGGTCGACAACATCACCGTCAAGACCACCGGCTCGGTCAAGTTCAGCAACCTCAAGTCGGTCGAGCATGCCAATGGCTCGCTGGTGGCAGTGTCGCGTTCGGGCGAAATCTCGGTGCTCGATGCTCACGGCCGTGAGCGTGAGCGCTACAAGCTGCCGTACGGCTCGATGATCGCCTCCAAGGATGGCGATGCAGTGAAGGCTGGCCAGACCGTGGCCAACTGGGATCCGCATAACCACCCGATCGTTTCGGAAGTGGCCGGTTTCATCCGCTTCATCGACTTCATCGACGGCGTCACCGTCATCGAGAAGACCGACGAGCTGACCGGCCTGGCCTCGCGCGAGATCACCGACCCGAAGCGCCGCGGCGCCCAGGCCAAGGATCTGCGCCCGATCGTCCGCATCGTCGACGCCAAGGGCAACGACCTGACCATCCCGGGTACCGATCTGCCGGCGCAGTACCTGCTGCCGCCGCGTTCGATCGTCAACCTGCAGGACGGCGCCGCTGTCGGCGTGGGCGACGTGGTTGCCAAGATCCCGCAGGAAGCCTCCAAGACCCGTGACATCACCGGTGGTCTGCCGCGCGTGGCCGATCTGTTCGAAGCGCGCAAGCCGAAGGATCCGGCGGTGCTGGCCGAGCGTTCGGGCATCATCAGCTTCGGCAAGGACACCAAGGGCAAGCAGCGCCTGATCATCAAGGACACCGATGGTTCGGAGCACGAAGAGCTGATTCCGAAGTACCGCCAGGTGATCGTGTTCGAAGGTGAACACGTGACCAAGGGTGAAACCATCGTGGACGGCGAGCCGAGCCCGCAGGACATCCTGCGCCTGCTGGGTGTCGAGCCGCTGGCTGCCTACCTGGTCAAGGAAATCCAGGACGTGTACCGCCTGCAGGGCGTGAAGATCAACGACAAGCACATCGAGGTGATCACCCGCCAGATGCTGCGCAAGGTCGAGATCACCGATCAGGGCAGCAGCAAGTTCCTGAACGGCGAACAGGTCGAACGCCAGCGCGTTATCGAGGAGAATGCACGCCTCGGTGCCCGCAACGAGCTGATCGCCCGCTTCGATCCGGTGCTGCTGGGTATCACCAAGGCCTCGCTGGCAACCGAGTCGTTCATCTCGGCGGCCTCCTTCCAGGAGACCACCCGCGTGCTGACCGAAGCTGCCGTCCGCGGCACCAAGGACAACCTGCGCGGCCTGAAGGAAAACGTGATCGTCGGCCGCCTGATCCCGGCCGGTACCGGTCTGTCGTACCACAGCAACCGCCGCCGCGGCGCTTCGGGTCTGACCGACTCGGAGATGCAGGCCCTGACCGGCACCCCGGCTGCAGTCGAGGCGCCGGCCGTTGAAGCCGAAGCTGAACAGGCGTCTGGCGAAGAATGAGGTAACCGGTCCGGCCGCAAGGCCGGACCACCCCATCGGTCCATCGATGGGATTGGGAAAGGGCAGGGGAGATCGTCCGCGATCGACCTGGCCAACCTGAACGGGGTACATGGAGGCCCCCCAGTAACGTCCCGGGATCAGGGACGGGCTTGACAGGACGCGTTTGACTGCGTTCCTGGCAGGTTGCTACAATCGTCTGTCTCAGCAGGCCAGAATTTTGGCCTGCTTTAACATTTCCGCATCTCTGGCCGGATTTCCGGCCACCAATCAGAAGAACCTACTGATGGCGACGATCAACCAGCTGGTCCGCAAGCCGCGGCAAGCTACTACGTACAAGAGTGCCTCGCCGGCGCTCGACAAGTGCCCGCAGCGCCGTGGCGTCTGCACCCGCGTTTACACCACCACTCCGAAGAAGCCGAACTCGGCTCTGCGCAAGGTTGCCAAGGTCCGCCTGACCAACCAGGAAGAGGTGATCTCCTACATCGGTGGTGAAGGCCACAACCTGCAGGAGCACTCCGTGGTCCTGATCCGTGGCGGTCGCGTCAAGGATCTGCCGGGTGTGCGTTACCACACCGTCCGTGGTTCGCTCGACGCCGCCGGCGTTGCCAAGCGTCGCCAGGCCCGTTCCAAGTACGGCGCCAAGCGTCCGAAGGCATAAGGAGAGACCACTATGTCGCGTAAGGGTAATACTCCGCAGCGTTCCGTCCTGCCCGATCCGAAGCACGGAAGCGAAACCATCGCCCGCTTCATCAACATGGTCATGCAGAGCGGCAAGAAGTCCGTCGCCGAAAAGATCGTGTATGGCGCCATGGACGTGATCACCGAGAAGAACAGCAGCGCCAACGCCATTGAACTGGTGCAGAAGGCGCTGGACAACGTCGCTCCGGCGGTCGAAGTCAAGTCGCGCCGCGTCGGTGGTGCCACCTACCAGGTGCCGGTCGAAGTGCGTTCGTCGCGCAAGATGGCCCTGGCCATGCGCTGGCTGATCGACTCCGCGCGCAAGCGTGGTGAGAACACCATGCCGAAGAAGCTGGCTGCCGAACTGATCGACGCCTCGGAAAACCGTGGCGGCGCCATCAAGAAGCGCGAAGAAACCCACCGCATGGCCGAAGCCAACAAGGCATTCGCCCACTACCGCTGGTGAGTTTGACGGCCTTGTAAAACAGGCAGGGCAGCACCATTACGGTGCTGCCTCGCGGCCCCGGAAGGGCTGCGCCAATCCGAAGGCCGCCGCAAGGCGGCGTTCGGCCATCCGAAATCCAAGAAATCTGAGAGGCTCCCCGTGGCCCGTTCCACTCCCATCGAGCGTTACCGTAACTTCGGCATCATGGCCCACATCGATGCCGGCAAGACCACCACGTCCGAGCGCATCCTGTTCTACACCGGCAAGAGCCACAAGATCGGTGAAGTGCACGACGGCGCCGCCACCATGGACTGGATGGAGCAGGAGCAGGAGCGTGGCATCACGATCCAGTCCGCTGCGACCACCGCGTTCTGGAAGGGCATGGACAAGTCCCTGCCGGAGCACCGCTTCAACATCATCGACACCCCCGGGCACGTTGACTTCACCATCGAAGTCGAGCGTTCGCTGCGCGTGCTCGACGGTGCGGTGTTCGTGCTGTGTGCCGTCGGTGGCGTGCAGCCGCAGTCGGAAACCGTGTGGCGCCAGGCCAACCGTTACAAGGTGCCGCGCATCGCGTTCGTCAACAAGATGGACCGCACCGGTGCCAACTTCTACAAGGTCCGTGACCAGCTGAAGGCAAAGCTCGGCGCCGTCGCCGTGCCGATGCAGCTGCCGATCGGCGCTGAAGAAGGCTTCAAGGGCGTTGTCGACCTGCTGAAGATGAAGGCCATCCATTGGGATGAAGCCTCGCAGGGCATGAAGTTCGAGTACGGCGACATCCCGGCCGACCTGCAGGAAAAGGCTGAAGAAGCCCGTACCTTCATGATCGAAGCCGCGGCTGAAGCCAACGAAGAGCTGATGGAAAAGTACCTGGGCGGCGAAGAGCTGGCCGAGACTGAAATCATCAACGCGCTGCGTACCCGTACCCTGGCCACCGAGATCGTGCCGATGTACTGCGGCTCGGCGTTCAAGAACAAGGGCGTGCAGGCCATGCTCGACGGCGTGATCCAGCTGCTGCCGTCGCCGGTCGACGTGCCGGACGTGACCGGTACCGACGTGGACGACGAAAACGTCGCCATGAGCCGCAAGTCGGACGACAAGGCTCCGTTCTCGTCGCTGGCCTTCAAGATCATCACCGATCCGTTCGTCGGCGCGCTGACCTTCTTCCGCGTCTACTCGGGCACCCTGAACGGTGGCGACACCGTGCTGAACTCGGTGAAGGGCAAGAAGGAGCGCATCGGCCGCATCCTGCAGATGCATTCGAACAACCGCGAAGAGATCAAGGAAGTTCTGGCCGGTGACATCGCCGCTGCCGTGGGCCTGAAGGACACCACCACCGGTGACACCCTGTGCTCGATCGACCAGCCGATCATCCTGGAGCGCATGACGTTCCCGGAGCCGGTGATCTCGATGGCTGTCGAACCGAAGACCAAGTCGGACCAGGAAAAGATGGGTCTGGCTCTGGGTCGTCTGGCGCAGGAAGATCCGTCGTTCCGCGTCAAGACCGACGAAGAATCCGGCCAGACCATCATCTCGGGCATGGGCGAGCTGCACCTGGACATCATCGTCGACCGCCTGAAGCGCGAGTTCAACGTTGAAGCCAACGTCGGCGCGCCGCAGGTGGCCTACCGCGAAACCATCACCCTGGCCGACGTCAAGTCGGACTACAAGCACGCCAAGCAGTCCGGTGGTAAGGGTCAGTACGGTCACGTCGTGATCGAGCTGTCGCCGCTGACTGCTGCAGACCGTGCCGATGCCAAGCTGGCCCCGGCGATCAAGGACGACTTCCTGTTCGTCAATGACATCACCGGCGGCGTGATCCCGAAGGAATTCATTCCTTCGATCGAAAAGGGCCTGCGCGAAACCATCACCAGCGGTCCGCTGGCTGGCTTCCCGGTGGTGGATGTCAAGGTCAAGCTGGTGTTCGGCTCGTACCATGACGTCGACTCCTCGGAAATGGCGTTCAAGCTCGCTTCGTCGATGGCCTTCAAGCAGGGCTTCGCCAAGGCCAAGCCGGTTCTGCTGGAGCCGATCATGAAGGTCGAGATCGTGACCCCGGAGGATTACCAGGGTGACGTGATGGGCGACGTCAGCCGTCGTCGCGGCGTGCTGCAGGGTTCCGACACCACCGGTGACGGTTCGGCCAGCATCATCAACGCGATGATCCCGCTGGGTGAAATGTTCGGCTACGCCACTGCGCTGCGTTCGCAGACCCAGGGCCGTGCCACCTTCACCATGGAATTCGATCACTACGAGCCGGCGCCGAACAACATCGCCGAAGCCGTCATGAAGAAGGGCTGAGCCTCGCTCAGCCTCTCCTGAAAACCACTTACAAAATCAAGGTATACAACAATGGCAAAGGGTAAGTTCGAGCGCACCAAGCCGCACGTCAACGTCGGCACCATCGGTCACGTCGATCACGGCAAGACCACGCTGACCGCCGCACTGACCAAGATCGGTGCCGAGCGCTTCGGTGGCGAGTTCAAGGACTACTCCTCGATCGACGCCGCGCC
>NZ_JBXAWS010000036.1:0-8622 GCF_057292075.1 Stenotrophomonas sp. 1L-E-5-B-C3
TCAAACTGAAACTGAAAGGTCTCAGCCCGATAAAGTACCGGGAGCAGGCCCAATCGGCCGCCTGACCCCGTCCAAGTCTCGGGGGTCACTTCACCTTGGGGGCTTGGCCGCGGCATCCATGCCGCGGACACTCCCGCAACCGGACCCACCCCGCCTTCGACAGTTGGCCGCGATCTGTCGGAACGGCGTATTGACCTGATGGGTGTCGACCTTGGTCGACTGCTCTGGTAGGTGTCGACCTTGGTCGACACGGTAGATCCACGCCATGCGTGGATGATTCATTCGATATCTGAAAGAAAAATGGTGTCGACCAAGGTCGACACCTACCAACAGCCGCGCGGAACAACGGCCGCAGTTACCAACAGCCGCGGGAATCTGTCAGAGGCGGGGCACTGTGGGTTTGCGGGGTGTGAGCGGCATGGATGCCGCGACCAAGCCCCCATGGACGGGTTTACGGCGTCCCCGCACACCCACAGTGCCCCGCCATCCCACGGAATGCCGCTTTGGTTTTTGACGTTGCCGTTGCTTGAAAGCTTCGGCAGGTGCAGGGCTGCAAGCCCTGCCGAACCCCTAAAACGGAGTCGCGGACTCGAACGCGAGCGCCTCGCCCGTCACCGGGTGGGTGAACTGCAGGCTGCGCGCATGCAGGTGCACGCGCTGCGCCGGTGCTGCGCCGTACAGCACGTCACCAACGATGGGATGGCCGAGACTGGCCATGTGCAGGCGCAGCTGATGGCTGCGGCCAGTGATCGGTTCCAACGCCACGCGGGTGCGCTGCGCTTCAACATCACGCGCCATTACGCGCCAGCGCGTCAGCGCCGGCTTGCCGCGTTCGTGGTCGACCATCTGCTTCGGCCGGTTCGGCCAGTCCACGATCAGCGGCAGGTCCACTTCGCCGGCATCGCCTTCAAGCAGCCCCTCCACGATCGCTTCATAACGCTTGCCAACCTGGCGCTGCTCGAACTGCATCGACAACGCCGCCTGCATGTCCTTGCCGCGCGCGTGCAGCAGCAGGCCCGAGGTCACCTGGTCCAGGCGGTGCACGGTCAGTGCGTCCGGGTACAGTGCCTGCAGCCGCGCGACCACGCAGTCCTGGTTCTCGGCGCTGCGGCCGGGCACGGACAGCAGGCCGGCCGGCTTCTCGGCCACCAGCAGCGCGTCGTCGATGTAATGCAGGTGGATCATGCGGTTCCAGGAACTCCAAATAAAAACGGGGAAGCCGAAGCCTCCCCGTTTTCTGCGTACCGACCAGCGGTCGGTACCTACCTTGACGGAAGACGTACCGGCTCGCGCCGGTACCGCCTGCCTCAGCCCAGCAGGTGGGCGACGCCGGAGCGCTCTTCTTCCAGCTCGGCCAGGGTCTTGTCGATGTACTTCTGGCTGAAGTCGTCGACCGGCAGATCCTTGACCAGGGTGTACTTGCCGTTCTCGGTGGTCACCGCGAAGCCGAAGATCACGCCTTCCGGAATGCCATAGGAACCGTCGGACGGCACGCCCATGGTGACCCACTTGCCGTTGCTGCCCAGCACCCAGTCACGCACGTGGTCGATGGCTGCGTTGGCCGCCGAAGCCGCCGAGGACGAGCCACGGGCTTCGATGATCGCCGCGCCGCGCTTGCCGACGGTCGGGATGAAGGTGTTGGCGTTCCACTCCTGATCGTTGATTGCATCAGCAATCGACGCACCATCGGCGGTGGCGAAACGGTAGTCCGGGTACATGGTCGGGCTGTGGTTGCCCCACACGACCAGCTTCTCCATGCCACCGACCGGCTTGCCGAGCTTGGCCGACAGCTGGCTCAGGGCGCGGTTGTGGTCCAGGCGCAGCATGGCGGTGAAGTTCTCCGGCTTCAGGTCCGGGGCCGACTTCATCGCGATGTAGGCGTTGGTGTTCGCCGGGTTGCCGACCACCAGCACCTTCACGTCACGGCTGGCGACCTTGTTCAGCGCCGCGCCCTGAGCGGTGAAGATCTTGGCGTTTTCCAGCAGCAGGTCCTTGCGCTCCATGCCCGGGCCGCGCGGACGCGCGCCGACCAGCAGGGCGATGTCGGCGTCCTTGAAGGCCACTTCGGCGTCGTCGGTGCCGACCATGCCGGCCAGCAGCGGGAAGGCGCAGTCTTCCAGTTCCATCATCACGCCCTTCAGGGCGGCCTGGGCCTTGTCGACCGGCAGTTCCAGCAGCTGCAGGATGACCGGCTGGTCCTTGCCCAGCATTTCGCCGGAGGCGATGCGGAACAGCAGGGCATAACCGATCTGGCCGGCGGCGCCGGTCACGGCAACACGAACGGGTGCTTTCATGGGGGTTTCCTCTTGCTTGCAAGCGTTTGATGGGACGCCGCGGGCGTGGCCACGCAGGCCGGGCGGGCGGCGGGGAACAGGGAAACGGCCACCCGAGGGTGGCCGTTTCGAAGGGAAATCAGGCGGCGAGGAGCTTGTTCCACTCCGCCACGCGCTCGGCCTGGGCGGCCAGCACGGCGTCGGTATCGCCTTCCAGGGTGATCGAATGGATCACATCGCCCTGCTTGACCGAATCGACGATGGCCTGGCCGTCCAGCACCTGGCCGAACACGGTGTGCTTGCCATCCAGCCAATCGGTCTTGATGTGGGTGATGAAGAACTGGCTGCCGTTGGTGTTCGGACCGGCATTGGCCATCGACAGCGAGCCGACCTGGTGCTTCACACCATTCTTCTCGTCTTCGAACTTGTAGCCCGGGCCACCGGTGCCCTGACCCTTGGGGCAGCCGCCCTGGATCATGAAGTCGGCGATCACGCGGTGGAAGATCAGGCCGTCATAGAAGCCGTGCTTGACCAGGTTCACGAAGTTGGCCACGGTCAGCGGCGCCTTGTCAGCGAACAGCTCGACCTTGATCGGGCCCTGGGTGGTGTCGAAAGTGGCGATGAGGGACATGAAGATCCTTGGGATGCGGGGTGTGTAATCAGCCCCATAAGGATACACCTCCCCTGCCGTATGGGCGCCTTCGACCATCGGTGCAGGCGGGGTCTTCAGCACCCGGACGGTGGGCCCTGGACGGGTAGCTGAACGGGGCACCCGGGCGGTGTGAAATGGAGGTTTTCGCCAATCGTCAACTTCGACGTATAATGTTGGACTTCTTTTTCCAAATCCGGCGCCGACTGGCCCCCTTTCGTATGTCCATCGAAAATCTTCGCAACATCGCCATCGTCGCCCACGTCGACCATGGCAAGACCACCCTGGTCGACCAGCTGCTGAAGCAGTCCGGCACCCTGTCCGAGCGTACCGTCCTCGCCGAGCGCGTGATGGACAGCAACGACCAGGAAAAGGAACGCGGCATCACCATCCTGGCCAAGAACACGGCCATCACCTGGGAAGACAAGAAGACCGGTATCAAGAACCGGATCAACATCGTCGACACCCCCGGACACGCCGACTTCGGTGGTGAGGTCGAGCGCGTGCTGTCGATGGTCGACACCGTGCTGATCCTCGTCGACGCGATGGACGGCCCCATGCCGCAGACCCGCTTCGTCACCCAGAAGGCCTTCGCGATGGGCTTCAAGCCGATCGTCGTGGTCAACAAGGTCGACCGCCCGGGCTCGCGTCCGGAGTGGGTGATCGACCAGGTGTTCGACCTGTTCGACAAGCTCGGCGCCACCAATGAGCAGCTCGACTTCCCGATCGTCTACGCCTCGGCCCTGAACGGCTACGCTGGCCTGGAAGACACCGTGCGCGACGGCGACATGACCCCGCTGTACGAAGCGATCATGCAGCACGCGCCGAAGCCGGAAGTCGATCCGGAAGGCCCGTTCCAGATGCGCATCAGCCAGCTGGACTACAACAACTTCGTGGGCGTGATCGGCATCGGCCGCATCCAGCGCGGCACCCTGAAGAAGAACATGCAGGTCGCGGTCATCGACCGTGAAGGCAAGAAGCGCAACGGCAAGGTGCTGCAGGTGCTGGGCTTCCTGGGCCTGGAGCGCATCGAGCAGGATTCGGCCGAGGCCGGTGACATCGTCGCCATCTCGGGCATCCAGGAGCTGACCATCTCCGACACCCTGTGCGCCCCGGACACCCCGGAAGCGCTGCCGGCACTGACCGTCGACGAGCCGACCATCTCGATGACCTTCCAGGTCAACAACTCGCCGTTCGCCGGCAACAAGGACCTGTCCGGTGGCAAGTTCCTGACCAGCCGCCAGATCAAGGACCGCCTGGACCGTGAAAAGGTCCACAACGTCGCGTTGAAGGTTGAACAGCTGGAAGACGCCGACAAGTTCCTGGTCTCCGGCCGTGGCGAGCTGCACCTGTCGGTGCTGATCGAGAACATGCGTCGTGAAGGCTACGAGCTGGCCGTGTCGCGCCCGGAAGTGATCATCAAGCAGATCGACGGCCAGGCCATGGAGCCGATCGAGCAGCTGGTGGTGGACATCGAAGAAATCCACCAGGGCGGCGTGATGGAAAAGCTGGGCACCCGCAAGGGCCAGCTGAAGAACATGGAATCGGACGGCAAGGGCCGCGTGCGCCTTGAGTACCAGATCCCGGCCCGTGGCCTGATCGGTTTCCAGAACGAGTTCAAGACCCTCACCCAGGGTTCGGGCCTGCTGTTCCATGTCTTCGACCACTACGGTCCGAAGGAGCAGGGCGCGATCGCCAAGCGCATCAACGGCGTGATGATCGCCAATGCACCGGGCGCCACGCCGGCCTACTCGCTGGGCCCGCTGCAGGAGCGCGGCAAGCTGTTCGCTGCTGAAGGCGACAACGTGTATGAAGGTCAGCTGGTCGGTATCCACTCCAAGGACAACGACCTGACCGTCAACGCGATCAAGACCAAGCCGCTGACCAACATGCGCGCTTCGGGCAAGGACGATGCGATCCAGCTGACCCCGGCGATCAAGTACTCGCTGGAGCAGGCCCTGGACTTCATCGAAGACGACGAGCTGGTCGAGATCACCCCGAAGGAGATCCGCCTGCGCAAGAAGTTCCTGACCGAAAGCGACCGCAAGAAGGCTTCGCGCGGCGGCTGAGCCAGCACCCCGTGAACCAGAGCGGCTACAACCCGGATCCACACCGGCATCCGGGTCTGCACGTCATCGCCTTGCTCGAAGCGAGCAAGGCGATGCTGGCGCTGTTGGCCGCCACCGGGCTGGAAGTGCTCGGACCGCAGCCGCTGCGGCACGGCATCATGGCCCTGATCCGGCGCTTCAGCTTGGATCCGGACCATGGCACCCTGCCCTCGCTGCTGCACATGATCAGCCCCGACGCGGTGCACCTGGCCGCGGCGGGGATGATCGGTTACGGCCTGCTGCACCTGGTCGAAGCCTGGGGCCTGTGGCGTGCCAAGGCCTGGGCCTCCTGGCTGGGCTGCCTGACCGCTTCGCTGTACCTGCCGTTCGATATCTTCGCGATCATCCGCCACCCTGGCTGGCCCTCGTGGACGATCCTGGCGATCAACCTGATCGTGGTCTACGTGCTGGCCCGCGACCTGCGCAAGCGCCGCCGCTGAGCAGCGGCTACACTGGGGATTGGAGCCGACCAAGCCGCCCCATGCGCCCGTCCTTGCCGCCCCTCCTGATCTGCCTGCTCGCTGCGCTGCCTGCGCTGCTTGTCGCTGCCTGCAGCCCGGCCACGCCCAGCGCCCACGCCGCCGAACCTGCCAGCCGCAACGTGCCGTTCCCCTACGCCGAAACCGATGTCGCCGACCTGCAGGCGCGGATGACCGCCGGTGAACTGGACAGCACCACCCTGACCCAGGCCTACCTGCAGCGCATCGCCGCACTGGACCGTGCCGGTCCCCGCCTGCGCGCGGTGATCGAACTCAACCCGGATGCACTGAAGGAAGCCGCCGAGCGCGACCGCGAACGTCGTGACGGCCGCCTGCGTGGCCCGCTGCACGGCATCCCGATCGTGCTGAAGGACAACATCAACGCCGCGCCGATGGCCACCACGGCCGGCTCGCTGGCGCTGCAGGGCTTCCGCCCGGACGACGCCTACCTGGTACGCCGCCTGCGCGAGGCCGGTGCCGTGGTGCTGGGCAAGACCAACCTCAGCGAATGGGCCAATTTCCGCGGCAATGATTCGGTGTCCGGATGGAGCGCGCGCGGCGGCCAGACCCGCAATCCCTATCGCCTCAGCCATTCGCCCTGCGGCTCCAGCAGCGGCAGCGCAGTCGCCGTAGCCGCCAACCTGGCCAGCGTGGCGATCGGCACCGAGACCGACGGCAGCATCGTCTGCCCGGCCGCGGTCAATGGCGTGGTCGGCCTGAAGCCGACGGTCGGCCTGGTCAGCCGCGACGGCATCATCCCGATTTCCTTCAGCCAGGACACCGCCGGGCCGATGACGCGCAGCGTCGCCGATGCCGCCGCCGTGCTGACCGCCATTGCCGGCCGCGATGACGCCGACCCAGCCACCGCAACCATGCCCGGCCGCGCGGTCTACGACTACACCGCGCGCCTGGACCCGCAGGGCCTG
Source organism: Stenotrophomonas sp. 1L-E-5-B-C3 (assembly GCF_057292075.1). Taxonomy (NCBI): domain Bacteria; kingdom Pseudomonadati; phylum Pseudomonadota; class Gammaproteobacteria; order Lysobacterales; family Lysobacteraceae; genus Stenotrophomonas; species Stenotrophomonas sp. 1L-E-5-B-C3. The sequence continues at coordinate 6,436 of NZ_JBXAWS010000036.1, forward strand.
CGCGGCAAGCGCATCGGCCTGCTGCAGACGCCCCTGCTGAAGTACCGCGGCATGCCGCCACTGATCGAACAGGCCGCCACCGAGCTGCGCCGCGCCGGCGCGGTGGTGGTGCCGGTGGAACTGCCCAACCAGGGCGTCTGGGCCGAGGCCGAACGCAGCGTGCTGCTGTACGAGTTCAAGGCCGGCCTGGAGCGCTACCTCAGCACCCATCGCGCACCGCTGCGCAGCCTGGCCGAACTGATCGCCTTCAACCAGGCACACAGCAAGCAGGAACTGGGCCTGTTCGGCCAGGAACTGCTGGTGGAGGCCGATGCGACTGCCGGCCTGGCCGATCCCGCCTACATCCGCGCGCGCACCGATGCGCGCCGCCTGGCCGGCCCGGAAGGCATCGATGCCGCCCTCGCCGCCCATCAGCTTGATGCGCTGGTGGCACCGACCACGGGTGTAGCCTGGCCGATCCGCAGTGACGGCGACGACTTCCCCGGCGAGAGCTACAGCGTTGCCGCCGTGGCCGGCTATCCCAGCCTCAGCGTGCCAATGGGGCAGATCGACGGCCTGCCGGTCGGCCTGCTGTTCATGGGCACCGCCTGGAGCGAACCGAAGCTGATCGAGATGGCCTACGCCTACGAACAGCGCACCCGCGCACGACGACCGCCGCACTTTGATACCGATGCGCTGATCGACGCTGGCGAACCTTGATCGGCCCCCCAGGTAGCGCCGGGCCATGCCCGGCGGATAGAGCGACGCCGCTGCGCTCGCCGGGCATGGCCCGGCGCTACCGTTCGGGTTCCGGCTCCACCGGCACGATCGCTGCCTCTCCATCCTCCGCACCCGGCGACCGTACATCCGCGGTGCGCGCGCGAGGTCCTCGCGGCATGTCCAGTTCGTCTTCGTGCTGCACGCGCGCACGCACCTGCGGCAACGACTGCGGATGCTCGCGCGCCAGGAAATCCAGCATCCGCTCGCGTACCAGGCAGCGCAGGTCGAAGGCATCACCGGAACTGCGTGCGCTGACCAGCAGGCGCACCTGGATTGCGCGTTCGCTGGTTTCGGTCACCTGGGTCACGCAGACCCGGCCATCCCACAGCGCCTCACCACGGCAGATGCGCTCCAGCTCGGTGCGGATCGCCGTGATCGGGGCGCGGTAGTCCAGCCACAGGAACGCCGTGCCGAGCAGATCGGCGCTGCGCCGCGTCCAGTTCTGGAACGGGTTCTCGATGAACCAGGTCAGCGGCACCACCATGCGTCGCTCATCCCAGATGCGGACCACGACGTAGCTGCTGCCGATCTCCTCGATACGGCCCCACTCGCCTTCGACGATCACCACGTCATCCAGCCGGATCGGCTGCGTCACCGCAATCTGCAGGCCAGCGATCAGGTTGCCGAACACCGGCTTGGCCGCGATACCGGCCACCAGGCCGATCAGGCCTGCCGATGCCAGCAGCGCGGTACCGATCTTCTGCACCATCGGGAACGTCAGCAGTACCAGCGACGCGCCCAGCACGATGATGGCGCCCATCAGTACGCGGCTGAGCACCCGGGTCTGGGTCTGGATGCGGCGCGCCTCCAGGTTGTCGGAGACATCGATTGGATGGCTGCGCAGGATCGCGCGCTCGCCCGCCGCCACCGCGCGTACCAGCAACCAGATGAAACACGCGGTCAGCGCGATGTGCAGCATGTGCTGCAGGTTGCCCAGGGCCGGATCCTGCAGCGGCGTGGCCTGCAGCGCAGGAATCAACAGCAGCAACGGCCATGCGGTGGCCAGCGGTAATCCCAGCACACGCCCGATGCGCGCACGCCGGCGATCACGCCCTTTCAGCCGATGGTAGATCCACAGGATCAACCACGCGCCGATGCCACCCACCAATGCTGCCACTCCCAACGGCCATGCGTACGCCTGTGCGCTTTCCCAGTGCACCGTTGCCACCTCCACTCGAACAGCCGAACGGACAGCCTCGCGCATGGCGCATGAGCGTCACGTCAGCCGTTCGTAAGAAGGGTGTTGGTCGGCAGGGCTTGCAGCCCTGCACCTGCTGTAGTGCCGGCCGCTGGCCGACAATCTAAACAGCAACAGCAGAAGCGGGCATTCCGTGGGATGGCGGGGTGGGTCCGGTTGCGGGGGGCGCTGCAAGTACGTCCATGTAAGCTCGGTCGCCGCATCCATGCGGCTCACGCCCCCGCAACCGG
>NZ_JBXAWS010000037.1:0-8499 GCF_057292075.1 Stenotrophomonas sp. 1L-E-5-B-C3
GCCTCTTTGGCGACCTGCAGTTTGAAACGCGCGTCGTATCTGTTCATGTATCCCTCGGGGTTGGATCTGGTGTCCAATTCCCGGGGGTCACTTCAAGGATGGGTTTACGGCGTCTCCCGCAACCGGACCCACCCCGCCATCCCTCAGGAAACCAGCTTCTGCTGTTGCTTAGGCTTTGGCCTCTGCAGGTGCAGGGCTGCAAGCCCTGCAGAACAAACCCACCCCCCTACCAAGGTAGGGCGGCCCGCGCGCCAGCGCCGGACTATCCTCGAACCCATGACTTTGTCTGGGAGGGCTGCGTCATGAACTACGAGGAAACCTACCGTCGCTCGATCGACGAGCCGGAGGCCTTCTGGGGCGAGGAAGCCAAGCGCATCCATTGGCACAAACCGCCGCAGCAGGTGCTCGACTACAGCAACCCGCCGTTCCGGCGCTGGTTCGTCGGCGGCGAAACCAATCTCTGTTACAACGCGGTCGACCGCCACCTGGCTGAGCGCGCCGACCAGCTGGCGTTGGTCGCCATCTCCACCGAAACCAACAGCACCCGCGAGATCACCTATCGCCAGCTGTATCGCGAAGTGAACGACTTCGCCGCCGTGCTCAGGCACCTGGGCGTCGGTCACGGTGACCGCGTGGTGATCTACATGCCGAACATGGCCGAAGCGGTATTTGCCATGCTCGCCTGCGCGCGCATCGGTGCGGTGCACTCGGTGGTGTTCGGCGGCTTCGCCGCGCACAACCTGGCGCTGCGCATCGACGATGCCAAGCCCAAACTGCTGATCGCCGCCGATGCCGGCATGCGCGGCGGCAAGCTGATTCCGTACAAGGCGATGGTCGACGCGGCCTGCGCAGAGGCCAGTAATCCGCCGCCACATGTGTTGATCGTGTCGCGTGGGTTGGACCCGGCCGAGCCGCGTGTGGCGGGGCGCGATGTGGAATACGCCACCCTGCGTGCGCAGATCGGCGAAACCGATGTGCCGGTGCAGTGGCTGGAATCAAGCGAGCCGAGCTACCTGCTGTACACCTCCGGCACCACCGGCAAGCCGAAGGGCGTGCAACGCGATGTCGGCGGCTATGCGGTGGCGATGGCGCAGTCGATGGAGACCGTGTTCGACTGCCGGCCAGGGCAGGTGATGTTCTCCACCTCCGATGTCGGCTGGGCGGTCGGCCATTCCTACAACGTGTACGGCCCGCTGATCGGCGGCTGCACCTCGCTGCTCTACGAAGGGCTGCCGACCAACCCGGACCCGGGCATCTGGTGGGCGCTGTGCGAGCAGTACAACGTGCGCACGATGTTCTCGTCGCCCACCGCCATCCGCGTGCTGAAGAAGCACGACGCGGACTTCATCCATCGCCACGACCTGGGCGCGCTGAAGTACCTGTTCCTGGCCGGCGAGCCGCTGGACGAGCCGACTGCGCACTGGATCAGTGAAGCGCTCGGCAAGCCGATCATCGACAATTACTGGCAGACCGAAACCGGCTGGCCGGCGCTGACCCTGCTGCCGGGCCTGGAGATGAAGCCGGTGCGGTTCGGTTCGCCGGGCTTCCCCAACCTCGGTTACCGGATGAAGGTGATCGACGAGAACACCGGCGAGGAAGTCGCAGCGGGGCAGAAGGGCGTGCTGGTGATGACCCCTCCATTGCCGCCGGGCTGCATGAGCACGGTGTGGAACGACGACAGCCGTTTCCTGCAGAGCTACTTCAGCCACTTCAAGGAACTGCTGTACAGCTCGCTGGACTGGGCGATCCGCGACGATGATGGCTACACCTTCATCCTCGGCCGCACCGATGATGTGATCAACGTGGCCGGGCACCGCCTGGGTACGCGCGAGATTGAAGAAGCCATCTCCAGCCATCCGCGCGTGGCCGAGGCTGCCGTGATCGGGGTCAAGGATGAACTGAAGGGGCAGGTGCCGCTGGTGTTCGTCACCCTCAAGCAGGGGCTCGATGGCGAGGATCCGGCGCCGGTGGTGGCCGAGATGATGGCCACGGTGACCGCATCGCTCGGTGCGGTTGCGCGCCCGGCGCACGTGCACGTGGTCAACGCGTTGCCCAAGACCCGCTCGGGCAAGCTGCTGCGGCGTTCGCTGCAGGCGCTGGCCGAGCAGCGTGACCCGGGCGACCTGTCGACGCTGGATGATCCCAGCGCGCTGGAGGAGATCCGCCGCGCGCTGGGCCGCTGATCTGGTAGTGCCGGCCGCTGGCCGGCAACCTCGGGATTGATGGGATTGCCGGCCAGCGGCCGGCACTACCCTCTGTGTCCAGCACTTGCGCTAAGCTCGGCCTGTCATCGACCTGCAACACGCGGCGCGCGCCGGGGAAGGCGCGTGCCGTCCGGGGATGTCACACAGGGGAGCGTGCCCACCAGGGCGCGCAGGCATCGCGCATCGAGGGAAGGGGGAGCAATGGCATTGCTGCACGCCAAGACGGCCGCTGGCCGCCAGGAAATCGAGGACCGTGGCCGGCGCCTGCCGGCGGCACTGCGTTCGATCCTGCTGATGGTCGATGGCCATCGCGATGACACTGAATTGCGCGGCCTGTTCGAAGGCCTGCGTGCACCCCCCGATGCACTGGAGCAATTGTCAGCGCAGGGCCTGATCGAAGTGATCGGCGGAAGTGCAGAGGTGACACCGCTGAGTGGCATCAGTACCGGGCGCGAACAGGATCCGGCGCTGTACCAGCAGCTGTACGACGCGATGAGCGAGGCGGTACGCCGCCATCTGGGCCTGAAGGGCTATTTCATGCAGTTGAAGATCGAACGCTGCACCGATGCGCTGGCACTGGAGCGCCTGTGCCCGGAGCTGCTGGCGGCCGTCGGCAAGGCGCGCAGCCCGGCGCTTGCGCAGCGCTGGTGGCAGGAAACCCAGGCGGCACTGGCGAGTGGCAGCAGCGAGGTCGTACAGGCCTCAGCCACCGCGTAAAGTGATCGGTTTACTTCCCACAAGGAGTCTCCCGTGCAGGACGACCACGACGACACCGATACCCCCGGCTGGGACGCGATCAACGCCGCGCTTGCGCCGTTGCATGCCGGCCAGGAACCGCGCCATTACGGCACTGCATTGCCCTACACGCTGGGCGGTCAGGATCCCCTGGATGGCATCAGTGTGTACTGGGCGGATGCGCCGGTCCGGCACTGGCACTACATCACCTATGGCTTCTCCGAGCTGTACGCCAAGGAAAGCAGCGATGCCGCTACCAGCGGTTATGGCTTCGAACTGACGTTCCGCTTGGCTGCGAGCGCCGGCGAGAGCGCAGGCAGTGAGCCGCCGGTGTGGCCGATGAACCTGCTGCAGAACCTGGCGCGCTATGTGTTCGGCAGCGGCAACGTGTTCGAGGACGGTCACCACCTCAATGCCAATGGCCCGATCGCGCTGGAGACCGACACGCGGTTGTGCCACCTCGCCTTCATCGCCGACCCGCAGCTTCCCGCGCGTGATACCGCCAACGGTCATCTGCAGTTCCTGCAGCTGGTCGGGTTGACTGATGAAGAAATGGAGGCGGTCAAACGCTGGTCGACGCGCGGCGTGCTGCAGGTGCTGCAGCCGGCGATGCCACTGTGGATCAGCGACCTGCATCGCGGCAACCTGCTGGAGGATCCGGTACTGGCTGCACAGGTGCAGGCCGGCAGCGAGCGCGAAGGCTCCAGCACCGGCATGTTGTTCATCGAGACGCTGGACTGGCGCCAGGAGGCGGGCGTCACCACCCTGGTGCTCGGCGCGGGCCAGGTGGCCAGTGTGTGCGAGCTGCTGCCATTGCGCTTGCGCCACGGCAAATCGCTGGAACTGGTCAGCCGCGAGCGGCAGTGGGAGTTCATCCCGGCCGGGCGCGGTGAAGCCGGCGACGTGTCCGCCGACAGCGCGCGCTGGGCACTGGACGAGGCGGGACTGCAGGCCCTGGCGGGCGTGCGTGCCGAGCGCGGCATCTACCCGGTGGCGGCGGCGCTGCGCATCGAAGTGGTGCCGACCTACCTGCGCGATGCCAAGGGCGAGGTGATCCGCCAGATCGGCTGAGCGGATCGATGGGACTGATGGGGTCAGAGCCGCCTGCTGCGCAGACGGATCCGACCCCGACTCAAACCCGGGGGCAGGTCAGGCCAGGCCTTCGGCCTTCAGCGCGGCCTGCACGCCAGCGTCGGCGTCCATGCGCGCCTTGTAGGCGGCCAGGTTGTCCAGGCCGGACAGGTCGACCTTGGTGCCGGCGGCCCAGCGCAGGGTGATGTAGAAGTACGGATCGGCGAAGCTGCGGAAGCCGGCGAGCCAGGCCTTATCGGCCAGCTGTTTGTCGGCGGTCTCGAACAGGCCGCGCAGGCGCTTGTGTGCGGCGGCGCGGATCGCATCGAACTGGCTTTCGTCGGCAATGAACTTGCCCGGCGCGAACAGCGGCGAGAATGCCGGATGCACATCGGAATTGACGAAGGCCAGCCAGCGGGTGGCTTCGGCGCGCTGGCGCGGGCTGCCGTCGCCGCCAAGGCCGGCCTGCGGGAAGCTGTCGGCGATGTAGCCCATGATCGCGGCGTTCTGCAGCAGCACGAAGTCGCCATCGACCAGTGCGGGAACGGCACCGGCCGGATTGATCTTGAGGAATTCCGGGCCCTTCAGGGTGTCCTTGTTCAGCAGTTCAACCTCGAACGGCTGGCCGGTCCACTGCAGGGCGATGTGGTCGGCGGTGGAACAGGCACCGGGCTTGCTGTACAGCTTCATGGGAACTCCAGGTGATGCGGGCGGGAAACCCCCACTATCCCAGAGCTTGCTGGCGGGCGGCAACGCTGCCGCCAGCACGGATCGTTACGACTGCCGTGGCTTGAGGTTCTGCACCTTATAGAAGGTGTGATCGCCGATGGTGGCCACCTGGTAAGCGTTGCGCCAGTTCGGGCTGGCGATGGCCAGCGCGGCGAAGTGGCTGGCACCGGGCACGATCTCGCGGCGCTCGCCGGCCGGCAGCGCCCAGTTGCGCTCGGCGTCGAAGGCCACGTTCATCGCCTCGCTCCAGGCCGCGTCGTTGCCCAGCTGGGTGCCGGGGGAGACGATGGTCGGTGCGAACTGCTTGCGCGCGGTGACCACCTGGCACATCGAGTCACCCCACAGGCCGCTGTCGAGGCGGCGCAGGGCAACCTCGGCCACGGCCTGTTGGCCACGCAGGGTCTGGTCGCGGGCTTCCAGGTACACGGTGGTGCTCAAACACAATGAATCAGCGGCCGGCTGCGGCAACAACTGCGACAGCCAGAGAATCCAGGCCAGTTTCATATAACTCCTTGCTCCGTATGGGCCGCACGCTCCGGTTCCGGCCGCGGGGGCGACAGGAGGCGGGGTACGACTTGGCGTCATGGGGAGGCGGCCATCGGGGCCGCCCCGTGGGCAGCCCCAAAAGAACGATCAGTACCGATCGAGGGGGCCGCGCCGGCTCACCGGAAACTGGCTGGTGAGCGGAAAGATGGCGCAAGGTAGGGGGGGATAGCCGAACGCATCGTGAATCGCCCGGCTTGACATTCAGGTTCGGCAGGGGTGACGGAAATCACATTCCGCCCCCCATTCAGGTGCTCATCAAAGCGCAGCGGCGATCCGGCTGCCCTGGTCGATGGCCCGCTTCGCATCCAGTTCGGCGGCTACATCGGCACCGCCGATCAGCTGCGCGTTGATGCCGGCGGCCTGCAGTTCGGCCTGCAGCGTGCGGTTCGGCTCCTGGCCGGCGCAGATCACCACGTGATCGACCGGCAGCAGTTGTTCGCTGCCTTCAACGCGGATGCGCAGGCCTTCGTCGTCCACGCCCAGGTACTCGACGCCGCCGAGCATGCGTACGCCCTTGGCCTTCAGTGTGGCCCGGTGGATCCAGCCGGTGGTCTTGCCCAACCGCGCGCCGGGCTTGCCTGGGCTGCGCTGCAGCAGCCACAACCGGCGCGGCGACGCCTCGGCCTGCGGCCGCGCCAGCGAGCCGCGGGCCTCGAAGGTGGCGTCTACGCCCCATTCGGCCATCCAGCGCTGCGGGTCCAGCGACGGCGACTCGCCCGAATGGCTGAGGAACTCGCCGACGTCGAAGCCGATGCCGCCGGCGCCGATGATCGCTGCATTGGCGCCGACTTCGACACGGCCCAGCAGCACGTCCAGGTAGTTCACCACCTTGGCGTGGTCGGCACCGGGGAAGTCGACCTTGCGCGGGGTGATTCCCGTGGCCAGCACCACCTCGTCGAAGCCGGCCAGATTGGCGGCATCGGCGCGGGTGCCGAGGCGCAGCTGCACGCCGGTCTCGCCCAGCGTGTGGCGGAAGTAGCGCAGGGTCTCGTGGAATTCTTCCTTGCCCGGGATGCGCTTGGCCACGTTGAACTGGCCGCCGATCTCGTCGTTGGCATCGAACAGGGTGACCTGGTGGCCACGCTGGGCAGCGACGGTGGCGCAGGCCAGGCCGGCCGGGCCGGCGCCGACCACGGCGATCTTCTTCGGTGCGGCAGTGGGGTGGTAGACCAGCTCGGTCTCGTGCGCGGCACGCGGGTTGACCAGGCAGCTGGCCAGCTTGTTCTCGAACACATGGTCCAGGCAGGCCTGGTTGCAGGCGATGCAGGTGTTGATCGCCTCGGCACGGCCGGCGCGGGCCTTGTTCAGCCATTGCGGGTCGGCCAGCAGCGGCCGCGCCAGCGACACCATGTCGGCGCCGCCGCCGGCCAGGATGCGCTCGGCCACGTCGGGCATGTTGATGCGGTTGGTCGCCACCAGCGGCACCTTGACGTGCGGCTTGAGCTTGGAGGTAACCCCGGCAAAGGCCGCGCGCGGTACCGAGGTGGCGATGGTCGGAATGCGCGCTTCATGCCAGCCGATGCCCGAGTTGATGATGGTCGCGCCGGCAGCCTCGATGGCCTGCGCCTGCTGCACGATCTCCTCCCAGTTGCTGCCGTCTTCCACCAGGTCGACCAGCGACAGGCGGTAGATGATGATGAAGTCCGGACCGCAGGCCTCGCGGATGCGGCGCACGATCTCCACTGCGAAGCGCATGCGCTGGCGGGCGTCGCCGCCCCATTGGTCAGCGCGCTTGTTGGTGCGTGGTGCGATGAACTCGTTGATGAGGTAACCCTCCGAGCCCATCACTTCGACGCCGTCGTAGCCGGCCTCGCGGGCCAGCTTCGCGCTGCGTGCGTAGTCGGCGATATGACGTTCGACGCCACCGGCCGACAGCGCGCGCGGGGTGAACGGGTTGATCGGCGCCTTCAGCTTCGACGGCGCCACCGACAGCGGGTGGTAGGCATAGCGGCCGGCATGCAGCAGCTGCAGGCAGATCTTCGCGCCGTGCTGGTGCGCGGCGGCGGTCAGCTGTCGATGCGGGCGCACCTCCCATGGCCAGGACAGCTTGCCGCCGAACGGCTTCAGCCAGCCGACCACGTTCGGGGCGAAGCCACCGGTCACGATCAGGCCGACACCGCCCTCGGCGCGCTCGGCGAAGTAGGCGGCCAGGCGCGGGAAGTCGCGGGCGCGATCTTCCAGGCCGGTGTGCATCGAGCCCATCAATACGCGGTTGCGCAGCTGGGTGAAGCCCAGGTCCAGCGGGGCGAACAGGTGGGGATAGGCGCTTTCGTTGGCTGGCGACATGGTCGATACGCTTGCGTACGGAAGCGCGAAGCGTGCCGCGAAATGGCGGCCGGGGCAAGGGCTGGCGAATCGGCTACCCCTGGCCGCGCTGCGCGCTCGCCGGGCGTGGCCGGGCGCTACCCACCGCGGGACGACCAATCCCGAACCAGCCCAGCGTCACGCCGCACAGCGGGCCGATCAGCAGGGCGAAGGCCAGCGTGCCCAGGCCGACATCACCGCCCAGCCACCAGCCCAGCAGCAGCACGCTGCCTTCGATCAGGCTGCGCACCTTCCAGATCGGCCAGCCCGTACGGGCGTGCAGTCCGGTCATCAGGCCATCGCGCGGGCCCGGGCCGAGCCTGGCGCCGATGTACAGGCCGGTGGCCAGCGCGACCAGCAGCATGCCGGCGCAGAACATCGCCAGCTGCCAGCCGAGGCCGACTGCTGGCGGCAGCAGCCACAGGCCGAACTGCGCGGACGGGCCGATCAGCATCACGTTGAGCACGGTTCCCGCGCCTGGCTTCTGTCGCAATGGCCACCACAGCAGCAGCACCAGTGCGCCGATCACGTTGGTGGCCAGGCCGAAGGACAGCGGCGTCTGCGCGGCGATGCCCTGCGACAGCACATCCCACGGCGCCACGCCGATGGCGGCACGGATCATCAGCGAGGCACCGAAGCCATAGAGGAACAGGCCGACGATCAGTTGCAGCAGGCGCAGGGGCAGGGCGGTGGGCATGGGAGGCTCGGGGGAGGAGAGTCTGTTTCCACCGTAATCCCGGATCAGCAACTTCCATAGATACAGATGCAGGTCAATCCGCCGCCACAGGTAGCGTCGAGCCTGCATGTGGGGCTGTTCTGTAGATACCGTGTCGCCCTCGCCTAGGCAAGGACGACGTCAGGCTCAAAGGGTCGGCCACTTCTCAGTACGCCCCAAATCAGATGGATGAGC
>NZ_JBXAWS010000038.1:0-7344 GCF_057292075.1 Stenotrophomonas sp. 1L-E-5-B-C3
TGATTGTTCATCCGGGCTCTTTGGGGACTGGAACGGTGTGGTAACCACCATTTTCCAAAGATGTCCCGGATGAACAACCTACAGAGAGATCACAGCTAGCTCTCTGTTCTGATGAAGCGTCGCTGCTAGGCGAGATTGAAGTAACTTTTCCGCGTCCTCGTCAGCTTCGTCAAATGGCTCGGCGCGCGAAAGGAATCGCCATGTGAGCGTTTTCGTTGATTCTGCCAATGCGCGGGCGGCGTACCAAATACGCTCAGCTCTAATGGTATATAGCGCCACTGAGAACGCCAACGCAGCGAGAAGCGCCAATGCCTGTAGGAGCGCGATCAGCCAATGATCGACTGAGCCGAAAGAGAGTGCCGCTCCGAGAATCAAGAAGACCAGGTTGCATCGAAGCAATAGAAAGAACCGACGCTGCTCACGTGCTGCGAGATCGTCTGCAGATCGGTACAAAGCCGGGAAGTCTTCTATACGCATCCGTGCTCCCTCACCCCAAAAAAAAAGGGACGGCGATTGCCGTCCCTTTATTCAATCAAACCCCAACAGGATTAGCCTTCTCCGGATCAATCTTGTACTGCTTGATCGCCCGGGCCACATCCTTCGCGGTCATCTTCCCTTCCTTCGCCAGCGCCGCAATCGCGGCATGCGCGATGTAGTACCGGTCAACCTCAAAGAACCGACGCAGGTTCGCACGCGTATCCGAACGACCAAACCCATCCGTACCCAGCACGGTGTACGACATCGGCACGAACGCGCGGATCTGGTCCGCATACGCACGCACGTAGTCGGTGGCGGCAATCGCCGGGCCCTGGCGGCCTTCCAGCAGCTCGGTCACGTAGGCCTTGCGCTGCTCACCTTCCGGATGCAGGCGGTTGGCACGTTCCACGTCGAAACCATCGCGACGCAGTTCGTTGAAGCTCGGGCAGCTCCAGATGTCGGCGGTCACGCCGAAGTCCTTGTCCAGCAGCTCGGCCGCGGCAATGGCTTCGCGCAGGATGGTGCCCGAGCCCAGCAGCTGCACGCGCAGCTCGCCCTTCTTCGGCTTGCCGGCGTCGGTCAGCAGGTACATGCCCTTGACGATGCCTTCGGCCGCGCCTTCCGGCATTTCCGGGTGGGTGTAGTTCTCGTTCATCAGGGTGACGTAGTAATACTCGTCCACCTGGTCTTCCATCATGCGTTTGGTGCCGTGCTGCAGAACCACGGTCACTTCGAAGCCGAAGGTCGGGTCGTAACTGCGCACGTTCGGGATGCCACCGGCCACCAGATGGCTGAAGCCATCTTCGTGCTGCAGGCCTTCACCGTTCAGCGTGGTGCGGCCGGCGGTGCCACCCAGCAGGAAGCCGCGGGTACGCATGTCGGCGGCCTGCCAGGCGATGTCGCCCACGCGCTGGAAGCCGAACATCGAGTAGTAGATGTAGAACGGCAGCATCGGCACGTTGCTGACCGAGTAGCTGGTACCGGCGGCCATCCACGAGCTGATCGCGCCCGGCTCGCTGATGCCCTGCTGCAGCACCTGGCCGCTCTGGTCTTCGCGGTAGAACATCAGCTGGTCGGCGTCGACCGGCTTGTACTTCTGGCCGAACGGCGCGTAGATGCCGATCTGGCGGAACAGGCCTTCCATGCCGAAGGTACGGGCTTCGTCGGCCACGATCGGCACGATGTGCGGGCCCAGTTCCTTGTCACGCAGGGTGATGTTCAGGCTCTGCACGAAGGCCATGGTGGTGGAGTAGCTGCGCTCGCCGCTGCTCTTCAGCAGGCGCTCGTAGGCTTCCAGCTTCGGCGCCACGAAGGTCTTGTCGGCCTTGCGGCGGCGCTGCGGCAGGTAACCGCCCAGCGCGGCACGGCGTTCCTGCAGGTACTGCACTTCCGGCGAATCCGGGCCCGGGTGGTAGAACGGCACCTGGCCGTCGGCCAGCTGCGCGTCGGTCACCGGAATGTTGAAGCGGTCGCGGAAGTGGCGCACCGCTTCGTCGTCCAGCTTCTTGGTCTGGTGGGTCGGGTTCAGTGCTTCACCGGCGCTGCCCATGCCGTAACCCTTCACGGTCTTGGCCAGGATGACGGTCGGCATGCCCTTGGTGTTCACGGCCTGGTGGTAGGCGGCGTACACCTTGTGCGGGTCGTGGCCACCACGGTTCAGGCGCCAGATGTCGTCGTCGCTCAGGCCGGCGACCATCGCGGCAGTTTCCGGGTACTTGCCGAAGAAATGCTCGCGGGTATACGCGCCGCCGAAGGCCTTGCAGTTCTGGTATTCGCCGTCGACGGTTTCCATCATCAGCTTCTTCAGGACGCCGTCGCTGTCCTTGGCCAGCAGGGCATCCCAGTAACCGCCCCACAGCAGCTTGATCACGTTCCAGCCGCCGCCACGGAACACGCCTTCCAGTTCCTGGATGATCTTGCCGTTGCCGCGCACCGGACCGTCCAGGCGCTGCAGGTTGCAGTTCACCACGAAGATCAGGTTGTCCAGGCCTTCACGGCCGGCCAGGGCAATGGCACCCAGGGTTTCCGGCTCGTCGCTCTCGCCGTCGCCGATGAAGCACCACACCTTGCGGTCGGACTTCTCGATCAGGCCACGGTTTTCCAGGTAGCGCATGAACTGCGCCTGGTAGATGGCGGCCAGCGGGCCCAGGCCCATCGACACGGTCGGGGTCTGCCAGTATTCCGGCATCAGCCACGGGTGCGGGTACGACGACAGGCCACCGCCGTCCACTTCCATGCGGAACTTGTCCAGCTGCTCTTCGCTGATGCGGCCTTCCAGGAAGGAACGCGCGTAGATGCCCGGGGCGCTGTGGCCCTGGATGAACAGCAGGTCGCCCGGGTGGTTTTCGCTCGGGGCGCGCCAGAAGTGGTTGAAGCCCACGTCGTACAGGGTGGCGCCGGAGGCGAACGAGGCGATGTGGCCGCCCAGGTCACCCGGCTTGCGGTTGGCGCGGACCACGGTGGCCATCGCGTTCCAGCGGATGATCGAACGGATGCGCCATTCCAGCTCGGCATTGCCCGGGCTCTTGGCCTCGAGCTGCGGCTCGATGGTGTTGACGTACTCGGTGGTGGGAGAGAACGGCAGGTAGGCGCCCGAACGACGGGTCAGTTCCACCATGCCTTCCAGCAGCTGATGCGCGCGCTCGGAGCCCTCGACATCAATAACGGCCTTCAACGACTCGATCCACTCCTGGGTTTCCACAGGATTCGGGTCGTTGTTCAGCACCTCGTTCAACCAGTTCATTAGCGCTCCCATAACCGCACGCACGCGCGCGACTGTTGTATAGATTTCTAGACCGCAAAGTGTAGCGCACCAAGGGCTTTCGTCACTTGGCTACGCAGGCGTATGGATGCAACCGGCCAGTGTCCGCAAGGGGCTTGCCGGGCCCGCTGAAGGCCCTGCGGCGGGCCTTGTTGGCTGCGCGGGCTGTCGCTTGCGGGCCGCTGCGCCCATGTGCAGGACGCAGTGTTACCGCTGCCGATGACGGTTGTAGGGCAGCGCCATGCCCACCTGTATCGGCTCCGCGTGCTGGCGCTGAACGGGCGACAACGTGTCGCACCTGCCTCTGGATCGCCCCCCGCCCTGCCCTCAGGGTAGGCCTCGAGTGTTGGCCTCGCCCGCTTCGGTCCGCCGTCTGGCCCTGCCTCACTCCCTTCCACAGTGTTGCCCGGGGCGCCTCGCAAGGGGCGCCCCTTTTGCTGTGCGCGGGGCCGGCCGTGGCCCAAAACTGACCTGCTTGTGGCCGGATCGATGATTGTCGGCTTCGATATATCGATATATCGTTTGCACACTCGTTTACCGATATATCGAAATGAGCCGTACCGCTTCTCCCAGAGCCCGTTCCACCCATCCGGAAGTGCCACGCCGCAACGGCCAGCCGCGGGTGCTCAGCCGCGGCGACCTGCGCCTGCTGGTGCTGGCCCTGATCGGCGAGCAGCCGCGCCACGGCTACGAGTTGATGCAGCTGATCAGCAACCAGTTCATGCAGGCCTACACGCCCAGCGCCGGCACCATGTACCCGCTGCTGGCCAGCTTCGAGCAGGCCGGCTGGATCGAGGCCGAGGAAGTGGACGGCAAGCGGATCTTCCGCATCACCACCGCCGGCGAGTTCGAGCTGAAGGTGCAGCGCACCCAGGTGCGCCTGGCGCAGCGACGTGCCTTCGACCGTGCCCGCGAGATCACCAAGGCCTCGCTGCCGCCGCCGCTGGCCGGCGCCCTGCGCGAGTTCAAGCGGGCGCTGGTGCATCACCACGGCCGCTGGGCCGAGGGCGAGGCAGAAGAAGTAGCGGCGCTGCTGACGCGGGCGTCCGCGCTGCTCAACGGTACGGCCGGTAGCGAGAGCCAATCCTTTTCTACGACCCAGCCAGACTGACTCCAGCCAGGTCGCCCCTACGCCGCGCGCCCCCCGCGCGACACCTTTACAGGTATCCCCATGACCGAACACAACAACACGCGCCTGCGCCTGGATGTGCGCTTCCGTGAACTGACCGTGCTGCGCACCGAAGAGGTCACCCCGCACATGCGCCGCATCGTGCTGGGCGGCGCCGAGCTGGCCGGTTTCGATTCGCCCGGCGCTGACGATCACATCAAGCTGTTCTTCCCCAATGCCAGCGGCGAGATGGTGCTGCCGGTGGTCACTGCCGAAGGCCGCAGCTATCCGGCCGGCAAGGAGCCCTCACCGGCCCGCGACTACACCCCGCGCTGGTGGGACCACGAAACCGGCGAGCTGGCCATCGACTTCGTGCTGCACGACCAGGGCATTGCCGGGCCGTGGGCCGAGCAGGCCCAGGCTGGCGATACGCTGGTGATCGGCGGCCCGCGCGGCTCGTTCGTGGTGGCCGACAGCTACGACGCCTATGTGCTGATTGGCGATGAAACCGCGCTGCCGGCCATCGCCCGCTGGCTGGACGTGCTGCCGGAGGATGCCGAGGTGCAGGCCTTCATCGAAGTGAGCGATGAAGCCGAACGCCAGGACCTGCCGCAGTACGAGAACGTGCGTATCCACTGGCTGGAGCGCAACGGCTTCCCCGCGGCCAGCAGCACGCTGCTGGAAGACATGCTGACCGACTTCGAGGCACCGGACGGCGATGTCTTCTACTGGATCGCCACCGAATCGCGCCGCGCGCGGATGATGCGTAAGTTCATCGAAGGCCACCTGGGCGTGCCGCGCGACTGGATCCGTTCCACCGGCTACTGGAAGGCCCACCCGGACGAAACCGACGGCGATTGATCGGGCAGCCGGTGGGTGCGGACCCTGCTTGGTGGGTGCGGACCGTTGGTCCGCACGCCCTCCGATGGGTAGTGCCGGCCGCTGGCCGGCAACCTCATGAACCTTCGGCAGGAACCTGCAGCTGCCGGCCAGCGGCCGGCACTACCGCGCTGGATGCCACCTGCAGCGCGAAGATCAGCAGCGGCAGCAGCCCGAAACCCGCACGCATCGCGCTGCGCGCGATGAGTCGAGCATGGCTCGACTCTACAGGGGCTACGCCGCCGCTCATGCACCTTCTTGCCTGGCCGGCACTACCGCGTTGGATGCCACCTGCAGCGCGAAGATCAGCAGCGACAGCAGCCCGAAACCCGCACGTATCGCGCTGCGCGCCATGAGTCGAGCATGGCTCGACTCTACAGGGGCTCCGCCGCCGCTCATGCACCTTCTTGCCTGGCTGGGTAGTGCCGGCCGCTGGCCGGCAACCTCATGAACCTTCGGCAGGAACCTGCAACTGCCGGCCAGCGGCCGGCACTACCGCGCTGGATGCCACCTGCCGCGTCCACCCGAACCGCTGCGCGGCCCAGATCTCCAGCGCCACCAGCAGCGCGATGACCAGCAGCGGCAGCAGCAGCCCGAAGTACACGCCGGGCATCATGCCGTTGATCTGCGCTTTCACCAGCCGCAGCACGCCACGGGTGTGCAGCAGCTCATCGACGTGCATGGTCAGCGCCTCGCGCACCACCTTGGGCTCCAGGCCGAGCGTGCCGGCCTTGTCCACCAGCGTGTCTTCCACCATGCCGCGCAGCAGGCCTTCGCGCACTTTGCCGATCACCCAACCGGTGCCGCGTGCCAGCGGGCCGTTGCCGAGACGGTCGAGACCGGGCAACGGGTGTTCGCTGAGGTAGGCCGAGGCGATGGTGTCGGCCACATCGCCCACCGTGCCCTGGCTGCGCAATGCCTCGCGCATGCGCGGGTCGTCCAGTGAATCGGTGAAGCCTTCGCTCCAGCCTTCCACCAGGGTCTGCAGGTGCGGCTGGAAATGATCGAGCTGCTTGAACAGCGCGCGGTGCGCACCGGCAGTGAAGCCCAGCTGCAGGCCGAAGAAGGCGGTGGCCAGCGGCAGCACCACCACGTAGCTGGCCAGCAGCCAGTGATGCCAGCGCTTGCGCCGCTGCAACCAACCACGGCGGTGCAGCCAGCGCCAGGCAAAGATGCCCAGCACCAGGCCAAGCAGCGTACCGAGCACGCTGCCGCCCAGCAGGTCGAGCACGCTCAGGCCCGTCCAGAATTCGTTCAACCAGTACTGCGTGTCCTGCATGGGTCTTCCTTCCGTGGATGCGGCTGCGCCTGAAATGCCAGCCAGGTAGAGTCGACTGTCAGTCGACTATCGCGCGCAGCGCGGGGGTTTCCAGCATTGCGCCAAGAGCAGTCGACTAACAGTCGACTCTACCAAAGCGGAGGCCTCCCGGCCCGGAGCACGCCAAGCAATGCGACAATCGCGCTCCTTTCCTGCAGCAACGAGGGCCACATGGCCAAACTGACCCTGGCCAGCGTGGATGCGCTGCGTACCCGCTTTGCCGATGACGCCGCCTGCGACGCGGCACTGGCCGCCTTCGCCGACACCGCTGCCCTGCGCGCACCGCTGCGTGAGCTGGTGGAGGCACAACACCGCTACCTGCAGGCCGAATTCGAAGTGGCGCAGGTGGCCGATGTGCTGCGCCGCGACCAGAAATATGCGCCGGTCGGTCGGCCTTCGATCAACATCGTGCAGCTGCGCAAGCAGCAGGCCGCGACCAAGCAGGCGGCGCTGATCGCACGCCAGGTGGTCGCGCAGGCCGCGCAGACCTTCGTGCGCGTGAGTGGGCTGGCGGTGAAAGCCAAGCAGAGCCCGAGCGAAGCGTGCGTGGGATGGTTGGGCGCGCTGCGCTGAACACGCGTACCCGGTAGTGGCCAACCTTGGTTGGCCCGCGGAGTGCTCGTGCGCCAACCAAGGTTGGCACCTACCAAAGCACTCTCCGGCCCTGCATGAACCGGTAGTGGCCAACCTTGGTTGGCCTGCGAAATGCTCGTGTGCCAACCAAGGTTGGCACCTTCCAAAGCACTCTCCGGCCCTGCACGAACCGGTAGTGGCCAACCTTGGTTGGCCCGCGAAATGCTC
>NZ_JBXAWS010000039.1:0-4345 GCF_057292075.1 Stenotrophomonas sp. 1L-E-5-B-C3
CCAGGAAGGTGAGCGTCGTGAAGGCCACAGCTATCCATTAACTCTCGTCCCCGCCATCGACCTAACTAATATCGCAGCGGAAGTTGCGGCTCTGCCCGTGGCTGGGCGCGCGGACGCGCTCGGCGGTCTGGCTCATGCGCTCCAGCAACCCCGAGCGCACGAACACCCACTCGTACCCGGTATCCACCAACTCGTGCGCCGTGCGCCCGGGCTCCTGTACCACCACGCTGCGCGTGAAGTGGTTGGACAGGTGCCCGAGTTCGTACCGCAGCATCTGCTGGGAGTGGCGCCAGCCCTGGTCCTTCCAGAACAGGTGCATGCCGGCGCACTCCACCACGATCGAGAACAGCAGCGAGCCAATGAGCACCCCGAGCAGCCGGAACGGTAAGGTGATGGTGCCGACGATCAAGCCTTGGCGATGGTTCTGCTCCCGCTGCGCGGTCGAGGCGGCATCCTTCATGGCACGGCCTCGTTGCCCGCGCCATCGTCGGCGCCGGTGGCCACCGCGCCGGGCTCGGCCGCAGCGGCATCGTCCAGCAGGTCGTCGGGCAAGGCCGCATCCTGCAAGGCCGACGAGCTGGTGAACTCCCACCACTGCGTGGCCTCGCTGTAGCTCTGGCGCATGTACCCGGCCAGTTGCTGCAGGTCCGCCGGCATCACTTCATCCGGGTCCGGCGCCGGCAGCGGCATACGCACCTTCCAGAGCTGGCCGCCCTGCAGCAGCGCGAAGCACTGGCCCTTGGGCAGGCCGACGACGTGTGACGGCTCGATCATCGGCACGCTGGCCATGCTGATGCGGTCCTGGGTGTTCGACGTGAAATCCGTCGCGCCGCGGATGTCTGAGCTGTCCGTCGCGCCCGAGACGATGGTGGTTGTATAGACCTCGACCTTCGGCAACTGCCTCGTCAGCAGTTCCGCGGTGGCCGTCTCGCGCACGCGCAACATGAATAAATTGTTGAAATTCCCGATCACTTGGCCGGCCTTCGCGCGATTTCCGATGCGGGCCTCGATGTCCGAGAGCGTCTGCGTGTACGCCGTGACTTGCAGGCCGGCACCGCCGCCCTTGTTGATGAGCGGGATGAATTCATCGCCCATCAGTTCATTGAATTCGTCCGCGTGCACGTTGATCGGCACGCGAGCGCCAGCCACTGCGCCGGGCAGGCCATCGTCGATTCCGTGCTTGTAGATGTGTCCGGCCACCGAAACCAGGTCAGAGAACATCGAATTGCCGACCGCTGCGGCGACCTCGGCGTCAGACAACGCATCCAGACCCACATAGACGATGGCCCGCTTTCGGATGACCTGCATCCAGTCGAAGATCGGGCGCGGGTCGGCCAGGTCGGAGTAGTTCGGCGCCAGGAGCTGGGCGATCTTGCCGCTCGTGAGCTTTTCCAGCAGCGGCAGCAGCGATGCAACGATCTTGTCGAAGTAGGTCTTGTCGTAGCGCACCGCCGAGCGCAGGCCATCGAGCACAGGGTCGTAGTTGCGCGCCTGGGAGAGGTATTGCTCCAGCGCCACCACACGCTTCTCGCGCCCGATCATGTTCCTTGGGATGTTCTTCTCGTTGAGCTTGGCCTCGATCTGGACGATCACCTCCCAGGCCTTGGGCTCCGTCTTGGCAAAGTAGTGCTGGGCGTACTCAATGAACAGCGCGTCGATGTTGATGACGTGGCGCTGGATCAGCATGTAGTCCGGGCGCTGCCCCAGTTCCACCAGGGCGCGGGCGATGATGTTCACGAAGCGCCATGCGAACTCGCGGAACGCCGCGCTGTTGCCTTCGCCGGAGAGCTGCCCCGCGATGCGTGTCGCCACTTCCGAGATCCGACCGAAGCGGCCCACGGCGTTGTAGCGGGCGCTGATTTCCGGCCAGCCCAAGTGGAAGATGTAGAACTCGCCTTCGCGGCCAGCGCGCTGGGCTTCGACGTACATCCGTTTCAAGAGATCGGCATCCCCCTTGGGGTCGATGACGATGACGACCTCATGCTCGCCGGCAGCATTCCTGCGGCGGATGTCCTGCGTGACGAACAACTCGGCCAGGCGCGTCTTGCCCACCCGCGTGGTGCCCAGCACCAGCGAGTGCCCGACGCGCTCGCCCAGCGGCAGGCTGACGTCCACTTCGTCGGGCTCGATGCCGTGCAGCCTTGGCAGGCCGCCGACAGGCGGCAACGGGCGCACGGGGTTGAAAGGCGCGTCCCAGCCGGTGAGCTTCGGCAGGCGCGAGAGCGGCAATGGCGCGAACTCCAGCCGTTCCTCCAGGCGCCTGGTCAGCCGGTAGGCCGGCGTCGGCTCGACGTAGCGGCGGAACTCGGGCCGGTACGTCTGCATCAGCCGATGCGTGTGCTTCTGCTCCCAGAGAAAGCCGCGCCCCACGAATAGGCGCTGCTGGCTGACCGGCACGTCCTTG
Organism: Stenotrophomonas sp. 1L-E-5-B-C3; assembly: GCF_057292075.1. Taxonomy (NCBI): domain Bacteria; kingdom Pseudomonadati; phylum Pseudomonadota; class Gammaproteobacteria; order Lysobacterales; family Lysobacteraceae; genus Stenotrophomonas; species Stenotrophomonas sp. 1L-E-5-B-C3. The sequence goes on from NZ_JBXAWS010000039.1 coordinate 2,405, forward strand.
CTGGTCATCACGTAACGCGGCAGACGGCGGATGTTGCGCCGGTAGCGCAGGATGATGCGGGCATCGCGGTAGCGGATCGCGCCGTAGGCGCCGAACGCCAAGGCGCTGCCGATGCCCATGGCCGGGCTCAGCGCGAGCGACCATGGGGCCACCAGGCACAGAAACGCGGCGCCTGCACACGCCGCGACGGTGTATAGCTCCACCGCTGGGCGTAGCAGAACCTCGACCGGCTGTTTGCCCGACATGGCTTCATTGCTCGATGCCGGTGGCCGTGATCAGCGCCGGGTAGTGCCGCAGGCCCAGGCGATCGGCCAGGTCGTCGCCGGCCACGGGCGCGAGCGGCACGCCCGGCACCAGGGCGCGCAGCCGCGCCAGGCCCTGCGCGGTCTCGACGTTGACGACCAGGCCGACCGCGCCACGTTCGCGCAAAGCGGCGGCGCGGCGCTGCAACCAGGCCCGGGAAGCCTCGTCGTCGCCGATGACCACGAACGGCCGCAGGCCGGGCGCTTCGATCACCCGTCGCGCGACGGTGCCGGGCGTGAGCTTGGCGCTGCGCACCGGCAGCATCGCGGCTTCGTCCGCCCGTGTGGCAGGAACCTGGGGCGTCGGGATGGACGGCCGCGCCGGTGCGTTGGCGCGCGGCTGGAGATTAGGGGCGGCGTAGTGTGGCAAGACCGACGCGCCGCCAAGGTCCTCGACAACGATCAGTGGCTCGCCGGCACGCGCGGCCAGCGGCAGGCCTGACCACAGCCTGAATAGGCCCGTGCACGCGAGATGGGCGGGATGGGGTTTCGTCATGGGGAGGTCTCCTGGCGCGCCGCGAGGACCGCGGCGGCTGGTCGCGTGCCCTGCACGCGGGCAAGGTGGCGCGACACGCTGCGCCGATAGCGGGCGGCGGGCTCGCCGCCTGCGGGGCGGTGGTAGCGGCCGATCGCCAGCAGCCAGTCCTCGCCGGGGGTGTGCTGCTCCTTCAGGATCTCGGCGGCAACGGCCAGGTTGCGATACGGATCCAGCAGGTCGCACGCGCCGGTAAAGCGGTGCTTGTGGTAGCCGAGGTTGATCTGGCCCAGGCCCGCATCAATGCGCGTGTGCGGCGTGGCGCGCATCGCCTGCTGCAGGCCAGCGCAGGCGTCGGCGCGCGTGGCGAAGCGGCGCGACTGGCCGGCGACGTTGAGGGACCACGGCCACGGCACCAGGCGCCCGTTGCGCCGGATGCCGCTCTCCTGCAAGGCCACGGCGTAGAGCACGGTCGAGGGGATGCCTGCGCGCTGGGCGGCAAGCTGGTAAGCCGGTGGCGGAACCTCCTGGGCCAGGGCGGCAACGGCATACAGGCCGGCAGTGAGCACCAGTGCGCGCAGGGGCATGGCTACGGCTGGCGCTGCCATTGGCCGTTCACTTCGCGCACGGCGGCGGGCAGATCGCCGGGCAGGCCCAGTGACAGCCAGCGGCCGCCGTCGTGGTTGAGCGTGATGCTGCCGGCGCGCACGCGCGCCGGGTCGATCTGCGCGCGCTTGGCCCAGTCGCGGATGCGCGCGTCATCCTGGCGGCTGCCCACCATGTACAGGTCGAACTCCGCGCCCGAGGATTGCAGGCGCTGCACGAGCTGTCCGCAGGCTGCGCAGCCGTCCTTAACGAACACCGCCATGCGGCCGCTGCCGCGCAAGGGACTGCTGGATGGGCCGGCGCCCGGCTTGTCGTCGGGCAGGTTCACGCGCTGCATCCCCGGATTCAGGCGCTGCCAGGCCTCGTCGTAGGCGCGCTGGTAGGCGAGCAGCTTCTCGACGCGGCGCGCTTCCACCTGCACCTGCAGTTCCGCATAGCGGCGCCGTTCTTCGTCCGTGCGAGCTTCGATGCCCAGGGCGGACAGCGGGTCCAGGTTGGGCGAGTAGATACCCAGCGGCCCATCCATCAGCTCGCGGTAGCGTGCCCATTCTTGTGGCT
>NZ_JBXAWS010000040.1:0-3272 GCF_057292075.1 Stenotrophomonas sp. 1L-E-5-B-C3
ATGGCTTAGGCCACACTACCATCGGCGCAGCTACGTTTCACTTCCGAGTTCGGGATGGGATCGGGTGGTTCCATAGCGCTAATTTCACCAGGGAGGCTTTTGGAGAGTCGCACTCGTCCCGGAGGACAAGGCGCCAGCCTCGCATAGTTCTTGTGACGTAGCGTGCACTTGGATGCTCTTACGACGTTGTCGTAAAGCCAAGGCAACTTGAGGTTATATGGTCAAGCCACACGGATCATTAGTATCAGTTAGCTCAATACATTGCTGTACTTACACACCTGACCTATCAACCACATAGTCTATATGGTTCCTTCAGGGGGCTTGTGCCCCGGGAGATCTCATCTTGAGGCGCGCTTCCCGCTTAGATGCTTTCAGCGGTTATCGCTTCCGAACATAGCTACCCGGCAATGCCACTGGCGTGACAACCGGAACACCAGAGGTTCGTCCACTCCGGTCCTCTCGTACTAGGAGCAGCCCCTCTCAAATCTCCAACGCCCATGGCAGATAGGGACCGAACTGTCTCACGACGTTCTGAACCCAGCTCGCGTACCACTTTAAATGGCGAACAGCCATACCCTTGGGACCGACTACAGCCCCAGGATGTGATGAGCCGACATCGAGGTGCCAAACACCGCCGTCGATATGAACTCTTGGGCGGTATCAGCCTGTTATCCCCGGAGTACCTTTTATCCGTTGAGCGATGGCCCTTCCATACAGAACCACCGGATCACTAAGTCCTAGTTTCCTACCTGCTTGATCCGTCGATCTTGCAGTCAAGCACGCTTATGCCTTTGCACACAGTGCGCGATGTCCGACCGCGCTGAGCGTACCTTCGAGCTCCTCCGTTACTCTTTAGGAGGAGACCGCCCCAGTCAAACTACCCACCATACACGGTCCCCGACCCAGATAATGGGCCCAGGTTAGAACGTCAAGCACGACAGGGTGGTATTTCAAGGATGGCTCCACTGCAGCTAGCGCCACAGTTTCATAGCCTCCCACCTATCCTACACAGACGAACTCAACGTTCAGTGTAAAGCTATAGTAAAGGTTCACGGGGTCTTTCCGTCTTGCCACGGGAACGCTGCATCTTCACAGCGATTTCAATTTCACTGAGTCTCGGGTGGAGACAGCGCCGCTGTCGTTACGCCATTCGTGCAGGTCGGAACTTACCCGACAAGGAATTTCGCTACCTTAGGACCGTTATAGTTACGGCCGCCGTTTACTGGGGCTTCGATCAAGAGCTTCGCCTTGCGGCTGACCCCATCAATTAACCTTCCAGCACCGGGCAGGCGTCACACCCTATACGTCCACTTTCGTGTTTGCAGAGTGCTGTGTTTTTGATAAACAGTCGCAGCGGCCTGGTTACTGCGACCCTCTTCAGCTATAGCTCGCACGAGCCACCAAAAAGGGTGCACCTTCTCCCGAAGTTACGGTGCCATGTTGCCTAGTTCCTTCACCCGAGTTCTCTCAAGCGCCTGAGAATTCTCATCCTACCCACCTGTGTCGGTTTACGGTACGGTCTGCGTAAGCTGAAGCTTAGGAGCTTTTCCTGGAAGCGTGGTATCAGTGACTTCGCCATAAAGGCTCGTCTCGGTGCTCGGTCTTAAAGGATCCCGGATTTGCCAAAGATCCAAACCTACCGCCTTTCCCCAGGACAACCAACGCCTGGTACACCTAACCTTCTCCGTCCCTCCATCGCACTTACGCGAGGTGCAGGAATATTAACCTGCTTTCCATCGACTACGACTTTCGTCCTCGCCTTAGGGGCCGACTCACCCTGCGCCGATTAACGTTGCGCAAGGAAACCTTGGGCTTTCGGCGTGCGGGTTTTTCACCCGCATTATCGTTACTCATGTCAGCATTCGCACTTCCGATACCTCCAGCAGACTTCTCAATCCACCTTCAACGGCTTACGGAACGCTCCTCTACCGCGCATAACAAAGTTATGCACCCCAAGCTTCGGTTTTGTGCTTAGCCCCGTTAAATCTTCCCCGCAGACCGACTCGACCAGTGAGCTATTACGCTTTCTTTAAAGGGTGGCTGCTTCTAAGCCAACCTCCTGGCTGTCTGTGCCTTTCCACATGGTTTTCCACTTAGCACAAAATTTGGGACCTTAGCTGTGGGTCTGGGTTGTTTCCCTTTTCACGACGGACGTTAGCACCCGCCGTGTGTCTCCCATACAGTCCGTCTCGGTATTCGGAGTTTGCAATGGTTTGGTAAGTCGCGATGACCCCCTAGCCATAACAGTGCTCTACCCCCGAGAGGATACATATGAGGCGCTACCTAAATAGCTTTCGAGGAGAACCAGCTATCTCCGGGTTCGATTAGCTTTTCACTCCTAATCACAGCTCATCCCCGTCTTTTGCAACAGACGTGGGTTCGGGCCTCCAGTACCTGTTACGGCACCTTCACCCTGGCCATGACTAGATCACCCGGTTTCGGGTCTACTGCCCGCGACTATGCGCCCTTATCAGACTCGGTTTCCCTTCGCCTCCCCTATACGGTTAAGCTTGCCACGAACAGTAAGTCGCTGACCCATTATACAAAAGGTACGCAGTCACTCCTTGCGGAGCTCCTACTGCTTGTACGCACACGGTTTCAGGATCTATTTCACTCCCCTCTCCGGGGTTCTTTTCGCCTTTCCCTCACGGTACTGGTTCACTATCGGTCGGTCAGTAGTATTTAGCCTTGGAGGATGGTCCCCCCATGTTCAGACAGGGTTTCACGTGCCCCGCCCTACTCGTCTTCACTGAAATGGCCCTTTCAGATACAGGGCTATCACCTTCTATGGCTGCTCTTTCCAGAGCATTTTCCTAGAACCAAATCAGCTTAAGGGCTAGTCCGCGTTCGCTCGTCGCTACTTACGGAATCTCGGTTGATTTCTTTTCCTCTGGTTACTTAGATATTTCAGTTCACCAGGTTCGCTTCCAGCAGCTATGTATTCACTGCAGGATACCCGCAAGCGGGTGGGTTTCCCCATTCGGACATTACCGGATCAAAGCTTGTTGCCAGCTCCCCGATACTTTTCGCAGGCTGCCACGTCCTTCATCGCCTCTGACCGCCAAGGCATCCACCGTGTGCGCTTATTCGCTTGACCATATAACCGCAAGTTGCCTTGGGTTATACATTTGACCCGGGGGTACAAAGCCCGGATACGAATATAACGACTCAATTAATAAAGAGACTTATGTCTCTCGCCTTAGCCTCACGACACGTCTGATAGAACATCTCAAACGCTCGCTACGTCACAAGTTTTAAAAGAACACGAACCG
>NZ_JBXAWS010000041.1:0-2328 GCF_057292075.1 Stenotrophomonas sp. 1L-E-5-B-C3
GAAAACGCGCTTCAGGACAGCTTCGATGAACTGGACGAGAACCCGTGGGTGCTCCAGCTCTATGCCCAGGACGAACCGAGCTTCGACCAGTACATGCAGACCTTGCGCGATTACGTGCAGCCACGTGCGCGCGGCTCGGCGTTCACCGAGTTCTACCTGCGCTTCTTCGGCCACCACCTGCGCGCTGTGGCCAAGCCCGGCGGCCTGTTCGAGGACACGGTGGTCACGCGGCTGCGCTGGCGCGGCCAGACGCGGCGCGTGCGCATGGTGGTGTACCGCCGCGCGAGCGGACAGGGACAGGCAAACCGCCGCGGCCAGACACCCGAGCAGATGCTGGGCATCGTCTGCGACCGCCTGTGCGGCGGCCTGGCGAACGCCGGCATCCAGGCCCGGCGCATGGTCGCGGCCGACGTCCACGACTGGCTGCTGCGGTGGTTCAACCCGCGCCCCACGCTGCTCGGGCCTGGGGTGGAGGACCGGGAGCGCTTCTACGCGTTGGCGCGCTATCCGGACAGTACCGAGGAAAGCGAGGCCGGCGAGATCGAGCTGGCGAGCGGGCGGGATTTCAGCCAGCGGCTGTTCTTTGGGCAGCCGCGCTCGGACGTGGCGCAAGGGGCCTGGTACTTCGACGGCATGCCGCACCGCGTGCTGATCACCGACCGGCTGCGCATGCCGCCCGGCACCGGGCACCTGACCGGCGAGACCCGCAAGGGGGACGCGATCAACACGCTGTTCGACCAGATGCCCGAGGACACCTTGATGTGTCTCACCATGGTGGCCACGCCGCAGGACGTCCTCGAATCGGACCTCAACCATCTGGCGAAGAAAGCTGTGGGCGAGACGCTGGCGTCGGAGCAGACGCTCAAGGACGTGCATGAAGCCCGCTCCCTGATCGGCAGCGCGCACAAGCTCTACCGGGGCACTCTGGCGTTCTACCTACGCGGGCGCGACGAGGCGGAACTGGATCGGCGCGGCCTGGACCTCGCGAACGTGATGCTCAACGCCGGCCTGCAGCCGGTGCGCGAGGACGACGAGGTGGCGCCGCTCAACAGCTACCTGCGCTGGCTGCCGTGCTGCTACAACCCCGGCAAGGACCGGCGCCGGTGGTACACGCAACTGATGTTCGCCCAGCACGCGGCGAACCTGTCGCCAGTATGGGGCCGCGCCCAGGGCACGGGGCATCCCGGCATCACGATGTTCAATCGCGGCGGCGGCCCGATTACGTTCGACCCCTTGAACAGGTTGGATCGGCAGATGAATGCCCATCTGTTTCTATTTGGCCCCACCGGCTCGGGGAAGTCCGCCACGCTCAACAACCTGCTGAACCAGGTGACGGCCATCTACCGGCCGCGGCTTTTCATCGTGGAAGCCGGCAACAGCTTCGGCCTGTTCAGCGACTTCGCCAGGCGCCTGGGCCTGACCGTGAACCGGGTCAAGCTGGCCCCCGGATCGGGCATCAGCCTGGCGCCGTTCGCCGACGCACGCCGGCTGATCGAAACGCCCAGCGACGTACAGACGCTCGATGCCGACGCGCTGGACGAAGACCTGCCCCCCGATGCCTCGGCCATGGAAGCGGACGAGCAGCGCGACGTGCTGGGCGAACTGGAGATCACAGCGCGGCTGATGATCACGGGCGGCGAAGACAAGGAAGAAGCGCGGATGACGCGGGCCGACCGCTCGCTGATCCGCCAGTGCATCCTCGACGCCGCCGAACATTGCGTGGCCGAAAAGCGCACCGTGCTCACGCGCGACGTGCGCAACGCGCTGCGCGCCCGTGGCCAGGACCCGACGCTGCCCGAGATGCGGCGCGTGCGGCTGCTGGAGATGGCGGACGCGATGGACATGTTCTGCCAAGGCACGGACGGCGAGATGTTCGACCGTGACGGCACGCCGTGGCCCGAGGCCGACATCACGCTGGTCGATCTGGCGACCTATGCCCGCGAGGGCTACAACGCGCAGCTCTCCATCGCCTACATCAGCCTGATCAGCACGGTGAACAACATCGCCGAGCGCGACCAGTACCTGGGCCGGCCGATCGTCAACGTGACCGACGAAGGTCACATCATCACCAAGAACCCGCTGCTCGCGCCCTATGTCGTGAAAATTACAAAAATGTGGCGCAAGTTGGGCGCCTGGTTCTGGCTGGCGACGCAAAACATCGACGATCTGCCGCGCGCCGCAGAGCCCATGCTCAACATGATCGAGTGGTGGGTGTGCCTGTCGATGCCGCCGGACGAAGTGGAGAAGATCGCCAGGTTCCGCGAACTCTCGCCGGCGCAGAAGGCGCTGATGCTCTCCGCACGCAGGGAGGAGGGTAAGGTCACCGAG
>NZ_JBXAWS010000042.1:0-2023 GCF_057292075.1 Stenotrophomonas sp. 1L-E-5-B-C3
CATAGTCCGCCCGCAGGAAGGCCTGGCAGGACGGGGTGAGGTACGGCGAGAGCGTATGGAGGTTGCGCGAGTAGTCTTCTTCGCCATTGGTCGGCCAGCGGTTCAGCGTCTGGAACACGTAGAACGTGAACGCATAGACCGATTCGGGCGGCACTTCCCACCACTTGCGGGTACTGCCAGAGCGCAGGTCGGGCGGGACGTGGATGGTCAGGTCGCGCGGCGCGCTCCACCAGCCGCCGCCCATGACCAGGGCGACAATGACCAGCGCGCCCGCGCCCAGGCGCAAGGTCTTGATGTGCGCCTGCAGGTGGGCGATCTCGTTCTTGAAGCGGCTCATCGCATGCTCCTGCGGGTGGACCAGAAGCCCGAGCGCGAGATCAGCACGTGGCCGCCCACCCAGCCGGCCATCAGCGGATGGCGCGTTGCGATGCGCCACTGCAACTGTCGATACAGCCAGGTGTCGGGGCGCCCACGCTTGAGGCGGCGCAGGATGCCGCCGCCGATGAACACGCCCAAGGCCACGCCCAGGACAACGAACGTCGGTGCGATGGCGATCGTGCGGAACACCCACGAAAGCGGCGCGCCGACCAGCAGGCCGGCCGCGCCGGACAGGCCGCAGCAGATCCACAGCTCGTCGGCGGTGAGGCCGCGCACGACCACGGGATGGCGGTTGAGCCGGTGCGGAAGGAACGTGACCGTCCCGTCCGCACGGACGTGCTGCTGCTCGGACATACCGGCCTCGCTTACAGGATGCCGGTGGCTTCGGTGAGCAGCCAGATGCCGATCACGAGCAGCACGGCGCCGATGGCGACCGTGAGGCCGAATTGGCCCCACGTCTTGCGGCCGGTGTGGATCTCCGCGTAGGTGCCGTAGGCGTGGTAGCAGACGCCGATGAACATCGACGCCACCACCAGCAGGGCCACGAGCATGATGATGTCGTAGCCGTAGTTGCGGATGGTCTCCATGATGCCGTTGCCGGTGCCGCGCGTCGGGTTCTCCAACTGCGGCAGACCTTGCGCGAACGACAGTGCGGGCAGCGCGGCGGCGCCCAGGGCCACGGCGGCGCGCTGGGCAAAACGGGAAGTGAGGTTGCGGTTGTGCATGGTCGGGCCTTTCATGTCAGGACAGGAGGAAGAAACTCAGGACGAGGTACATCGCGACGAAGCGGATGCAGACGCCGAGGAACTGGCGCTGGTTGAGGCGGCTCTCGGACCACCCCACATAGGCCGTTCGGATGGCCCAGACGCCCCACACGAGCAGGACCGCGAACACGACGCCGACCAGGACGGTCGCCATCGCGGAAGGCGCGATACCGCTGTTGGCTTGAAATGCCGAGACCTGGGCGCCGTTCATTGCTCGCCCTCCGCAGTCGTCTTCGGCGATGGCGAAGCGGCCCGCTCGGTGCGGTAGTCGCCGGCCAGTTCGGAGGGGTCGCGCGGCTGAGCGCGTGATGGCGTCAGGTGGAACTGGATGCCGGCGCGCACGCGCGCCAGGTCAGCCAGCAGCCGTGGGTAATCGAAGTGGTAGCGCTCGCCCGGCTGGATGGGGGCATGCGCGGCGCTGTCCGCGACGGTGCGTTCCAGCGCGTCGAGCTGGCGCAGCGCGGCGACCAACTCCTGGCGCTGCGCCGGGGACTCGGCCAATGCCATCGGGGACTGGCCCAGCACGAGGGCCGTCACGAAAAAAGTGGGCACGCCGCGATGCGCGGCGCGCAGCCAGATCGAAGCCACCATCGCGCCATTCCTGTGTGATCAGCAATGGGTTGATCGTGGAGATCAGGGCTGTTTCAGGCCGCAAACAATAGGAACTGGCGGACGACCGGATTGGGCATGCTGCGAGCGAACCTACAAAAGCACGGGTCGCGCTTCGATTATTGCGTTTTTCGAGTATTTCGAATATGATCGGCTCTGCAACCGTTTTCGCTTAGGAGCTACCCATGACCACCGCCACTGCCCAATCCAAGATGACCCGTCCCGCCGCGGGAGAGGTGAAGGCAGCCGTCCAGGGTCAACGGGCCGTGGCG
>NZ_JBXAWS010000043.1:0-1978 GCF_057292075.1 Stenotrophomonas sp. 1L-E-5-B-C3
ACCACGGCGACGCTCGTCGCCCAAATGACGCAGTTGCGCACCGAGCTTACGACCGCGCTCTCGGACAACAAGTCGCAGCGTGAAGAGAACCAGCGGCTGCGCCAGCGCGAGAACTCCATCGACCAGCGCATCAACTCGGCGCTCGAATCCGAGCGGTCCAACCTGCGCCGCGACCAAGAGCAGGCGGCCAGCGCGCGCCAGCAGACCGAAGGGCTGCTCGCCGACCTGCAGCGGCGCCTGGACAGCATCGGCGGGCGCGGCGGCGGCCATGCGGACCTGCCCGTGGGCCTGGGGCTGCAGGGCGGCGACGAGGCCGGCATGGAGGGCGGCGTGCGGTGGGTCGAGCCGGACGACGCAAAGCCCGCCGAGGGGCGCAACGGGGGGCGTGGCGCGAGCGGCGGCATGAGCTTCCCCACGAGCTTCGGCCCGGCGCAGAGCACGCTCGAAACCACCGCTGAAACCGTGGCCAACGCGGGCGCCCGCGCTGCCGGGGTCAAGAATGCCAAGCCGGTCTATACCGTGCCGACCAACTCGACGCTAATGGGATCGGTGGCGATGACGGCCCTGATCGGCCGCGTGCCGATCGACGGCACGGTCAACGATCCCTATCCGTTCAAAGTGCTGGTCGGGCCGGACAACCTGACCGCCAATGGTATCGACATTCCCGACGTGGCCGGCGCCGTGTTCAGCGGCACCGCCTCGGGCGACTGGACGCTCTCGTGCGTGCGAGGTCAGGTGCGCAGCATCACGTTCGTCTTCAACGACGGCACGATTCGCACGATCCCCGAAGACCGCGAGGGCAACCAGCAGAACAACCAACAGCGCGACGGCTTGGGCTGGATCAGCGATCCCCACGGCATTCCTTGCGTCAGCGGCGAGCGGCGCAGCAACGCCCAGCAATACCTCGGCTCGCAGGCCCTGATCACCGCGGCCGGTGCCGGTGTGGCCTCGTTCATCGAGAGTGGCAGCGGCCGCATGTCCTATGTCGGCTCGGACGGCTCCATCGGCACCGTGGGCATCACCGGCCAAGAAGCGGTCGGCCAGATTCTCGCGGGCGGTGTCCGGGACATGTCGGCCTGGGTCAACAAGCTCTACGGCCAAGCCTTCGCCGCCGTCTATGTCCAACCCGGCGCCAAGGTTGCCGTCCACCTCGAAAAGCCGCTCGCCATCGACTTCGATCCCGAAGGCCGCAAGGTCGATCACCGCGCAGGAGAAAGCCATGCCCTTGAACTTGACTAACCTGGCCCGTGGCCTAGCACTGGCCCTCGCCGTCGCGGTGCTCGCCGGCTGCACCACCAGCAAGGAAAAGCTGTTGACCCACGGTGACCGCACGATGATGGACATCTGGCAGCAGGAGGCCGGCGACGGCGGTGGCGCAGCCGGACGGAACGCCGGCCGCCAGTTGCTCGATGCGCGCCAGAGCCTGCGTCGGCCCCTGACCGACGCCGACGTGCAGGCCGCACCTGTCGAGCAGATGCGCTACACGCGCACCGCGCGCAATGAGGTTCACCGCCAGTTCCAGCGTCTGCCCAATCCCGATCTCGTGATGTACGTGTACCCGCACCTGGCCGGCACCGACCCCGTTCCCGTGCCGGGCTACACGACGGTTTTCCCCTTGTACCAGCGCGTGCAGTACGCGATGCCTGGCGAGAGGACGGAGGACTACTGATGCGGTGGAAACTTCCATGGCCGAAGCTGGCTGCCGTCAGCGCCGAAGACACCGCCGCCGACGAGCAGCCGGACGGCTGGCAGCGCCACGTCGAGGCCTTGCAGCAAGCCGGCATCCCCGAACCCGGCGCCGCGGTCCAGGGCCGCAAGCCGGCGACCGTGGCCGACGAGCAGGCGCTGTACGACGTCGCACCGTCCTTCGTGGAACTGCTGCCCTGGGTGGAGTTCTTGCCCGAGTCGAAATCGATGCTCCTGGAGGACGGCCAATCGGTGGCCGCCTTCTACGAGCGGGTGCCGCTAGGCAACGGGG
>NZ_JBXAWS010000045.1:0-1428 GCF_057292075.1 Stenotrophomonas sp. 1L-E-5-B-C3
TGAAGTGACCCCCGAGACTTGGACGGGGTCAGGCGGCCGATTGGGCCTGCTCCCGGTACTTTATCGGGCTGAGACCTTTCAGTTTCAGTTTGATGCGCTCTTCGTTGTAGTACTGGATGTATTCCACCAGCCCAGCTTCCAGACTCTCGATGCTGTCAAAGCTGTTCAGGTAGAAGAATTCCGACTTCAGCGTCCCAAAGAAGCTCTCCATCGCCGCATTGTCCAGGCAGTTGCCGCGCCGGGACATGCTTTGTTTCAACGAGTGCTTTTCCAGCATGTGCCGGTAGTTTTCATGCTGGTACTGCCAGCCCTGGTCGGAGTGGATCATGGGGCGCTCATCCGGGGGAAGCTTCTTGATGGCCTCCTCCAGCATTTGGCCCACCAGATCAAATACGGGCCGACGCTTGATCTGATAAGCCACGATTTCGCCGTTGTAGAGGTCCATGATCGGCGACAGGTACAGCTTCATGCCCTGCACCTTGAACTCGGTCACGTCAGTCACCCATTTCTGGTTGGGGCGCTCGGCATGGAACTGGCGATTGAGGTCATTGCCAACCACAACGTTGGCCGCCCCCTTGAAGGCCTGGTAGCGCTTCACACGCACCCGCGATTTCAGCCCCATCTCCCCCATCAGGCGCTGAACCCGCTTGTGATTGGTCCGATGGCCCTGATTGGCTAATTCCAGCGTCACCGTGCGATAGCCATAGCGCCCTTGGCTTTGATCGTAGATTGCACGGATGCGCTCGCACAGCTGTGCCTCGTCCTGATCCGGATGGGCCAGGACATGGTTCTGGTAATAGAACGTACTGCGTGACAGCTCAGCTGCTTCGAGCAGAAGCGACAGCGTATGAACCTGCCTCAATCCTTGGACGGCTTGCGCTTTGCGTCCTGCGCCGCCTGCTCTTCCCGGATCAAGGCATCGAGTTTTTTTAGGTAGTCGGTCTCCGCACGCAGATAGGCGACTTCCTTGAGCAGCTCATCGCGGCTCATATCTTCAGGTGGCTTGGACGAACGGGTCTTTTTCATCGGCTTTCGGGGCGGCGGCGGAGGGGGTGCCAACGCTTGGGCACCGCCTTGAGCATACAGGCGCCGCCATCGCCCCACCGCGCCGGCATCGCCAATTTGAAAGTAGGTGGTGGCCTCCCGCCCGGACATGCCGTCCTGGCTCATTTTCTCCAGGACAGCCAGCTTGAACGGGAGGTCATAGAACCGGGCCTGGCGATGAAATCCTCGCCAACCATGCAGCCGATAGGTCGCCACCCAGCGCCTGACCGTGGAGAACTCCAGGCCGTGGCGACGGGCAATGGCTTTGACCGATGTGGAGGTCTTGCAGGCCTCTTTGGCGACCTGCAGTTTGAAACGCGCGTCGTATCTGTTCATGTATCCCTCGGGGTTGGATCTGGTGTCCAATTCCCGGGGGTCACTTCA
>NZ_JBXAWS010000046.1:0-1204 GCF_057292075.1 Stenotrophomonas sp. 1L-E-5-B-C3
GGCTCGGCTCTTGTGTCTTGGATCGTGCCCTGATCAGGCACAATCCCCCGGTGACCCGGGAGGCTCCGATGACGCTGCCTCGGCTCTTAAGCCTTCGAGCTTGCAAAGTAGATTCAGCGCGTCGGCGGCCTGACACCGCCATGGAACTTGAACGGTATCTTAGGCCCGCCATCGGGTGAGAGCCTGTACTCACAAGGGCAAGTCTGGCGGCTTCCGATCACGATCGTAAGTTCAAGCTGGAGCGAAATCATGCAATTTATCGGCATCGACGCAGCCAAGGCGACTTTTGACATCGCCCTGCCTCTATCTCACGGCAAGTATCGAACCAAGGCCAAACTCCCCAATACGCCAAAGGGTTTTGATGAGCTTCTGGCCTGGCGCGCCAAACATGCGCCGAACGCGGCGGTAGGTATGGAGGCTACAGGCATCTATCACGAGGCCTTGGCTCAAGCACTGGTGGAAGCGGGGGTAGTGGTTCATGTGGCCAATCCCGCCCGAGTAAAGGCGTTTGGGCAGGCGGAGGGGATGCGGACCAAGACTGACCGCAGCGACGCCAAGCTGATTGCCCGGTTTTTTGAGGCACAACGCTCGGAAAAGCTGCATCCCTACGTTCCACCGACGCCCTCGGAGGTGAAGCTGCGCGCCTTGGTACGGCGTCGAGATGATCTCCAGGAAATGCTGCAGATGGAGCACAACCGCCTGGACGTTGCCGATATCTCGGTCCAGCAAGGGATCAAGGATGTGATCCGGACGTTGGAAGAGCAGATCAAGCAGGTCCAGAAGGCGATTGAGGACCATATCGATAACGATCCGGACCTGCGCCGGCGTCATCAACTGCTTACCAGCATCCCCGGTGTAGGCAACACCAGCAGTGCCCAGCTGTTGGCCATGCTGGGGGATCTAAGCAAATACAGCGACGTGCGCCAGGTGGTTGCCCACGCGGGCCTGAATCCGGCCCAGCGTCAATCAGGAAACTACGAAGGCAAATGCCGGATATCACGCGTCGGCGACGCCAATTTCCGCAAAAAGCTGTACATGCCGGCGCTGACCGGGAAGACCCACAACCCCACACTGAAGTCCTTTGCAGACCGGCTCAGCGCGAAAGGCAAGCCCTTCAAGGTCGTCATGTGTGCAGTGATGCGCAAGCTCATCCATCTGATTTGGGGCGTACTGAGAAGTGGCCGACCCTTTGAGCCTGACGTCG
>NZ_JBXAWS010000047.1:0-1023 GCF_057292075.1 Stenotrophomonas sp. 1L-E-5-B-C3
TGTGTAAACCCACTACGTTGTTCAGCCGTACTCTTGAGATAGGTGGCTGGCCGCCGATCGCCATATGGGGACGGTGCCAGTTGTAGTGGTGCAGCCATTGGTTCAACACGGAATTGCGCTGGTCCGAGGATGCGTACTCGCAGGCGTAAGCCCACTCGCGCAGGCTGGTCTGGATGAAGCGCTCGGCTTTGCCATTGGTCCGCGGCGTGTAGGGCTTGGTTCTGATGTGCTTGATCCCAAGGGATTTGAGCAGCTTGGCAAAGGCGGTAGAGCGATAGCAGGCACCGTTGTCGGTCAGGATCCGCTTGAAGGTGATTCCCAGGCTGGCGTAGTACTCCAGAGCGCCCAGCAACGCCTGACAGGCGGTTTCGCCCTGTTCGTTGGGGTGGACGCTGCTGAAGGCGACCCGGGAGTGATCGTCGATGGCCACGTGGACGTAGCCCCAGCCACCGCCGGCGGCGTTTCCCCTGCGCTTGGCATCGGTTCTGTGCCCTGGCCGCTGGAAGTTGCCCAGCTTCTTGATGTCCAGATGCAGCAGCCCTCCGGGCTGATCGTATTCGTATCGGATGACCTCCTTGGGCGGATCAAGCCGACACAACCGATTGAGGCCGTGGGCGCGCATCAGCCTTGAAATCGTACTGTGGCCGACCCCCAGCGCCTTGGAGATGGTCAGGTAGGTCTGCCGCTTACGGCGGTGCTCCTTGATTTGCTCGACTACCGGAGCAGGTGTGGCATGCGGCGTCTGGTGAGGCCGTGAGCTGCGGTTTTCCAGGCCCGGTGCCCCGAACTGGCGGAATCGGGCCAGCCACTTGTAGGCCGTACGCACACTTACGCCACACGCTTGAGCTGCTTCTTCCGGGCGTAGGCCCTCGTGGAGGATGCGGCGGACCAGAAGCGCTCGACTAAACGGCGTCAAACGGGCATTTTTATGATTGTTCATCCGGGCTCTTTGGGGACTGGAACGGTGTGGTAACCACCATTTTCCAAAGATGTCCCGGATGAACAACCTACAGAGAGATCACA